>NC_014961.1:0-328659 GCF_000186365.1 Desulfurococcus mucosus DSM 2162
TTTTATGTATAGGTGATGGTGATGAGGAAAGGTATTTAGCGATGAGGGGGCTGCAACCCTTCGTGAACGAGGGGTTGTTCCCGAGCAGAGACAACCAGATGGGGGGATCTCTGACCACCCCGACTGCCCCGCAAATGACAGATGTAAACCCGAACAAATGCGGGGAACCAATGAACCGCCCCAAGGGAACCCCCGCCCTAAAGGGCGGGGAGGAGGTCAGATAAGTGTTTCCCGGCTTGGCTGACACGGGTGTTGGTCTTGGAGGACATAATCGATGAGCTCATAAAGAAGCGGGGATTTGCATCAAAGGTGTTTAAGAACAGGGAGGTGTTGCACCCCGACTACATACCTGACACCCTGCCCCACAGGGAGAACGAGATCAAGAAGCTGGCTGAGCACCTGCTTGTCTCGGCTCAGGGTATAAGGCCAAGCAATGTCCTGATATACGGGTTAACGGGAACCGGGAAAACCGTGGTAGCGAAGTACGTGGTGGGCAAGCTCAAGGAGAAGGCTTCCATGCTGAGCACTAGGCTCGACTACGCCTATGTCAACACTAGGAAGCTTGACACAACGTACAGGGTGATAGCAAGCATAGCGCAGAGCATAGGCCTCAGGATACCTCACACGGGGCTTGCGGTGAGCGAGGTGTATAGGAGGTATATTAACGCGCTGGAGAGCTGGGGCGGCCTCCACATAGTGGTGCTCGATGAAGTGGACTACTATGTTAAACGTGAAGGCGACGACTTGATATATAAGCTTGTGAGAGCCAACGAGGAGTTAACCAGGGCGAAGATAGTCCTAGTCGGTATAACCAATGACATAAACTTCGTGGAAAACCTTGATCCAAGGGTGAGGTCGAGCATGGGGGAGGTTGAGATGGTTTTCCCGCCCTACAATGCTGAGCAACTCTACACCATACTGAGGCAGAGGGCTGAGTTAGCATTCAACCCCGGTGTGATAGATGATGGAGTGATATCGTATTGTGCAGCACTAGCTGCTAGAGAGCACGGTGATGCAAGGAGAGCCCTCGACCTACTCAGGGTGTCAGGGGAGATAGCGGATCGCGAGGGAGCCGACAGGGTAACCATAGAGCACGTCAAGAAGGCAACCCTTGAGATCGAGGAGGGTAGAATATATCAAAGCGTTGTGACACTGCCACTGCATCAGAAGATAGTGTTGAAGAAGATAGTTGAGCTCGTTGAAGCGAAGGGTTCGGCGACAACCGGGGAAATATACGCGGCATACGCTGAGTCCATGAAGAGCTTGAAGTACGAGCCTCTTTCCCCGAGGAGGATCAGCGAGATACTTATGCAGCTAGACATGATGGGGTTGATAACCTCTGAGACCATTAGCAGGGGAAGGTACGGTGTCACAAAGGTGGTGAGAGTTAAGAAGGATGTGCTCCAGGTGGTTAAGGAGGCTTTGAAAGACGTTGAGGCATAAACGGGCAGCGTGGTAGGCTGATGCAGGACTGCGGCCTAGTCACCGTGGAGGCATACGACGACGGCTTCTTCCCCGTCGAGTACAAGGGTGGTAGGGGGGACACCTATGTAGTGGGGGTTAAGACATGTGGTTCATCCAGGATCATCAACATAGCTGCCTCCAGGATAATTGTTGACGGCGGATGGACCCATGTAGCTGTAAGGGAGATGTCGAGGCTCCTAGGTGGCGGAGTGATAATGCTAGACGGAGTCACATACGCTGGTTTCGACGTCGTAGACCCCTTCTCCCTGAGCAGTGAGACAGGGAAACCCGTGATAGCTGTGCAACTACACCCCCTTAACCTTGAAAGAGTCAAGGCAGCGTTGCTGAAGCACTTCGCTGACTGGGAGGAGAGGTTCCGGGTTATAAGAGACTACTATAATAGCCTCGTTCCTGTGGAGACACCGTGGAGACCCATCCAGGTAGCCTACACAGGGATCAGCCTTGGTGAAGCCGTGTCCATCCTGAGGCAGACGTGCATATATAGCCCTGAGCCTGAGCCGCTTAGAATAGCTGACATGATAGCGTCATCGCTCTCCCGGCTGTGGCTCAACCAATGTGTCCTGTGTTGAGAAGCGGGGTCATGGGTCCCGCACGCATCCATGTTGAGGGTGTTGAACCCAATATTTATAGATTGAATGAGGCATCATCGTGTCAAAGTGGGGGTGAGGGGCGTGGATGCATCAGTGACCGGCCTGCTTACCCGTCTCTCCAGGTATGCTGATGAAAGAGCCGTGGAGAGGCTCTCCCGGATAAGCGACAGAAGGCTTCTCGAATGGATTACCGAGGTAGTGGAGCTACTTGAACCCGCCTCGGTCTTCGTGAACACGGGCAGCAGGGAGGATTTAGAGTACATTAGGATGAGGGCGGTTGAGAAACGGGAGGAGATACCGAGCCGGTATAATCCCAGGCACACTGTTCACTTCGACGGTATCTACGATCTAGCGAGGGATAGGGAGAACACGAGGATCCTGACCCCGGGAGGCTCTCCAATCCCAATGGTTAACACTGGGAACAGGGATGAGGGTTTAAGGGAGCTCAGGGAGATCTACCGGGGCATAATGCGCGGCAAGGAGATGTACATAGGGTTCTACTGTTTCGGACCCCGGGGCTCACCATTCACACTATACGGGGTTCAAGTAACTGACTCCGCGTACGTCATGCACAGCGAGAACATATTGTACAGGGTGTGCTACGATGTGTTCGTTGAGAAAGGAGGCTCCATGAGATACATGAGGTTCCTCCATAGTGCAGGAGAGTTAAACGAGTATGGTTGGAGCAGGAATATATCGAAGAGGAGAATATACATAGACACAGTGGACAACATAACCTACAGCGTTAACACACAGTACGCTGGGAACACCGTTGGCTTGAAGAAGCTGTCGCTGAGGCTCTGTGTTAACCAGGGGTACAGGGAGAACTGGCTATGCGAGCACATGTTCATAGTAGGGGTGAAGGGCACCGGTGACACTATCTCCTATTTCACCGGTGCATTTCCAGCTGGATGCGGGAAGACATCCACGGCCCTGATAGCGGACACCGTTGTAGGCGACGATCTAGCCATGATAAGGAATGTTAACGGGGAGGCGAGAGCCGTCAACCCTGAGATAGGGATGTTCGGGATAATAGACGGCGTGAACCCGGTGGATGACCCGGAGATCTACGGGATACTTTCATCAAGGGAAACCGAGGTAATATTCAGCAATGTTCTTCTAACCGAGGATGGCGAGGTATGGTGGAATGGGAAGCCGAGTGAGCCTAGGAGAGGGGTAAACTACGCTGGTGAATGGTGGCCCGGCAAGCTGGATGAAAAAGGGAGGCCTATTCCTCCATCTCATCCGAATGCGAGGTTCACTACGAGCATATTCTACCTGAGTAAAGTCGACCCCAGGATAAATGATCCCAACGGTGTTCCAGTCAGCGGCATGATCTTCGGTGGCAGAGACTCTGACACATGGGTCCCCGTTGAAGAAGCCTTCAACTGGGTTCACGGCATAGTCACGAAAGGTGCCTCCCTTGAATCGGAGAGAACCACTGCTGTGCTCGGGAAGGCGGGTGAAAGAGAGTTTAATCCATTCGCCATACTAGACTTTCTCTCAGTGTCGCCGGGAGAGTTCATTGAGTTACACTTCAGGTTCGGCGACGGACTCGAGAAGCAGCCCAGGATATATGGCGTCAACTACTTCCTGAGGGATGAGGCCGGGAGATACCTCACGGAGAAAGTGGATAAAAGGGTCTGGTTGAAGTGGATGGCGCTCAGGGTGAACAATGAGGTAGATGCATTGGAGACGCCTACAGGCCTCATACCTGTCTATGAGGATCTAGCCGTGCTCTTCAAGAGAGAGCTGGGGAAGGAGTTCTCCATAGAACTCTACGAGAAACTCTTCACGGTGAGAGTAGGCAAGCACTTGGAGAAAGCTGAGAGGATACTTAGAATATACGAGAACATACCTGGAACACCAAGGCTCTTCTTCGACACGCTGATAGAGCAGAAGAGGAGGCTTAAGCATGCCCTCGACAAGTACGGCATGTTCATCTCCCCTCTCAGCCTTGATAAGCGTTGAGTAGCTGTAGCAGACTGGTCGGCGCGCCGGTGTGGCGGGTGACGCGGGCCCGCCGGGATTCGAACCCGGGACCTACGGGTTAAAAGCCCGCCGCTCTACCAAGCTGAGCTACGGGCCCAGCAATTTTCATGGATACGCACCCGGGATTTTAAAGCATACCGCCCTCTATGCGATGAGCTTTAAAAACCTGCAACCCCCATATCTAATGTATTGAGGAAGCCGGGTCGTCTAGCGGCCAAGGATGCGGGGCTCTGGCCCACCCCCGGCCGCCTGACCCTTCTAAGCCAGCCCAGTCAACACCTAGGGTGGGTTCCTGCGACCCTATGAACAGATTCCCGGAGGATGCCTGGTGCATGTGGAAAAACTTAAAAGCCCGGCTACCGGATTATTAGGGTAGGGTCAGGCGGCCGCGGTGGGGAGAGCCCCCGTGACCGGGGTTCGAATCCCCGCCCGGCTACCTTTACTTCCACGCTGTCATCTTGTCAACTACTTCATCCGGGACCTTTCCCTCTAAAACATCCTTCACGGACTCCTCGATGATATCTATCCCCTTGTCGAGGTCTTCCCTCGGTATGGTTAAGGGTGGGGCTATTCTGAGGACGTTGCCGTATTTACCGTAGGTCATCATCACCAATCCCTTTTCCCACGCCCTCCATATTATCTTCAACGCCTTCGCTCTATCAGGCCTCTTGCTCTTCTTATCTACAACTATGTCAACCCCTATCATTAAGCCTAACCCTCTCACATCGCCCACTACTTCATACTTCTCCTTTAACTCGTTGAGCCTCTTCAACGCGTACTCACCCATCTCCCTGGCCCTCTCATGCAGGTTGTTCCTGGTGACGTATTTCACCACTGCTATTGCGGCGGCAACCGAGGCTGCATGCGCGGCGGAGGTCGCGAAGAATGACTGGGGTGGGGCTGAATCCATGATATCGCTCCTCCCGACGACGGCGGATACAGGCATCCCGCCTCCAAGCGCCTTGCCCAGCACCATTAGGTCCGGCTCCACGGAGTAGTGCTCTATGGCGAATAGTCTACCGGTTCTCCCCATGCCGGTCTGCACTTCGTCATCTATTAGCACGATCCCGTGTTCGCTTGCCATCTTCCTCACCCCTTTAATGAAGTTCGCCGGCGGTATCAGGACTCCCCCGTCCCCCTGAACAGGTTCAAGTATTATGGCTGCTACATTGGAGCCCCCGATCTTCTTCAACAACTCCTCGAACCTGGATAAATATAGCTCGCCGCATTCCTCAGGGTCTTCGACGCCGCCTATACACCTATAGGTATCCGGGTACTCGGCGAAGTACACATCCCTGAACGGCATTAACCCGCGTAGCTCGGGGCTGAAGGAGCCGCTTACAGCTATGTCGAGGGCTGTTGTCCCATGGTAGGAGTAGTCGAAGGACACGATGACGCGTCTACGCGTATAGACTAGTGCAGCCTTCAACGCTGCGTCGTTAGCGTCTCCGCCGCTCAGTCCGAATGCGACTTTTTTCTCGAAGGAGCCTGGAGTGATGCCTGCGAGGAGCTCAGCCAGCTCCACTACTGGTTCATGGTAGAGGTAGAGGCAGTAATGTATGAACTTGTCTAGCTGCGTCTTCACTGCTTCCAGTACTTCCCTATTACTGTGTCCGACATTATACGTGGCAGCGCTCGACAGGAAGTCTATATACTCCCTTCCATCGGTGTCCCATATCCTCGCGTTCAACGCTTTCCCAACGATCATTGGGAAGTACTTGAACGCCTGACTACCTGAGACGTACCTCTTATATTTCTCTATGAGCTGGGAGCTCGTGCCACGTGCCCGGCTTGGGGAACCCATTGGTTAAGCACCAGTTGAATAACGGTTAATGCGCTGGCTTCAGCCGGCCTGAGCCCGCTTCCTGCCAGCTATCCATGCAGCTAGCTCCAGTAGTATCAGTAGCAGCACGATGGATATGTGGGCGGGCCAGTTATTCAACACGTCTTCCACGCCGGTTGAGAAGCCTAGTGCCAGGAGGAGTGATGCTACCACTATTATGGATGCCAGCCATGTGGCGAGTGAGAGGGGTGTCGGCCCTCGTGGGATGTTTTCTCCACTCATCCATGTACACCTCGGAGGAGTATTATGTGTCTGGAAGTATAAATACTTTTCCCACACATATTGGGGAACATTTAAATACTATGCCCGGGTAGATATCTAAGGGGGAGCAGGATGGATGTAATCGAGCTAATAAGGTATATCGATGGACTAGTATGGGGACTACCCGCGATAATGATACTGGTTGGAACAGGGGTAGCTATAGCCATACTCGGCGGTTTCTTCCAGGTTCGATACCTTGGTAAAGCATTCAAGAACCTCCTCTATAAGGGTACGGGCGGGAAAGGCGAGGTGAAGCCCTTCGCGCTTTTCGCAGCCGTGATGGGTGCGACAGTCGGCGTGGGCAACATAGCAGGGGTATCCACAGCGGTGCACTTAGGTGGGGCGGGAGCCCTGTTCTGGATGTGGGTGTGCGCCATACTGGGCATGGGCACTAAGGCTGTTGAGGCAACCCTGGCGGCGTGGTCGAGGAGGATTACCCCGGATGGAAGGGTTGAGGGCGGTACACCATACTACATTAGGCTGGTGCCGGTAATTGGGCCGGCGCTCGCCGTGGTGTTCTCGGTGTTCACATTTATCGCTGCATACGGCATAGGTAACACTGTGCAAGCCAACAACGTGGCGCTCGGCGTCGAGTACATAGCTAAGGGGTATGGATGGGACCCAGGGTTGGCGAGGCTTGTAGCCGGCGTCCTGATGTTCGTGTTCACGGCCCTGGTTGTTCTCGGAGGCATAAGGAGGATAGCCGACGTATCCAACTACCTGGTGCCCTTCATGGCTTTCTGGTATATCGCTGCAAGCCTCATTATATGGGTGAAGTACGCGGGTAACTTCCCGTTGGCTATAAAGGAGATATTCACCTATGCGTTCACGCCTCAGGCAGCTGCAGGAGGCTTAGCCGGCTGGATGGTGTACTCTGCTATCAGATACGGGTTTGCAAGGGGATTGTTCTCGAATGAGGCTGGCTTGGGCAGTGCCCCTAACGCATATGCATATATGACCGTGGATCACCCCGGTAGAGTAGGGCTCTACGGGGTCTTCGAGGTCTTCATGGACACTATAGTGATATGCACTATGACCGGCATAGTTGATGTTGTTACACGCGTATACATCGAGAGGCCGGACCTAGACGGTGCAGCGCTCGCCATGGAGGCCTTCTACAGGGCTTACGGCGGGTGGGCCCCGCCCATACTCGGCATAGCACTAGCGTTGTTCGCGTACACGACGCTGCTGACGTGGGAATGGTATGGTGAGGTAAACTGGCTCTACTTCTGGAGCAAGACGCTTGGGTTACCCGAGAAGCCCTTGATGTGGATATGGAGGGTTATGTGGGTTATACCGATAATCCCGGCTGCTGTCTCAGCCGGGTTGTTCAAGGCGTTCTGGGATTTCGCTGACACTATGAACGGGTTAATGGCCATTCCCAACCTGATAGCTGTAGCATACTTTGCACCTGTTGGAATAGGGTTGATAAAGGACTTCCTGAAGAGCGGGAAAGTATAGGTTCTCCGGGAAATACATGGCTACAAAGGTTTAAGCCTTTTTCACTTCCCCGGCATCAATACTCCCTCATAGGTCAACTTGTATAGTTCGCTTGATTCAAGCCTCCTCCTGTCCCTGACATACTTCCTGGTGACCATGCCCTTAGGCATACCATACTTCCTGGAGTATTCTTCGAGCGGGATCCCATGCTCCCTCTGTATCTTATCCCTGTATATGTCGTCAAATATGTTGAATGCGCAGAACGGGATCAGCCTGCCGTCTGGCGTAGAGTAGTGTATGTTGCAGCGTTGCACTCTCTGAATATCGTAGTTGTATAAGTCCATGAAGTGCATTTGCCCCAGGAAGAGTAGCCTGTAGTGTAGTTCCCCTAGGGCGTCATAGCTCCTCTTAACAACTATGTTGAATAGTAGCTTGTAGAGGTCGAAGCCCTCCGGCTGCTTACTCGGGTCTATGAACTTCCTTATAGAGTAGAGTACTTTGAGCCCGGTCACATACCTGTTGGAGCCTGCTACTAGATCCTCCCACTTCTCCCTAAGGTACTCGAGGAGCCCCTCCACGTCGACGAAGCTCGTTATAGGTGTCAGCTTCACCCCGCTGTTCTCTCTCTCAACGTAGACGTATGTTCCAACGCCGCAGATAGGGTGGTTGCTCATCTCGAACTTGAACTCGCCGCTGAACCCCTCTATGAACCTCGAGAACACGGCGCTCACGTTCACAGGGAACCATGCCTCCCTAGGTACTTCTCCACCGGTCTGCTCCTCGATGAGCTTGGCGACCTCGGGTATTGTCACCCTGTATTTATCCCTTTCATGCTTCTTCATGTAGCCTGTGAGGCTCACCGGCTGGAAGTTGACGGCTCTAACAATATCTATGTGTTTAGCAGCGAACCTGACTATTGCACCGAGCTCGTGTGTGTTAACGCCCTTGATGACAGTGGGGACTAGTACCACGCTGGTCATGCCGGCTTTCCTAAAGGTTTCGAAGATGTATGGTATCTCCCAGTGGTTCTTCCAGTTTGTCACAGGTGAGACGCCGTCGAAGCTGAGGTACACGGTGTTCACGCCGTTGACTCTGAGCTGCCTAGCGTATTCGACGGCTTTTCCAGGATCCTCAAGGTAGAGCTCTGCGAACTTTATCCCGTTAGTGTTCAGCTGTATGTGTCTAACACCCTCCTCCCTTAGCAGTTTAACTATGTCGACCAAGTCCTCTCTCAGCAGGGGTTCTCCGCCTGTGAGCTGTATTGCAACCGTTACCCCCTGCTTCTTAATGCTCCTAACCATCCCTCTTATCTGCTCCAAGCTGGGCTCGTAGACGTATCCAGCGGCCTCAGAGTAGAAGAAGCAGTACCAGCAGGAGAGATTACACCTGTTCGTGACAACCATGTTGACTAATGCGGTGTGCTGCTTGTGCATGGGGCATAATCCACAGTTGAAGGGGCAGAGGGTTTTAACCTGCGTGTATATGTGTCTAGTACCCCTTCCATCCTCCGTGTACTTTGTAACCCTCTTGTAGAACTCTACATCCCCATAGTAGAGTTCCTCTATCTCCCCGTGCTCGGGGCATACCCTCCTGATGTAGACCTTCCCCTCCCTCTCAACTATGACTGCTGGGAGAACCCTGTAGCAGTATGGGCACACGCTTGCCGTAAGCGAGAGGGCTTCCTCGCCGCCGCGTAGCTTCGGGAGGGTGTAGGCTATTTCCCCAGGCTTCTTGGATAACTGCTGTAGGCTCAAATCACCCACCAGTAGACTTATAACATGTTTATAGTTGGCTGCGTTAAAAAGCTTTGGCCACGCATCCTTGGCAATCAATAATAGGGGTGACACTGTTATTTCACAGGGGTGCTCTCTCCATGGGTTTACTCTTGGTTGTGGCTGGTGTACCAGGCACCGGTAAGACGAGTGTTGCCAGGGAGCTGGCTTCTCTAACTGGTTTCCCACTGGTGGAGCTCGGGAGTTACGCGGTGGAGAAAGGGCTTGTTGCAGGCTTCGATGCTGAGACAGGTAGCTATGTGATCGATGAGGATGCATTGTCCCGCGAGGTCTCCGCGTTAGCGGAGAGTGTTGAGGGCCGTCTCATAGTCAGCACGCATTACCCTGAGATCCTGGAGCCAGATGTGGTTGAGAAAGTGTTTGTTTTAAGGGCTCACCCGCTCGTGCTCGCGGAGAGGCTTGAGTCAAGGGGGTGGGGTAGGAGGAAGATAAATGAGAACGTTATGGCCGAGATACTGGGTGTAGTCTCATACAATGCTGTTGAAGCCTTCGGGGAGGGAAAGGTATACGAGGTGGATACATCAAACGCGTCTCCAGGCGAGGTAGCCAGGCTGATAGTAGGCGTGTTAGAGGGGAGGGTTAACCTGGCCCCAGGCATCAGGATAGATTGGCTGCCAATACTTCCCCCAGAAGTATTGTCGAGGTTCGACAACTATGAGTAGCCGCGGAGGCTTCACGCTTGCCTCATGGAGCCAGCTCGAGAAAATGGTGTCCAGGGTAGATGTAGTGTTAATGGTGCTCGACTCAAGGGATCCCTTGAGCACCTTCAGCAGGAGACTGGAGTCCATGGTGGAGAGGAATGGGAGGAAACTCATCCTCGTGTTGAACAAGGCGGACCTGGTTCCAAGGAGTGTCGCCGAGGAGTGGAAGGAGTACTTCACTGAGAAAGGGTATACAACAGTCTACATGGCTGCGGCAAGACACATGGGTACATTGAGGCTGAGGAGAACCATACGTAGGGTGGCACCGTCACTGCCGACACTGGTGGCTGTAGCAGGGTACCCCAAGGTAGGGAAGTCCTCCATAATCAACGGGTTGAAGGGAAGGCACTCGGCATCCACAAGCCCATACCCTGGGAGCCCTGGTTACACGAGGCATTTCCAGGTTTACAGGGTTGACAAGGATATAATGGTCGTCGACTCCCCCGGTGTAATACCTGTTGAAGGCGGGGAGCTCGAGATGGTTATAAGGGGCTTTCCCCCGGAGAAGCTCGACGACCCTGTGCCGCCCGCGGTGAAGCTCATAGAGAGGATACTACGCTACCATCCAGACGCCTTTAAGAAGGCATACGGTATAGCTGAAACCAACCCCCTGAGGATCCTGGAGGAGCTCGCTGTTAAACGCGGCTGGTTCTACAAGGCGACAAGGGAGCCCTTGATAGAGGAGGCTGCTAGAACCATTATAAGGAACTATCATGATGGGCGGATACCGTTTTATATAAGGCCTTCACAGATACTAGGTGGCGGGGGAGCCCTTAATGATAAAGGTGAGGGTGGCGGGGGAGCAGTCACCTAGGATCGTGGAGGCCGCGGGGATACGTGTCTCCGAGCTGCTTGAACGCCTCGGCTTATCGAGGTCGGAGCACATTGTTTTAAGGAACGGGGTCCCGTTGACGGAGGACGAGGTCCTCGGGGACGGTGACGAAGTCCTAGTCTACCTGGTTAAGTCGGGTGGTTGAGCCGGGTGGTATAGGTGGCTCTAAGCGAGGAGGAATTGGAGAGGTATAGTAGGCAGCTGCCCATTATAGGCGTGGAGGGGCAGGCGAAGCTCAAGAACACGAGCATCCTGGTTGCCGGGGCAGGCGGGCTTGGGTCAGCCGTACTATACTATTTGACCGCGGCTGGAGTAGGCAGGATAATATTCATAGACGAGGGCCTAGTCGAGTTAAGCAACCTTCAGAGACAGATACTCTACACTGTGGACGACATAGGTAGGTCGAAGGTCACGGCGGCATATGAAAGACTGCGCAGACTGAACCCGAACGTGCTCCTGGAACCGGTGCAGGCCTCCATAACCAGGGAACTACTAGACGAGGTGATGCAGCGCGTCGACATAGTTGTCGATGCACTCGACAACTGGGAGACACGCTTCACCCTGGATGAGGCGGCGTGGAGGCACGGTAAGCCCCTGGTCCACGCTGGGGTTGGAGAACACTATGGCCAGTTAACGGTGGTCATACCTGGTAAAACCCCTTGCCTGAGATACTTGTTCCATGGGGTTAGAGCCAGGGAGAAGGGTAGGGTAATAGTCATGCCACACATACCGGGCTTACTGGGACTGCTTGAGGTCAACGAGGTCTTCAAACTGATCCTAGGGTACGGCGACGTGATGGCCGGCAGAATACTCCTCTTCAACGCTAAAGCCCCCTCTATAGAGGTTATCGAGGTGAAGTGCGGCGACTTCGAGAAGCACTGCGGTAAGCCGGGTGCGGTGGTCGAGGGGCTTAGCCACCCATCTCAGGGGTTACAAGCGTGATCCTGTCGCCATCCTTTAACGGTGTCTCGGGTGAGAGGACGGGTTTGCCGTTGACCAGGGTTACAAATATGTAGTGCCCGTTAATGTATCTCTCGTAGAGCACCGGGTTCGTGCGCTCACTTAGAGCACGTATAGCATCCTTCAGAGTCGAGTTCTCCGGCAACTCTAGTTCAGCCATGTTTACACCGGCGTAGTCGCTGGCTCTCCCGAGCACTACGAGTGTAACCCTCATGCCCCCGGCCCCCGTTAACAAGTATTTTCTTCCACCCTCTTAAGCTCTCCCATGGTTCCGGCTTGAAGCCCTGGATTCAACCCCCCAGGAACTCCTCGACAACCACCACTGTATCCCCTTTCCTGACGACGCGCCTCATGTCCTCTACTAGCCTCCCGTTGACGAGGACTAGGACTCCATCGCTTGAGAGCTCGTTCCTCAGCTTCTCCAGGATCACCTGTACCTCAGCCTCTTCAGCGTCGACCTCCACCTCTATGTTCCTTGGAAGTAGTTTAACCTTGATCAAGGCTTCCTCGCCGAGGACTGCTGCCTGTCGAAATACATGTTCTTTCCCCTGATGGATAAGGGCACCCCGTAGACTATGTCCGCGTCAAGTAGCCCGAGCTCCTGGGCTGCAACGCCGACTGAGAACATTATTCTGTTGTCGATGTTGAGCATGGAGGCTGTTTTAACGGCTGAGCCGAGTGCTATACCCAGGTTCACCACCGAGTTAACTGTGTCAGCGTCGAGGAGCCACTTATCCGGCTTAACTAGGCTGAGCTTTACGAGTCTACAGCCAATCAACACTACTGCGTCGCTGCCCGCAACACTGTCGGCATCCCTTTCGAAGAACGCTCCATACCTTCCTGCAAGCTCCCTCATCTTCGCCGCCAGCTTCTCCAGGATCCCTTTATCGGTCACCACCATGCAAACGATGTTGTCTACTCCACGGGCCTTCGGCGCGGTCTTAGCTGAGGCAACCATTAGCACAGCAACGGCTTCCACAGCCTTCTTAACGGCGTCCCCTTCATCGATCAACATGCTCCACCACGATACACTCTACATGCCCTTGTATTTAAGCATCCTGGAGGAGCCCGGAGGATACGGGTACGCATCCCCTGCATGCTTCACATGCCTCGTATAGGAGTGCATGGCTGATGCATGTGTCACGTGATCACTAGGGGTAGTTAATCGCTTATTAACTGTAGCGGAGGGCAGTTAACCAGTGATCCATCCACGTCGAGGACGCATCCACCAGCTAAAGGAACCCCCTGTTGAAAAACCCGTGGAAGAGTATTAAACCGTGGTCGAGGGGTAAGCGTGCAGGATCACGGCACACGTGACCAGGAATCGGACTCTGAAACATGGATCAATGCAGGTAACACCCATACAGGTGTATCAGTAGCCCAGACCCCTGTTACACCTAGGTCAATAATGCAGCCCTCTACATGATCACCCTGTATCAGTAATACCCATATAGCATGTAACAGAGACACGAGCGAAGAATCCAGGACACAGTTAACGGCATCGCGACATCAGATTTGAAAACCGTATAAACAAATGAAACAAGTATAGCATGCAAAGCATGGTAATACCCATGACCAGGACCCCCACGGTGCTTCAGTGAAATGATCTAGGTGTAGCATGGCACAGTCTACATGATCACCCTTCAAGGGTAATACTCACCGGTTTAGGCATATTTATCCATGTCTTGGAGCCGTGTGCATTAACACGGCTTACTATACATGTATTGCTACATGCAGCAAGCCAACATCACATGGTTAAATAAGCGGTGCAGTAATACCCTTACGCCACAACCCAGGGACACCGACCCCGTTAAACCTGGGTGCATCAACCAGGGCACTACGTGATCACCCCTCGAAAGTATTACCCATGATATCGTGTCACAGGGTTGCATTGCTTAAGACACCGGCGTGCATCGAGGACACTGTGCCATGTATTAAGCCAACGGCTCAAAACATGCACGAATACGATGAGCCGTGGAATGCAACGGGCTCCCACACTTATTCGAATCCACGTTCACTGCGCGCTGGGTCTCCAGGAGTGTTTCAGTATCCACAGGAGCAGGGATGTTAAAAAGCACCGGGCTTTCGCCAGCTCGCCTTGAGGGCGGGTTTTTCAGCTGTAGTCATGTAGAACCTCGAGGATCACCTTGGCAACCTTCTTGAAGGCTTCGCCGAGCTCCTCGGTACCTAGTATGGATTGATCCCCTTGGACCAGGTTGTTGCTTACGATGAGCACTGATGCTGCGTGTAGTTTCCTCAGCCAGCTAAGCGTGTAGAGTATAGCTGTCTCCATATCCACGGCTGCGACCCCGTAGCCTCTGAGCTCCTCGATCAACCCCTCTGTTTCAGCGTGGAGTGCGTCGCTCGTGAAGACTGGGGCAACCCATGTTTTCACCCCGGATCCCTTTAACGCATCAATAATCCTGGCTGCTAGAACAGGGTGTGGTGACGCAGGCGGTGTTAAATCCCTCATGTACATTGATGTAGCGCAGCCGCCTATCCTGCAGAGGGCGGTTGACGCAAGGATCACGTCTCCTACACGTATCTCATGCTGAATGGATCCAGCAGTGCCCAGTCTCACCACTACATTGACTCCCAGGCGGTGTAACTCCTCAACCACTATGCTTGCTGATGGCGCACCTATGCCGTGGGTCACGATCGATATCCTTTCACCCCTGTATTTCCCGATAGCGTAGACGTATCCCCTGACACCCGTCTTCACCACTGGCTCCTCGAGCAGTGTTGAGAGGAGTTCAACTCTATGAGGGTCGCCTACGATCAGCGCTGAACGCCCCATTCCCCCAGGGGGCTCCTTGATCAGTACATTGCCAACCATGCAGGATCACTCCTTGATGTAGGGCTTGCCCAGCGCCCTAGGCATCTGTATCTTCTTCATCACAAGCGTTATCACCAGTATTGTCGCCAGGTAGGGCATCATCTTAAACAGGTATGTTTCAGCCGTAAACTGCCTGCCAAGAAGCGACTGGAGCTCTATGGGAACACTTATAGATAGAGCCTCGAAGAACCCGAAGAGCAGTGCCCCTGCCACCGCCATAGCTGGATTCCAGTTGCTGAAGGCCTCGTTCGCCAACGCTATGAACCCTCTTCCAGCAGTGGTAGCCCTCGTGTAGTTGCCAAACCATTCAGCAGAGAGGTAGACCCCACCGAGACCCATGAGAATGGAGCCTATCACTGTTGCAAGCACCCTGACCCTGAACACGTTGACACCCATGGCTTCAGCCGCCCTAGGCTCGTCGCCGCAGGCCTTCAGGATCAATCCATACCTGGTTTTCTCGAGGATAAACCATTCGGCCACACCGATGATGAACGCTAGTATTGAGAACACTGGGATGATGAAGGGTTTTCCAGCAATGTTGAACTGTAGGCTCTGTATCTTCCCTATCTGCGGTGTCTGAGAGTAGTCTCCCCAAGTGATCGCCATGAGCACTATGGTCAACCCATACGCGACCATGTTGAGTCCGACGCCTGCTATAACCTGGTCGCTCCTCAAGTAGGCTGCAAGCAACCCGTGGAGTAAGCCGATGAGGCCACTGATAAGCAGGGCTGCAACAGCTCCGGCTAGGAGGCTCCCTGTCGCCAGGGTGAAGTAGACTGTTGAGAAAGCTGACACTATGAATACTCCTTCAACACCTATGTTGACTACACCGCTCTTCTCGTTGACTATGGCTCCCAGGGCACCGAAGAGTATGACTGTAGCGGAGAACAGGGTGTTTTCAACCAGGGCCGTGATGAAATCTATCATTCTCCTCCCCTCCGCATCCTTGAAGCTATCAGCTCGTACACGTATGTAGCTGATAGAGCCATTACCACTACGCCTATGACTACATCGGTCAAGTAGGGCGGTGCACCCGTGCGTAGTTCAACCCATTGACCGCCGAACTGTAGCCCGCTTATGAATAAGCCGGCTAACACTATCCCGATCGGGTTGTTTCTACCAAGCAACCCTATGCCTATTCCCAGGAATCCGAGACCATGTATCGATGACATGGTTGTGTCAATGGAGTATATTGTTGAAACCACGAATAATGCGCCGCCGAGCCCTGCGATACCCCCGGCGAGAGCCATGGTTGATAACAGTGTTCTCCCAATGTTGAAGCCGGCGTAGAGGGAGGCCTTGGGGTTTAACCCCACGGCACGTATAGAGTAGCCTAGCCCACTGTACTTCAGTGCAAGGTATACTAGTACGGCAACAATGGATATGATCGTGAAGCCGGCTACACCGGGCAACCTAGCTGGCTGAGGCACGAACACGCTCATATGCGAGTACACGGGGTCAGTGAACCTGGAGACTATCAGGTAGAGGACGAGGTAGTATGTAGCCCAATTCATCATTATCGCTACAACCACCTCGTTAACGCTCCTATAGGTTCTCAAATAACCCACTATAAGGCCCCACAAACCCCCCGCGAGTGCTCCCAGAAGTATCCCGGCGAAGGAGGCTAACAGGGGTTGCCCCACAGCATTGTACACGGTGTAAGTTGCCACCAGGCCTGTGAAGGCCCCGATGTAGAGCTGGGATTCCCCTCCTATATTAAACAAACCGGCCAGCATGGGTATTGAAAAAGCCAGCCCAGTTGCTATCACGGGAGTGCTCTGCTCCATCAGTATCCTCCAGTTCCTGAATCCCTCGCTGAACATTATGCTGAACACCCTGAGGGGGTCGTACCCGCTTACAAGTAGCACGGCGGCTGCCGCGGCGAAGCCTATTAGAAGGGAGAGAGCCTCCTCGGCGATCACCCTGGTGATCTTCGCTAGCAGGATCTCCCTATGCATTCACACCACCCATGAGGAGCCCTATTTTCTCAGGTGTGAACTCCTCGACCCGCCCCTCCCCCATGATTCTCCCCTCATACATAACTGCCACCCTATCGCTGAGCTGGAATATCTCATCTAAATCCGTTGAGACAAGGAGTATCCCGATACCCTGGTTCCTCAACTCCAGTAGCCTCTTCCTTATGAACTCTGTTGAAGCGACGTCGACTCCCTGCGTTGGCTCTGCAACAACTAGGATTCTCGGTTTCCTCGCGATCTCCCTGCCCACCATGAGCTTCTGCTGGTTGCCCCCACTGAGGAATTTAACCGGGGTATCAGGGTTCGGTGGTTGGACACCGTACTCCTTGATGACTTCAACCGCCTTCTCCTTCGCCTTCTTCCAGTTTACAATACCTAGTCTCCCAGTGTATTCATCTATGCTTGTAAGGATCGAGTTTTCGAGAACACTCATGTCGTGGATTAAACCTATCTTCCTGCTCTCAGGGATGTATGCTATTCCAAGCCTGTACCTCTCCTTCGTATCCAGCCAGGTTACATCCCTCGAGTCCAGGAGTATTCTCCCCTTGTACGGCTTCCTGAGCCCCGCTATTGTTTCACATAGCTCCGTCTGCCCGTTGCCCTGCACACCGGCTATGCCAAGTATCTCCCCCTCTCTCACTACAAGGCTCACTCCTCTCAATGCATCCACCCCCTCACCGCCCTTAACCCATATGTCTTCGATCCTGAGTACTTCCCTGCCGGGTCCCCTTGAAGGCGGCTTCTCTATGACTAGCTCCACATCCCTGGCAACCATCATCCTGGCTAGCTGCTGCTCCGATGCCTCACTCGTCTTCACGGTTCCAACCTTGCTTCCCCTCCTTAAAACCGTCACCCTGTCCGTTATCGCTTTAGCCTCCCTGAGCTTATGGGTGATCAATATAATGGTTATGCCTTTATCCCGTAGCCTTCTAAGAGATGTAAACAATTCTTCTACCTCGAGGGGTGTGAGCACGCTTGTAGGCTCATCCAGGATGAGTATGCGTGCATCCCTTATCAACGCCTTAAGGATTTCAACCCTCTGCTGTACTCCAACAGGGAGCTCTTCCACGGTCTTCCCCAGCGGGATCCTCAACCCTGTCTCAGCGATCAGTTTTTCCGCACGCTCCTCTGTATCATCCCTGGATACACCTGGGTTAACGGCACTCATGGAGAGATAGAGGTTGTCGAGCACGCTCATGGTTGGAACCAGTGAGAAATGCTGATATATCATTGCGATACCGTGCCTTATTGCATCCCTGGGGCTCCTGAACCTAACCCTTCTACCAAACACCTTGATCTCTCCATCGGTGGCATGTATTTCCCCGTAGAGTATGCGCATGAGCGTTGTCTTCCCAGCCCCGTTCTCGCCGAGTAAGCCGTGGATCTCTCCTTCTTCAACCTCGAAGTCGACGCCGCGGAGGGCGACGACTCCATCAGGGTATATTTTCCTGATGCCAAGCATTTCAACCGCTTTCATACCTGGACAACCATCTAGTGATGGGAGAACGGTGCGAACGGGGTAAAAAACGTGATTGAGAAGGTTAACCCGGCATGAAGGGTTAAACCTTCCCCTTGCTCAACGCGGCGTTTAGGTCACCGTTCTTCAGGGCGTTCACTATCTGGTTGTATTCGTCCTCAGTGCTCGGGCTCTTGAAGGCTATCTGCCCGCTGATGATCAACTGCTGCAGCTCCTGCATTATGCTCCACCCTGTCTCAGTGATGTATGTTCTACGGCTCTCGTTCACAATCCTGACCACGTCATCCGGCGTGAGCCCGGCTTCCAGCTTGGACTGGTTGTACGCTATCTCAGCGAAGTACTTGACGCCGTCGAGATCCCAGATGCCGACTCCACCATCCTTCAGGCTGAGGACATGTATTCCGCCACTCCACTGGTTCTTAACAACCATCTCGATAGCCTTGTACACGGCTACATCAACTCTTTTCGCACCGCTGAACGGCATGTACCTAGGCATGTACCACTCCTGGCTTGCGTCCTGACCTATGGCGAGCGCGGTACCCTTGCCCTGCTTATTCCAGTCTCTTACAGCGTCAAACATTCCGACATGTGTTAAGCCGGCTAAACCGTAGAGCACGCATGCACCGCTCTGCAGCATTGATGTAGCATACTGGTATCCTTTCTGCGTATCACCGAAGGTACCCGTGTAGTCCCATAGGAAGCCTATGGTTTTATTGGTCTTCATCTCATAATACTTGACGCCGAAGAGGTAGCCTACGTGGAACCTCCACAGTGGAGGAATAGACATACCGGCTACGGCACCCACCTTGTTGCACCCTATCTTGGATGCCATGTCGGCAGCCAGTACACCGACGAGTGCCCCAGCCTCCTGCTCTGAGAACAAGATGTCAACCTCATTAGGCCTATTGATGAATGTTGATGCATCAATCAAGGCATACTTCTGGTTCGGGTATTTGTCAGCGGTCTCATTCAACGGCGAGGTCCATAGGAAGCCCACGAGCACTATTAGATCGTACTCACCACTGCTTGAAAGAGTTTCAAGCAGCTCTTTCATCTTGCCCTGAGACTGTGGTGTCGTGTACTCAACGGTGACGCCGAAGTCGTGTTTAGCCTTCTCGGCACCAAGCCACGCCATGTCGTTGAAGCTCAGGTCTCCTCTACCGCCGACATCGAAGAGTATTGCCACCTTCACGGGTTTACTGGTTGTCGTCGTGGTTTTAGCTGGTTGAGACGTTGACACATAATAGTATACTCCTACAGCGGCCACCAGGATTACTACGACTAGGATTGCTACAAGGGTTTTCGTGGCGAGGGACTTCAAGCTATCCACCCCGTGTTTAAACACTTATTTATCCCCCAACATAATAAAACTTACGCTGTGAAACACTCAACCACCGGTGGGGGCGTTGAAAGCACTCCTCCTCGAGGAACCCAAGCACATCAGGCTAACGGAGGTCGAGCAGCCGAGCCCGGGACCCGGGTGGCTGCTCATCAGGGTTGAAAGAGCAGGTATCTGTGGAACGGATAAAGCAATGTACACGGGAACATACCGGTTGCTTAAGAAACCGCTTATCCCGGGCCACGAGGTTTCAGGCATCGTTGTAGATGTGGGAGCAGGGGTTTCAAGGGATCTAGTGGGGCGGAGGGTCACAACCGAGATAAACGTTTACTGTGGTAAATGCTGGTACTGCAGGAATGGAATGCACACGCATTGCCCGTATAGGGAGACCATAGGGATCACGCGTGATGGAGGTATGGCCGAGTACATGGTTACCAGGGCAGACCTCATACATGTGGTTGACGATCTCTCACCTCTCCAGGCAGCCTTCGTGGAGCCATTGGCAGCCGTCGTCGAAATGGTGGAGATGGAGCCTGTGAGACCATTGAGCAGGGTTGCAGTGATAGGGGTTGGAGCAATAGGCTTACTGGCTGTTCAAGTACTTAGATTATTCAACCCCGAGCTAATAGTAGCTGTCTCAAGGCCCGGATCCCCGAAGGCTCGCCTTGCAGGAGAGCTCGGCGCGGACCTAGTGGTAGACTACCCGGAGCTCACGGAGATACTGAGGCGTGAGACCCCTGAGGGGCAGGGATTCGACTACGTGGTTGAGGCAACTGGTAGCTCTAAGGGGTTGGAGATAGCGGTAGACATAGCTAGGCCTAGAGGAGTCGTCGCCTTGAAGTCGACTCATGGCTCCCCCGTCAGCTTCGACCAGACCAAGGCGGTTATCAAAGAGCTCAGGTTGACCACGTCTAGATGCGGCCCCTTCGACAAGGCGATAAGCCTCTTGAGGAAGAGGCTTGTCAACGTGGATAAACTCGTTACATCAGAGTATGGTCTCGAGAAGGGGGCGGAGGCCTTCGAGAAGAGCCTTGAAAGAGACCAGGTTAAGGTGCACATAGTTATCTAGTGCTCCGGGCAAGCCATGTTTAATACCGGTTGAAACCAGATTAATGTTAATGGTGGTTTCTATGCGCGTGGCTGTGGGCTCAGACGACACCTACAGTGTCGCCGGCTTCATAGCTGAATACTTGAGGAGGAAAGGGTTCGAGGTCAAGCTGGTGGGCGCCCTAGCCACTGGGAAGCCGTATCCATGGCCTGATGTGGGCTTCGAAGTAGGCTCCATGGTGGCCCGTGGTGAAGTAGACTATGGGGTTGTAATATGCTATACTGGTACAGGTGTCTCGAT
The DNA here is from genome assembly GCF_000186365.1 of Desulfurococcus mucosus DSM 2162. NCBI lineage: Archaea > Thermoproteati > Thermoproteota > Thermoprotei > Desulfurococcales > Desulfurococcaceae > Desulfurococcus > Desulfurococcus mucosus. The sequence goes on from NC_014961.1 coordinate 20,874, forward strand.
AGCTGCTAACAAGGTGAAAGGAGTTAGAGCAGCCCTAGTAACGGATGCCAGGAATGCTGAGGGTGCTAGGAAGTGGAATGACGCCAATGTCCTGGCGCTGAGCGCCAGGTTGACGAGCGAGGAGCTTGCGAAGGAGATAATAGACGCGTTTTTCGCTGTGAGGGAGGTAGATCCCTCCGAGGCAGAGAACATCAGGAAGCTGAAGGCGGTTGACACCCTGGGAGATACTCGTTAAACTACTCAACGGTGACGGTTTTAGCGAGATTCCTGGGTTTATCCGGGTCTAGTCCCTTCAATGATGCCACATGGTATGCTAGCAACTGGAGTGGCGGCGTGTGTGTCAGAGCTGTTGCTATCCAGTGAGCCCTGGGGACTTCGATCGCCAGGTCAACTCTCTCCCTGAGCTCGGAGCCCCTTGGCAGCACTCCCACTATGACTCCTCCCCTGGCACGCATCTCCTCAATGTTGCCCAGTAGCATTCTCTGGAGCTCGGCATCGTTCGGGATGGTGAAGACCACTGGGAACGATGGCTCAACTAGTGCTATGGGTCCATGCTTCGATTCGCCTGCTGGGTATGCCTCGGCATGCACATATGCTATCTCCTTTATCTTGAGCGCCCCCTCCCTTGCCACCGGTAACCCTACCCCCCTGCTCAAGTAGTACATGCTCTTCGAGCCGGCGATTCTTTCAGCCAGCTTCTTAACGAGCTCGCTGGTCGTAGAGATGGATTCCTCAACATGCTTGGGTGTGGATTCAAGCTCCTTCAGTAGCTCCATTTCCTCCCCGCCTCTAAGGCTCCCGATCCTGGTAGCCGTCTCAACCGCCAGCCATGTCAGGGCAAGTGTCTGGGTTAGAAAGGTCTTCGTCGCCGCTACACCTATTTCGGGCCCTGCCCTAGTGTAGACCGCTACATCGCTCTCCCGGGCGATCGCTGAGTCGACGGCATTGGTTAAACTGATGACACGGCTCCCTCTCTTCTTGAACGCGCGTAACGCCTTAAGGGTATCCATGGTCTCCCCGCTCTGGCTCACAGCCACGAGCACGTCCCTGGGTCCGGCTGCATTCACATACGACCCGTACTCGCTTGCTATGAATGCTATAACTGGTCTCTCAGCGAGCCTCATGGAGATTAACGCGAAGTATTCTGATGCATGGTAACTCGTGCCAGCCCCGGTTACGAACACTGTGTCAGCGTCGGCAAGCATCTCGGCTGCTTCACCCATCATGGCGTCACTCATCAACCCGTGCAGGGTGCTCCTAAGGGCCCTGGGCTGCTCATGTATCTCCTTGAGCATGAAGTGAGGGTAACCCTCCTTCTCGGCGTCACTGATATCCCATTCAACAATCCTGACGTAGTCGGCTGCGTTCACCAAGCGGCCTGAGGAAGCGTCCTCCACGTGTATCGATGAGGGGGTTATGTAGCCTACCCACCCATCCCGGACAACTATGATCCTCCTAGTGTGCTCGAGCAGCGCTGGTATATCGCTGGCTACTAGATTGTACCCGGGCCCCACGCCTATTACAAGGGGGCTATCCTTCCTCGCGAAGAATATTTTATCGGGCTCCAGCGGCGTAACCATTAGGAGAGCGTATGCTCCTTTAAGTGCTGCAACAGCCCTCCTGAAAGCCTGGTATACGTCACCGGTTTCACGATAGTATTCCTCGATGAGGTGGGCTACTACCTCCGTGTCTGTCTCACTCCTGAACACGTGGCCCCTGGCCGAGAGGGCCTTCTTCAGCTCCAGGTAGTTCTCTAGAACCCCGTTGTGCACCACGGCGAAGACATTACCGCAGTCGGTGTGTGGATGCGCGTTCACATCGCTGGGTGCTCCATGCGTTGCCCACCTAGTGTGGCCGATTCCTGTAACGCCTTCAAGCTTGGTGAAAGAGTACTTCTCCTCCAGGTCCCGTAGCTTACCCTTACCCTTCAACACGACTAGCTTACCATCGGATACCACGGCCACGCCAGCGGAGTCGTAGCCCCTGTACTCGAGCCTTAGAAGACCCCTGTAGATGGCTTCCCCGAGCCTGAGGGCCTTCTTGTCCCGTAGGCACAGCCCTATTATCCCGCACACTTCACTAAACCCCTCTCGGGCACTATAATTAAAAAGCACCTCTATTTTTAAAGACCTTGGTGGGTGCTGTGGAAACACTGGTTCTGAAGATAACTGGTAAAGTATTCGATGAAGGAGCAAGCCTGGTTGCAAGATACATTGAGCTCTTAAGGATGCTGCTCGACGAGTACAGGGTAGTGGTAGTGGCCGGCGGCGGCAACATGGCGAGGAAATATATCTCCGATGCCAGGGCGCTCGGCGTCTCCTCCAACTACTGGCTTGACACTATAGGTATATGGGCGTCGAGGCTGAACAGCCTCCTACTCGCATCCTCGCTCCAGCCCTATGCATACCCTAAGCCCGCGGCGAGCCTGGAGGAGGTCCTAGACGCTTTGTCATCGCATAGGGTGGTGGCCATGGGGGGATTGATCCCTGGGCAGTCAACGGCCTCCACAGCTGTTGAAGTAGCTGAAGCCGTAGGCGTTGGAAAACTCTACTACTTCTCAGCCGTGGGCTTCGTCTACGATAAGGATCCCCTGAGACATCCTGATGCAAAGCCGCTGAGAGAGGTTGATGCCACCAGGCTTAAGGCGATGCTTGAGCAGAAGCAGCTGCCCGGTGAATATGCTTTAATAGATGAGAAAGCACTCGACTTGGCGGTGAGGAGTAACATAGTGATCCAGTTGATAAGCCACCGGGAACCCGAGAAACTCATGGAGGCTATGAGGGGAGGCAACCCAGGCAGCGTGATATATCCGCGTTGAAGAAAAACATGGTGCACCCGGGTTCAGCCAGGCATGTGCATCAGAACACTGAGCGCAGGAGCCCGCCGTCCACAGGTATGGAAGCACCATTCAAGTATGACGCGTACTCGCTCACCAGGAATGCTACAACCCTACCATACTCCTTGGGCGAGCCAAGCCTCCCAAGCGGGATCTCGCTCACATAGTCCCTATACGCCTCACTGTAAGGCTTCCCCTCCCTTCCAGCCTTCTCCTCGATGAGCCTCCTCACCCTATCCGTCTCTATGTACCCTGGCATTACAGCGTTCACCCTTATACCCTCCCTGCCGAGCTCCCTTGCAAGGGTTCTCACGAGTCCATGAATACCCAGCCTTAACACGTTTGAAAGGGCTAGGTTGCCCAGCGGCTCCTTCACAGCTATACTGGTCGAGAACACTATAGAGGGATTCCTAGACCTCCTTAGATAAGGAATGGATGCGTTAACCAGCCATATAGCGTTCAGGATCAAGAGCCTAGTGTTCTCCTCCCATTCATCCTCCCGGATCTCCAGGAACCTGCCGGGCCTAGGAGGCCCCGTGATATACACCACTGAGTCTAATCCATCCAGATACCTGGCTGACTCCTCGACGAGGCGATGAACATCCTCCCGCCTCGTGAGATCCGCTGCAACCCCGTATACCCTCCCCTCATACTTCCCCCTTAGCTCGCTGAGAGCCTTCTCAACGCTTTCACGCGTCCTGCCATTGAGAACAACGCGTGCACCCTCCTCCAGCAAGACTTCAACAGCCCCTCTTCCAAGACCCCTTGTCGAAGCCGTTACCGTGAAAGAAAGCCTCGCCTTTCAGGGCGGGGATGCTGAGTTTAAATGTGTTGTAGCTGTTGTAGTAGAAGTGGGGGTTTCCTCTATGGGCGGTGAGGGTTTCCTAACCCTGTGCGCTGTCTTCAGGGTTAGCCCCGAGCCCGTGGGGGAGCCCCTTCTCTTAAGCCTGCTTAGGAGGTACCGTGATGCACTGAACTACTCGATCAAGAGGATTCACGGATATATGGAGGAGAACGGTTTGAAGAAAACGCCCGGCGACGGCGCGGTGCACGGACTGCTCTACGAAGAGCTGAAGTCGAGGTTCGGCCTCCCATCGAGGATTGCCATAGACTGCTACAGGGAGGCTAAATCCATCCTTAAAAGCTGGCTGGGCAACGGCGGAAACGGCAGGCTACCGAGGGCTAGGAGACCAAGGATGTGGCTAACGGAGAGGTACGGGTATAGGGTTAAGGACGGCTATGTCGAGATCATAGGCGGGTTGAGGCTGAAGATCATCGGCTGGGACAGGCGCTACGACCAGTACCCGAGCCGCCAGGCTGTCTTGACGTATAGGAACGGAAAGTTCCTGCTTAGGGTTGCAAAGATGGTTCCAAAGCCCCAGCCCATCAACCCCGTCGACGTCTTGGCGGTGGACGTCAACGAGAAGTATATTGTGGCGGGCAACCACCGGGTTGAACACAGGTTTGAGACCGCAGTCGAGAAGGCAGTGAGGTACAGGGAGCTCGCTGAAAGGTTGCAGAGGAAGTACTCTAATGGGAGCTATCGAGCGTGGCTTAGGCGGAGGGGCATACGGGACAGGGTGAGGCGTTTCCACGAGAAGGCTAGGAGCATTATCGAGGACTGGGCTAGGAAGACTTCGCACGAGATAGTGGTGGTAGCTAGGCAAAACAACTACGCCATTGCAAGAGAGGACTTGACGTACTTGGTAGAGTCTTTAAGAAAGCTACCGAGACAGCATAGAACGAGGCTGGTTCTGCTGGGCTACCGCAGGCTCGGCTACTGGCTTGACTGGCAGTGCGAGAAACACGGGGTGCCGTGCATAGCCGTCAACCCTAAGGATACCTCCTCCACCTGCCCCCTATGCGGCTCAAGGCTCGTCGAAAGCGGGTATAGGAGGTTGAAGTGCCCTAGTTGCGGTTTTGAAGCCGATAGGGACACTGTGGCCGTATTAAACATACGTAGAAAAGCCCTAGCCCAGATGGGGGGATCTCTGACCACCCCGACTGCCCCGCAGATGACGGATGTAGCCCCGAACAGATGCGGGGAACCCGTGAACCGCCCTAAAGGAAACCCCCTTTTAGGGCGGGGAGGAGGTCAGCAGTACGCGTAGTCCCTCCACGAGGCCCATGGCTCCCACATGCTGGAGACATCGCGGAGTAGTCTTTTAAACCCTCCACTGGCCTCACGTGGCACGATTGGTATTATGGCAGGCAGGGGTACGGGTTTTCCGGGAGGAGGGTGTTCATCCCGTGGAAAACAAGTACATGGGTTTTCAGCTATACCCGAAGTAAGCCTTAGCGTAGGACCAGGTCGTTGAGGATATGCTGACCGCTACTTTAGCCCTGTACTGGAGCGTGTACTTGACTAGGTCTTGGCTGCCTGTCCACGTGATCCCTTGGATGGGTGCAACGTAGACGTAGGCACCGGTTCTAGTATTCCTGTAGCCGAAGATGGATGTGCCTGAAGGACTGTTTCTCTGTGAGAGGCTGTTGCCATATATGAGGTTGTTGAATACGTCGACTGAGAAGCCAATGGCAGCATACAGCGTCCCGTTTTTACCGCTACCCAGGTAGTCCACGTACAGTGTGTTTGATGAATCATATAGCACGTAGTACTTGTAGAAGTCGGGTTTTCCATCGGCGTCGAGATCCGGTGCACGCAGGGTTACCACTACTCTCCTATAGGTGGTGTCATAGTAGGCTGAGTAGATGGTGTAGGAGGCGTTGTAGTAGTTCTTCCCTGTCCCTGTGAAGTAGTCGTCTGCGAAGAAGCCTACATGCGCGTCCCCGAACCACATGTCACGGCTCGTGCCCCAGTACACTGGTGGAGCACCGACACCCATGAAGACAGTGTTCCTGGTCTTATTGTACAGGAAGATGTAGGGTGCTGCCCCGCCCTTGTCATCAATGAATATGAAGAGGTACTGGTTGTATATCACGGCCTCGCTCCTGCCATCCCAGTCCAGGTCGTCGAGGATGAACGATGACTTTGTAACCCTCCCCGCCCTAACATCGTCAAGCCATTTCGCCGCGTTTAGCAAAACGTTGACAAGCCTCAGGTGATTCCACACGGTGAGACCCCATCCAGGGCAGTCCTGGAGGCCGTCTCCATCCCAGTCGGATTCATCATGCCACGCTGTCTCGTAGAGCATAGCGTTGGCTGTTGCAAGTGCAAGCCACCAGAGCTCGTTGCGGGGCGTCTTATCGAACAAGCCTCCAGGCGACAGGAGCCTGTATATCACCGTGTTGTTCGCTGAACCGTTGAAAACTGTGTAGCCGAAGACATCGCCGAAGGGTATAACGGTGTCTGGAAGCACGTACTTAGGGCTCGTCTGCCCGCTACCATACCAGGCGAAGCTCTTCTCCGAGCTCGTGCCCCAGTACCAGCCATCGTAGGCTCTCCTATAGTCGTATGGATAGTTCTGAACCCAGGTCTTCAAGTACTGGTATGTATCGTAGCCACAATAGTACCCTGTAACCGGGCTCCATGCACCGCTGTTAAGCCAGTTGACCACGTCATCCGTTGTAACCACCTGGATCCATGGGTGCATCGCTATCCATGTCAGCGAGTTATTGTAGAGATAGGGGTTGCCGGTGTACCAGCCCGCTATACCTGCAGCCTTCTCCCAGTCGTCAGCATAGATGAAAACCATCTGTTGATCACTATTGGTTGCAGCCCATATATACTTCCTTCTTAAATCCATGTGGAGTCCACCATCGGTGTTTGAGAGGAGTTTCTGCTGGGTATCCCAGTCTATGAAGAGAACGTAAAGGGTTCTACCCGCAGTCCTGCTTGTATCGTACTTGTGCGGCTTATACGGGTTCGTGGAGGGACTCCACTCGTCGTGATGCGTGTTAGCATCCAGTATCACGGCCGAGTAATACTTGCTGAGCGTGTAGGCTATCCCGGTCCTCTCATCGTCCCAGGTTCTCTCTGGAACCCATGCGGTGACCGGGTTGTAGCCGAACACCTGTCTCACATACCATTTGGTGAAGTTCGCTGACGGATCATTGAAATTATCGTAGAAGTATGCTGTAATGTGCTCAGCCCACACTCCCCCGAGGATTGCCACCAGCCCCCTTGCGGTTAGACCCTTCACGTAGCTTATGAAGCCCGGGTCCCACCAGAGGAAGCTCGCTATCAGCGTGCCGCTCATGTGTATTGAGACAGGGATACGTCTCCCCGTCTTATTCGACAGATACTCGTGAACGTAAAGTATGTACCCATAGCTGTTGACTGATGACGGAGGGTTAAGGGCCCTGTTGTCGGTTAAATGCTGGTTTCCATGGTGTACCATGATAACCTTAGCTGTTCCACAGCTTGAATCACTGAACAAGGCTCCGCTCCACTCGGCTCTCCCGTTTCCAATACTGATAGTGTTAGGCATGACGTCGGCTATCGTGGCCTGACCGTTGACTACGAGCACTGTTGCAACCTTGGCCCACACCCTGGTTGTAGGGGTCCAGCCATAGTTTGAGAGAATGGAGGCTGGGACCCCGATTTCAAGTAGATCCCATCGGCTGTTGAAGGCTACTTGGATGCCTGTGTTCGAGAGGATTGGACTCCACTTGTAGTCGTATACCGTGTAGTGTGCTGAGTCGTAGATGGCTATCGCTAGAACCCAGTTGTAGTCTGGTAGGTGTATCCCGTAGCCCTGGTATTTAACGTAGTCTGGAACCCACTCCTGGTATCCTGGTGCATTACTCCAGCCTATGAGGACATATATGTTTAGGGCGTCACCGACGCTGCCGCCGCTGGCTGCCTCAGCCCCGTATGCTAGATCCATGAAGTCCAATCTCATGAATACATACTGGGAGCCCACAAGGTAATACCAGGCGGCTAGATCCCGGCTATCATAATAGTATGAACTAGCGTCGAGGAGATCGCTTGAGGGGTCGAGGGCATGGCATGATGCATACGGCCAATCGAAGCCGACGCCGTCAACCACCACGGGTTCCTGTGAGGCAGCGATCCTCAGCTGTGGCGTGAATGGGAGTGCTATGAGAATCAACATTAGTACTGCTATTACACGGCGGGAAACCCCCATGTTCCCACGCTTATGTGCCTTAAACTACGTATATGCCTATCCTCCTCATTCATATATAAACCTTACTTAGAGCTATTAATGATAATGGTGGTGTGGAGGGATATATTGGTAGTAATGTTTAATTATTCATGTAAACAATCCTGCCTCAACTGCCGCCTAACCCTTTGCAGCCAGTACTTCAAAACCCTTGCCTCCTTCTCTGTAAGCATCGCCTTGCTAAGCATCCTCTTCCACAGTATCCTTGACCTGGCAACTTTCTCCTCCGTTGACATGACGCTTCTTGAGACATCCACCGCGAGACTCAGTAGTTCCCCAAGTAGATCCCTGCTGGCTTTTCTAGGCACGTTCACGGCTTCCATTCCTCGGTGTTTCCATAGCTCCCAGAGCACCACGGCTACTGCTTGGCTGACATTGAGCACGGGGTAAGCCGGGTTAGCCGGTATTGTTACAAGTATGTCTGCTCTCCCTATCTCCTCCCTGGTTAACCCGGTGCTCTCCCTGCCGAAAAGTATTGCTACACTACGTGTCCTCGGGAATATTCTCTCGGCGAAGTCGCTGAGATCCACTGCCTGTCTAAGCATATCGCTCTCACTGTATCCTTCATCGCTTGTCGCTACAATCATGTCGACGCCTTTGATCGCCTCGTCGAGTGAGTCTGTGACCACAGCGTTCTCCAGGAAGCCCCTGCCCTTGGCAGCATAATTCAATGCTTCATCCAGGCTCGCCACAGGCTTCACTATGTAGAGCTCGTCAACCCCGAAGTTCACGCATGTCCTCGCTATGACTCCCAGGTTCACTGCCCCCTCGATCCCCACTAGCACTACCCGTATCACGGGCCTTAACCACCCCTGCAACATAGAGTGTTTCGTAAAACATGTTTTTAGATGTGAATGCAACCATTGTGAAACCCTTCCGTGAAAGATGTTCTTCTACAACAAGCTGGTTTGAGAGAGATGAGTAAACCAGTATGAGGAGTCCTCCAGGTCTCAGTACTTCATGGGCGACGTTAATGAAGTGGAGGACTGCTTCATACCCGTGGACACCGCCCTCGGTAGCTGCGTCAAGCACCTTTCCCTCCGCGGCTGGTAGGTAGGGGGGATTGGCGAGAACCAGGTCTGCTGCACCGTGTAACACAGCGTTATCCGAGGACACTACTATGCTCCTAGCCTGCGCATTGTTCAACGGTATGTTTCTCAACGTGGTTGCAAGAGCGTCTTCATCAATGTCCACGAAGACGGTTCTCTCACAGTAACCCTTAATCAATCCGTATAGACCCAGGATACCGCTACCGCAGCCCAGGTCGACGCAGAGGCCGGCTTTCGGCTTCAGGGAATCCAGTAGCTTTAATGCTAGCCATGTATCGTCGCTCGGCCTGTATACATCCCCCACGAATACTAGTTTCAACCCCTCTACAGTAATCCAGCTTCCCTCAGGGCTCTCGCTAATTCCAAATACACCTCCCAACCTACCTCGTAAACCCGTTTACCCCCCAGTAGCCTACTGGCATACGAGTGTACTGGGCTGTCTTCCCGTACGCCGAGCACTCGTTCCAGAACCCTTAGCGCTATCCTCCTCCTCTGAGTGAAGACAGCCCTCGTCAATGCTTCAAGGGCTTCTACATCCCGGTTGAAGGGTGCTCGTCTAACCATGACTATTATCGAGTGCTCGACGCCTGGCTCCGGGTAGAATGAGGAGGAACCGTAGGTTCCAGCCACCTTTATCTCGAACAATGCGTTGAGTAGGATGGTTATTCTCCCATACCTTCTATCTCCAGGTGCCGCAGTGATTCTTTCCGCGACATCTCTTTGAACCGTGAACACGGCTCGCGTCACAGTGTTCAACCTGGCGACCCCGGTGAGTATTTCGGATGTAATATGGTAGGGTATGTTCCCCACCACCTGCTTAGAGGGCGGGGTGTACACGGTGGCATCGGCGTTTACGAGGACTACGTTGGCTGCATCAATGTTTTCCACGGCGGCTTCAAGCAGCCTCCAATCTATTTCAACACATATGAGTCTAGGGACGAACCTGCTCAGAGACATGGTTAAGGTGCCTATTCCACATCCTATTTCAAACGTATCAAGGTACTCGACGTTTCTCGTGAAGCCTTTCAGCAATGCTGGATCCACGATGAAGTTCTGGCTAAGCCTCCTCCTGGGCTTCAAGCCATGGCTCTGTAGCACTCTGAGGGTCCACGAGAACAGTGTTCGCCGGCTCATGGAGTCCGGTTCAATAGGTCTCCCCATACAGCTTCTCCAAGTACCCTAGATACATGGCGCCGGGCTCCCTGGGCCTCACAAACAAGTAGTATTTTTCTCCCCCCGCCAGCTCCTTTACAACCCTGTTCACTATGGCTTTAACCGGGTCCACCCGGGTCCTGTTCCTTATGTCCTCGAAGCTTTCAAACCTCTTCTTGCTTCTCTCATCCAGGATCTGGTTCATCGTCTTCTTACCGATGTCCGGGAGGAGCTCCAGTGCATGTAGCCTTATGTTTACTGGTTCAACGATGTTGAAGAACTCGACGAAAACACCCTCGTTCTCCAATACTATAAGCTTGACTGCCTCGGGGAGATTAGTCTTCGCCACGCTGGTTAGTTCACCGTAACTCACATGCATTATTCTTTTAACCTTACTCGGATACCCGAGTTCCACTTTCTCAAGGATCTCTATCTTCATGGCTGGGAGAGGAGTGGCCTCTAAAAGAGAGAAATACCTGGTTCCCACTCCCTGGAGGAAGGGTTGACTCCTGTGCTCATAGTGGGGATCAGAGGGGTTTCCGAGCTCAAGGTAGTCGAGCACGTAGAGGGCTGGTTCAAGCTTCTCGGCTTGCCTTCTATGTCTGGGTCCACGATCATGGAAGCCCAATATAGTCCACCCTTTTAAACAGGCTTCTACCCGGGTGACTCGCTAACACAGTACTTGCTGAGGGTGGAGAGTATTTCCTCGAGCACCCCTTGCTCGGGAAGCTTCTCCTCGAGCTCCATGAGGTATCTTAGCTCGTCCAGCGTGGAGGGGCATATGTTCATGAGGATTACAATGGTCTCCTCCTTCAGGCCCTTGGATTCGAGGAATGCCCTCAGTTCTCCGGCTTTCTCAGGGGGGATCCTGTGGTTTTTCTCAAGGTACTCTAACACCCTTGAAAGCAGGAGGGAGACGGTGCCGGTTTCCTCGCGCGTCTTCTCCACTACGCTCCTGAGGATCGCGTAGGCTTCACTGTTCGACAACTGCTTCTCCTCTAATGCTTTTAAAACAGTTGTACTCGACAAATCTGGTCACCCTTTAGGAGATTTATCCCCTCATGAGAATATTAATTTATCTAGTGCTAGGCCTGCTGGGCCTGGGGAAGCGGTGCTGGCCTTATGTGTTCCGGCCTCACAAACAGGGTCTTCTCCTTGCTCCCCATCATTACTTTGACAACGTAGGCTTTGCCGCGTTTTCCAACCACGATGCCTGTTCTACCATGGTAGCGTCTATGGGGCATGCCGCTGTGCACTGAGGGGTTTATAACTATGTGTACTTTCTCACCCTCCTTGTACTCCCTCATTATCAGGCTTAGCGACGGCACTGAGCCCTTCTCCCGGATATTCTTCTTCAACAGCTTCCTCGTCCTATGCCTGTAGCCCTTGGGTGCTTTAACCATCTCGCACACCTTTAACCATGGTTTAATCACTAGATGCAACGCACTATATCTAGAATCCCGGGTGATCGGCTTATAAAGTTATTTATCCCCATTGTCCTCCACGTGAATCACGTCTAGCTCCAATGGATACGCGGTTGATCCAAGTACTTCACTGAAGCAGGGCGTCGTCCTCCCGTTATCGCAGTGGACTAGCTCCTTCACATAGAGGCCGCCGTCGCAGTGTATCAGTGCCTCGAATACTCTTGGAGTCACCGCTACCGCCTCAACACTGTACACTCTCCTAATCCTCTCCCTATCCTTCTTTCTTCCAAGTATTCTCAGCGGCGTCCTCTGCTTGACAACCCTGTTCCTGAAGAAGCCTGATAGCTCCTCGAGATCCTTCATCGTCACCGGTTTCCCGGTTAACACTGAGACCCTGTAGATTTTCTTCCTCCTCCTAGAACCCTCCTTAATCGCCTCAATGTCTCTCCGTGAGGCGGGCCCGGTGACCGATACCTTGATGAACTGGTCGTCGAGTATCTGGTTCAACAAGCCTATATCTACGCTTCTGAACCGGGGTTCAAGGATCTCTATGATCACGGGTCTCCCGGTTCCCAGCATCCTGGCATCAACGTCCTCGCGGCCGGCTGCATGTATCTTCACGTCTACGGCTTCGAAGAGGCTGGCTATGCTGTCCCTCACGAAGTCCTGGAGGCTCTCAGGGTATTTCCTAGCCCCATTGCTAGTGAACCATGGCACATGGGAAATTCTGCGTCCCTTCTTCAGGTAGACGGCTTTTAAAAGCACGGGGTTTACCTGTGTTGAGAGCGTGTAGTTGAAGTCCCGGTCTACATTGATTATTACTACCACGTCCGGCTTATCGAAGTCGGGTTGTAAGCCAGTTATCTGTGAAACCTTTTTCCCAACCTCGCGTTTCAACTCATTTTTAACGGACTCGCTTGAGGCGAGCTTGGTTATCAGTGAAACCTCGAGTTCACGCCTAGCTACCTCGGCGTCGAGCTTCACTCCTATGAGAAAGGATGATGCCTGTAGCCCTGCGAGCAGGGATGCTGCTTCCCTCGCCACCTTGTCTAGGTATTCGTCTGAGAGCCTGCCCAGGCAGATGTGGCAGACCCTGGGCTCCACGCTCTCACCGGTTAGCCTCCTGTAGAGCCTGGCAACGGGCTCCCCGGAGTTCACGGCTATCCTCTGGATGTGCTCTATGCTTGTTTTCCCATCCGTGAAATCAGCGTGGAGCTTCATCGCCAGCAGGGTTTTCACGGCTCTGCCGCGTTCCTCGTTTGAGAGGTCGAGCCCCCTCCTAGCGAAGAGTCTTCCGAGGCATCTATCACACAGCGGGTGTTCGGATAGTACTTCCTCAGCCGTTGAGAGAATGTGATCCATGCTCCAGGAGTCTTTTTCCCCGGTGTCCAATTATTCCACCCCGCTCCTAGGCTCCGCCGGCTTCCCCGTCGCCTAGTCTAAGATCCTCGGGTCTTATGCCGAGTCGCTTTAAGACGTCTTTTCTACGTAGCTGCTTACTCAGCTTCTTCACTAGCTCATATTGTTTAAGCAGCTCCTTCACGTCTTCAACCTCTACGCCTGCTCCCCGTGCTATCCTCTTCATTCTCGAGCGGTCGATTATGTCTGGGTTGTCTAGTTCCTCATAGGTCATGGAGTTTATGATTGCAAGCCACTTGCTCATCTTCTCCTCCAATTGCTTTGAATCTACTTCGAACGGTATCTTTACGCCTAGACCCGGGATCATCTGCATTATTTTCCCAAGCGGCCCCATCTTCCTGAGGCTCACCAACTGCTTGTACACCAGCCTCATGTTTACTTTTCCCTCGATGAGCCTCCTTGCGTCTTCCTCGGTGAAATCTAGTTGAACCCTTCTAACCTTCTCGATAAGGCTTTCGATGTCGCCTAGGCCGAGTATCCTCGAGACGAATCGAGGCGGGTTGAAAACCTCTAGCTCATCTATCTTTTCCCCTGTACCTATGAACTTTATTGACGCACCTGTAGCTGCAACAGCGGAGAGCGCGCCGCCGCCTTTCGCTGTTCCATCAAGCTTCGTCACTATGATGGATCCTATCGGTGTTGCCTCATGGAACCTCCTAGCTATGTTGAAGGCCTGCTGCCCGATGGCAGCGTCTATGACGAGCATCACCTCATCCGGCTTGACATGCTCACTCATCTTCTTCATCTCCTCGAGGAGGTCTTCCTCCCTGTGGTGTCTGCCAGCGGTGTCAATTATTATCACATCCATTTTTCTCTCCCTGAAGAACTCAACCCCCTTCACAGCTATGGCTACAGCATCGCTGTTGCCTGGTTCACCGTAAACTGGAACACCCACTTGCTCCCCAAGCTGCTTCAGCTGCATGTATGCGGCCGGCCTGAAGGTGTCTGCAGCCACTAAGCCTACTCTAAGCCCTTCAAGCTTGTAGAAGTATGCAAGCTTAGCTGTAGTGGTAGTCTTACCCGAGCCCTGCAGCCCTACGAGCATTATGACCCATGGTTTCTTAGCGGGCTTCACGGAGGGCTTTCTCTCACCGCCCAGCAACCTGGTTAGCTCCTCATACACCACGGTGATGAACCATTCCTTCCTGCTAATGCCTGGAGGCGGCTCCGCCTTCAATGCCCTCTCCTTTATCCTGCTGGTTAACTCCATGGCGAGCTTCAGGTTTACATCGGCTCTCACGAGCTCCTTCTGAAGCTCCCTGATAAACTCGTCCACAGCCTTCTCGTAGTCGCCGCCCTTCAGGAATCTCGCTAAAGCACTCCTAATGTTGTCGAACACCATTGAGTTACACCTGTGTCTCACATGAATGTTCTTTAAACCTTTAATATTGACGAGGCGAGAGTCCGCTTGAAGAATTTAATACTCCCCTTGACAATAAATGGTGAAACCGGTGCGGGGGTGCCCGAGCTTGGCCAAAGGGGGCGGACTCAAGGCTTAGCCCAGGGGGAGATCCGCTGGTGTAGGCCTGCGTGGGTTCAAATCCCACCCCCCGCACCTCCATCCTCCTCAACAAGGGTTCAGCACGCTGGATCCATGCTTAGGCCGGGGCTAAAGATTAATAAAGCCGATTCACATGAGTGGATAGGAATGGGTTCGAGGTGATTACACATGCCCCTGCGTCCAGCGAGATGCTACACGCATTTCAGCGGGCCACCGTACACGAGGAAAGAGTACATACCAGGCGTACCCCAGCCCAAGATAACCAAGTTTGAGATGGGGGATCCGAAGCTCGACTACGACTATGAGGTAGCCCTGGTAGTCGAGGAAGCCGGGCAAATAAGGCACAACGCGCTGGAAGCAGCACGTGTCATGGCGTTGAAGAAGCTTAGCGTCGAGGCCGGTGAAAACAACTTCTACCTGAAGGTCAAGGTGTACCCGCACCATGTCATCAGAGAGAACAAGATGATGGCGTTCGCTGGTGCAGACCGTCTACAGGATGGGATGAGGCTCTCATTCGGGAAACCAATAGGTACGGCTGCACGAGTGTACCCTGGTCAGGAGATCATAGTGATCAGGGTGAAGGCTCAGCATGGGAAGACGGCTAAGGAGGCATTAAGGATCGCGGCTTCAAAGCTTCCCCTGCCCTCGAGGATAGTTGTGAAGCCCTTGAAGCCTGAGGTGCCCCCGCTCTAAAGTGTTTTCCCATAGCACAGATGGTGTCGCCTTGAGCGACATATGTAGTCTCTACGACATCGACCTAGATGCGTTGACAAAGCAGGTAAGTAAGAGTTCTGGAAGAGTACTCCTCCATGCACCCGACGGCTTGAAACCACTCTACAACTGCATAGCCCCCGTCCTGGAGCAGGCTGGCGTCGAAGCAGCTTTCTCAGCGAGCCCCGGCTACGGTGCATGCGACATACCCTTCGAGGAGGCGGAGGCCATTGGCGCCGACCTACTGGTGCACATAGGGCACCTCGAGTACTTTCAATACGGCTTCAAGCCAGCTGTAAAAGTACTCTACATCCCGGTTTACAGGCGCCCCTACATTGAGCAGGGCCTGCTACGGGAACTCGTGGAGACCCTTAGGGAAGCAGGCGTGGTCAAGGTATCCGTGTCCTCGACGCTAGTCGAGGAGAAGATAAGGCGTGTCGTCGCCAACCACCTTGCTTCAAACGGGTTTAAGCCAATTGAGGTCGGGTTCCCGGTGCTCGGATGCCTTTACACGCATGTCACATCCCTCGACACATCCGTCGACGCGCATCTAATGGTTGCAGGAGGAGTATTCCACCCGCTGGGCCTTGCACTCGTATCAAAGAAGCCGGTGGTGGTGCTGGACCCCTACAGGGGCAGGGTCTGGAGAGCCGGTGACGAGGCGTCGAGGGTTCTGAAGCAGAGATTAATGAGGGTCTTCGAGGCAAGGAACAGCGGTAACAGGGTTGGAGTCATAGTGGGGTCGAGGCCTGGGCAGTACCGGCCGTGGCTCGTTGAAAAAATCGAGGAGGAGGCGGCTGGAAGAGGATACAGGGTCTACAGGATTATCTCAGGGTATCTAACACTGGAGCGCTTGATAGCCGTAGACAACGCGCTTGGCCTCGACGTATACGTGGTTACGAGTTGCCCGAGGCTACCTATAGACGATCTCAGCGAATTCTACAAGCCTGTTCTCACCCCAGGCGAGTTCATGATGCTTCTGAAAGACGCTGGTAACTATATCTACCCGTGGTAGCGATGCGGGTCAAGAGTAAGAAGGAGCTGGAGCTCGCGCTCTCACGGATAGAGCCCTACAGGGGATCCAAGAAGAGGCTTGAACAATACCAGACCCCTGTAAGTCTCGTCGCTCACATGGCGTGGACAGCGTACATGAGGGGGGATGTAGAGGGGTTAACAATAGCAGACCTCGGCTGCGGCGACGGGAGGATATCGATTGCCGCACTCCTACTCGGGGCGAGCAGGGCTGTCTGCATCGATGTAGATGAAGACATACTTCTACACGGTGCGTGGAAGATATATCCACTGTTCCCTGAGGCGGCTGGCAGGCTAATACATGTAAACGCTGATGTTGCACGCCTAGGCCTCGTCAGGGTTGACACGGTCTTGATGAATCCACCCTTCGGCGTCGTAGAGGGGAATAGAGGCGTCGACATACTCTTCCTCAGGGTGGCCATGGGGATTGCAAGGGTGGTTTACAGCATACACAAGTACTCCGAGGGCTTCTTCAACCTGCTTAGAGAGGTGTCCGAGTCCAAGGGCTTCGAGCTCGCATCCTACGAGATACGTGACTTCGAGATACCCATGATGTTCGAGACCCATAGGAGGCGGATATATAGGTTTAAAACAGTATTTGTTGTCCTGGTTGAGAGTGGTGGCTCATGAACGCTCAAGACGTAGTAGTGCCCGGGGAACCCCTTGCCGTTGAAGAGGAAGCCATCCCGGTTCAAGGCGCTTACCTGGATTCAAGGGGCTTCATTAGATCCCTGGTCTTCGGGCTCAAGGTCTTCGACAAGTATAGGAAGCAGGTTTACGTGAAACAGGTGAAGACCACGGGCTTCGTTAAGCCTGGCTCAGTTGTCGAAGCATATGTGGAAGCAGTGTCGGATGACATAGCTTTCCTGAGAATATACAGCGTGGAAGGACAGGGTATGAGTGCTTCAGGAGTGCTCCATGTATCCCAGGCATCCAATGGCTTCGTGCAGAGCCTCCTCGACGTTGTCAGACCCGGCGACTACGTGAAGGCCAAGGTCCTCAATAACTCGATACCCTACCAGCTGACGCTGAAGGAGCCCGACCTAGGTGTTGTGGAAGCATACTGCAGTGTTTGCGGCGGACTACTATACAGGAGCGGCGATGTACTCGTGTGCAGCCTCTGCGGGAACCGTGAGAAGAGGAAGACTAGTCTGAGCTACATACATGTGTCAAGGTGATCGCTTGCCGCTGGTTAAACGCAGGTTCAGGGTTCCCTGTAGAGGCGAGGAGTGCCTGAAACTCTACGAGTACGTGAAGGACAGGATCCCCTCGCTCGAACACGTTGAATTCAAGGTCTCCGGCAGCGGACTCGTAGTGGAGGCATACGGCTACGAGACCGATGTAAAGAGGCTTTGGAGCGAGCTGAGAAGCTATGTCAGAGCCCTCCGGCATGTAAGCACCCGTGGATTAAACAGCTTCAGGATAGACTACATAGTCAAGTTAACCGGTAAGACGTTTCCACCGGACGTGCTGGTCGAGGTTTTAAGCAGGCAGGGACACAGGGTTGAAGCCGGGGAGGGCGTCATATACACGAGTGCTGGAGTCGATGAGGTGCTTGGATTAGTTGAAAGAATAAGCGAGTTGAACAGTGTCGCAAAGAACATCGCGAAGGGCACGGCAGCCAGGTATTTCATAGTATCTGCATCCCTCCTAACAGGGCTCCCGCCCCAGGAAATCGTGGAACGAGCAGTAGGACTCCAGCTCATGGAGCCCGATGAATCGGGAGCCTACTTGTTGAAGCATGAGTGGAGGAGAGCCCTGGATCTACTTGTCAGGTATTTAAAACAGTGAAGCAAGTTATGAAAGCTGTAGGTGCTTTATGATGGAGGTACGCGTTGTCTCCAGGAGCGAGAGGGAGTTAGTGGTGGAAGTACACGGTGAGGATCACACGTTAGGCAACCTCCTTGCTAAGGAGGCGATAAGGCATCCCGGCGTAGAGTACTCCATGTACAGGGTGCCGCATCCCCTTAAAAACATGTTCGAGTTCACGATCATCGTGAAGCCGGGGTACAGCGTCGACTCCGTTTTGAAGGAGATAGTTGAGGGATTGAAGAAGACTCTCTCAGAGTTCAGGGGCCTCGTCGAGGAGAAGATCGTTGAGTAGGAAGAAAGAGTCACGGATACTGGTATACGGTGCTGCCGGGGGCCACGTGGTTCTCGCGACTTACAGGGGAAATTTTTAGAGGAGCTAAGGGTGCTCAGGATACAGTATCCAGCATCAATGTTCGCCAGGGATGCACTCGACGCCATGTCGACGAGGGAGGAGTTAGCCTACATGCTTAAATGCGTTGACGACGATTCAACGGGTTTCACACTCAACGGTTTACGGGTGCTCGATGGATCAGAACACCTCGTCCAGGCCCTCAGGTACTGCGGCATAGTCCACCTCATTCTACGCCTACTGGAGTCGTATGGAATGCACACGGGTATTCCCCCCAGTGGTGAAAACCTTATTACATTCTACACGGTTAAATCACCCATCGCTGGTCAAGGGTGGTTTAACAGTGTCGAGGCTGTGCCCTAAGTGCGGTGGCTTAATGCGTCCCCAGAGGATAGATGGTAAACCATACCTGGTCTGCACTAGATGCGGGTACAGGCTGGAGGCCGAGGCATCCGGTGTCAGGGAGTTCAAGGTTTCAACGAGGATCGAGCACAGACCCGATGAGAAAACCCTTGTCTTGAAGAGCGAGAACGAGGCAAACCTCCCTGTTACACGGGAGGTCACGTGTCCCAAGTGCGGCTGGCATGAGGCTTACTACTGGATGCTTCAGACAAGGGCGGCCGATGAACCTCCTACAAGGTTCTTTAAATGCACTAGATGCGGCCATACATGGAGGGAGTACGCGTAGTATTCGAGTAGGCCGGGGCTTTAACAGTTTTATTTACTCAGTGTTTGATAGAATTATACATGGTGGACTTAGATGAGGCTCAGGTTTCGCGACGCCGTTGTATGGAGGTATGCCATAGCATCAATATCCAAGATAATTGAGGAGGCAGGCTTCAAGGTGGATCCCGAGAAGGGATTAGTGTTGAGAGCCATGGATCCAAGCACAGTGGTGCTGGTGGAGTTCACGATGCCAAGGGATGCTTTCTCCATTTACGAGGTTGAGGGAGAACGCTTCATAGGGGTAAACATGGAGGAGCTTGCAAAGGTTCTAAAGAGGGCTAGGAAAGGGGATGAACTACTGCTGGAGGTATCTGGTGACGGGAGGCTCAGCGTAGTCTTCGAGGGGCGCGGCTCCAGGAGGTTCACACTGCCCAGTATAGAGTTGACTCATGAAGAACTACCTGAGGTGAGCTTCGAAGTAGGCTTCAAAGGAAGGATGCTGCCAAAGGTCTTCAGAGACGTGATCAGTGAGGTCGAGCCGGTTAGCGATGCAGTTGAGTTCTCAGCGGTGAAGGGGGAGGGCAAGCTGGTGGTTGCCTCTAGGAGCGAGGTTGCTGAAGCCGAGATCGAGCTATCGGCTTCGGAGGGAGCCTTGATCGAGCATGAGATAACAGAGGATTCCAGAGCCAAGTACACGGTTGACTACCTAACAGATATATCATCGGCTTCCCAGGCAGCTGAATTAATGAGTGTTGAATTCGGGAACGACACACCGCTCAAACTAACCTATGAATTATCCGGTGGAGGAAGACTGGTGTTTTATGTCGCTCCACGCGAGGAATAGGCGGGGTTTTCTCAGGAGGATCATATGGGACTACTACAGGCTTAAACCACTCGAGGAGCCAAGCAACCTCCATATGAGGGAGGTAGCGTTAGAGAGCCTTGAGGACGGCAAGTACATAAGACACCTCTCCTTCCCATACATGGAGAAGCTCTACGAGTTTATACAGGGCGGTAAAACCCCTCTCCACCTCTACTACTCCTCAGCCCTCTATAGTGATCCATCGGCGGAGGACATGGAGTCGAAGGGCTGGCAGGGCTCGGAGCTAATATTCGACATAGATGCCGACAAGTACCCTGGGTGCAGCCAGGTATTCAAGATATGCATAGGGGGAGGAGTCGTCGATGGGGAGGCAGGGTGCCCAGGAGGCAGGGAGCCCGTTGAGTACCCGGTGGTCCCATGGGATTGCATTAGGAGGGCGTGGGAGAGCGCCTTGAGGCTACGCGACATACTGCTAAGGGATCTAGGTTTCTCAAGGATAAAGATATACTTCTCCGGTAACAGAGGGTTCCATGTAAGGGTTCTCGATGAGAGCGCACTACCCTTAACCCGTGAGCAGAGGCGCCTCTTAGCGGACTATGTTGCATGCAGCAACCTTGACACTGCAAGGATGTTTCCATCCTACCGTGGCAAAGTGGTTTTCCATAGGTTTGAACACGGATTAAGGAGAAGGGTTCTCGAATCAGCCAGGGCAAGAGGCCTTGTGAGGGAGGGAGAGATCGCTGGTTTAAAGGGGCTTGTACTCGATGAGGAGCACTTACCCATGCTTCTCGAGGAGAACTGTATAGGGATAGATAAGGTTGTCACCATAGATACATCCAGGCTTTCAAGGTTCGGAAACAGCTTGAACATGAAGTCGGGTCTAAGGGTGACAGAGATGGATCCAGGCAAGGGCTTAGACGACGCTGGCTTCACAAGTTTCTCACCGTTCAAAGGAGGCATCAGGGTTAAATCCCTTATCGATGCATCAAGGCTTCCAGTGCTAGATAAGCTAGTGGACCTCAAGAAGGGAGGAGTATTCGAGCTGGAAGCACCCTACGCGATATACCTTATTATCCACGGAGTAGTTGATCCAGTAGAGGCCGGTGGAGTGGTGGTTAAGCCTTGAGCAACACATATGTAAACATGGTGAGGGAGGAGCTTCAGGCATCTAAGTGCACGGTTATACAGAGGGTTAAACTCGAGGAAGCCGGCGAGCTAATCCGGAGATCCATGTTCAAGCTACCATTGATCACCCGCGAGGGGAGGAGGCTCTTCGTGGAGATGTTAACAAAGATGGCCGGCGACGCCGAGCTCCTGGGCAGGCTAAGGGTGGCTAAAATAGCGCTCGGCTCACATGTCCCCGAGGACTCGTATGATAGAGAGGTGCTTGAGATAGTTGAGAGCCTCGTCGAACTCGAGAAGGAAGCCTTGTCACCCGTCTCCATAAGATACCATGACAAGAGGCTTGTGGTCTTCGAGAAGGATTGCGTGGTGAACGGGGAGAAGTATAGGAGAGGCGACCTAGCCCTTCTAACAGTAAACGAGTTGACGGCGGCTTTCATTCATAGATGTGTGAAACCGTTGCAGAACCCGCTGGTGGTCTTCTCCAAGTCACATGGATAACCATAGCCGCCTTCCAACACTATGTGACAGCGTTCTCCATGTAGTAGTATCCCAGTATAATGTATGCTGAGATCACTATCAGCAACAATATGAGGGAGCCTACGAAGACTATGTCCCTCAGCCTGGCTTCACGGATATGCTTGAAGCTCCTGGGCCTAACCGATTGAATGAAGTATGGGAGCGTGAATGCCACACCTATTGACAACGCTATTAGGAGCGTGTAGAGTATGGAGAAAGCTGTGAACCTGTTGAACTGTGAGGGAGACATGTAGCTGTAGTTAAACCACACGTAGAGCCAGTTCCCGCATATAATGATCCACGAGATAGTGGAGACGTATAGTGCAAGCCTTGCAAGAACACCTGGCAGTACATCGTACTCAAGTACATACCTGTACACTTCTCTAACAGGCTTCCTCAACCCGGATCCCCACGCGCCTACACTGGGTGAGACACGGTTCTCAAAGCTTATATTTATTTATGGTTCAAAAGAGTATCCAAACAGCTGAAACCAGTCTTCACCCCGCTCTAAAGAACCTGCTTCCCGGTTGCAGGGAGCAGCTCGAGGACTAGTGGGCGGGTTGCCGAGCGCCGCCGCCGGGATTTGAACCCGGGTCACGGGCTCGACAGGCCCGCATACTGAACCGGGCTATACTACGGCGGCACCACTTAGTATCTTGATTAAGTGCGGGGTTTTTAAACAGTTTCAAGCTGGAGCCAGGGGTTGCAGCCCCTGTATCAGGGTACGTAGGGCGGTTTCTCGTCTAGTTTAAGGAGGTTTGAGGAGAGCTTCTCCCTGAGCCTGTATGTAGCATACTTGTCAACGGGGCTGAAGCGGGCTGGGTGCGGTACAGTCAGCTCTCCACCGCACCTGGGGCACTTCTCCTTGTCCAGCGTGTAGCTTCCGCACCTTACGCATTTACGCATTAACCAGTTCATGTCTTCTCCCTTTCACCCTTGAACACGATGTCGCTTGCTTTACTGGCTTCCTCAGCCTTCTTCAAGGCCTCTTCGAGTAGTGTTTCAGCAGTCTTATAGTCCTGGGAGTATATTTCCAGTATATATCTTGGTGCTCCAGCTGTGTAGAGCTTGAACCTAGCGCCTTTGGCTTTAAGCGTATTGGCGACTGCTTCAAGGACTCTCCTCACTCTTTCAACCCCGTCGGGGTGGCGGGATTGAACGGTTAGCCTTGCACGCACGGATACCTCTTTTATCTTTATGTGCCGCTTAACCTCGGTGAGGAGCGGGTTGATCCATTCCTCCGGTACACCTGCCTTGGCAAGGGCTTCTCCCCCGGTTGAGACGGCTTCTTCGAGTGCGTAGAGCGGGTCGCCGTAGGCGTCTTCAAGCCTCCATATAACCTCCCTGTACGCGTCCTCCCTGCTTTTACCAATGCTCTCGGCGACTAGTTCAACTATCTTAGCGGCTTTAACATATCTCTTCCACCACATCATCTTCTTCCTTCTGTCGGCGTCGGCCACTTTCTTCAGTGAGACGTCGACCTCCTTCTTAGCTCTGTCGACCCTGATCACTTTAACTACTATCTTCTCCCCCTCCCTTATCACATCCCTAATGTTTTTAACCCATTTAGTGGCGATCTCGCTCCACGGCAGGAAGGCCTTGCGGTCGCCGTATTCGTCGAGCGTGACGTAGGCGCCGTAATCATATATCTCCCTGACCGTGGCTACAACGTATTCCCCTATATCCGGTAGCTCCCTCCTAGGTATCATTTCCCCGGTTCACCACTCGTCTCTATGGCAACTCGTATACGGCTACTACATGTATTATCTGGTACTCGCTATATAAACCACTAACCTTGAGGACTGGGGCGCTTTCCACTGCAACAGGCTTGAAGAGCCTCACGCTGCTTGAGAGCTGTGAGTAACTGTATAGCTGGTTGTACACGTTGTAACCCAGCCTCTGCAGGGAGTCCACTGCGAGCTGTGCTAGGAGCGAGTTGTATCCATCCTTGCTCCACGCTAAAGGCAGCTCGTACCCCGAGCGCGCATTATATATGTTCACGTAGCTAAGGTAGCTGGTGTTAATGGTGGCAGCGTAGAGAACCAGCCTGGAGAGGTCGCCTGCAGCAGCATAGTATATGTTTTCATAGTATTCCTGTGTCTGAACCGGTACGGCTACCCCCAGGTACGCTGCACCCGAGGATCTTCCACCGATGAGTCTAACACTGGCTAGGTATGAGACCACAATGAATCTTCTCGACGCACCCACCTCGGATGAAACATTGCTCACTATCCTTGCAGCCGTCTCCTCACTGCTCAACATGATCGCGGAGACAAGGTATCTCCCTCTATCTCCCCCGAGGTCGTGTGCAAGCGTGTAAACCTCGCCTGGCGCGTCGGCTAGGAAACGCTGGATCCAGTAGGTGTAACCCCAGTAGGATAAGACTAGTATCCTGCTGCCGGTGCTATTAGAGATAGCCTGCTTCAGAGCGCTCAACGCGTTGAGCCAGGCGCTTTCATTCCTTACAGGTGTCCCTAGTCCAGTGTAGCCTTGGAGGTCGTAGGTGTAGATGAAGGGCTGGGTCCTCGTCTGGGCCACGGATAAGAGCACTCCCCCGGAGACCACTCCGAGAACTATGGCTATTGCAGCCGCCCTGTAAAGCACTGAGGCAGCTCCCCTTCTAAACCCCCATGAGTATTCTGCTACCACGTAGAGGGCTAGCGATGTAAGTAAAGCCAGGAGGAATGCCTCGGCGACGACCAGGGTGGGGTCGAGCATGGCTGCTATGAGGAGGAGCACTGTGGAGGAGATTATGGCTGTCTTAACCCCGGGCATCTCGCTGAGGAGCCTGCTCCTGGAGAGCACTATTAATCCTATTAGCCCTGTTGCAGCCAGTACCCCGTAGTCGAGGGGCGGGTTATAGGATTTAATGAAGACGGCTGTGTAGCCTCCGCCACTGTGGGTCAGGATGAAGGGGGCTGGGAGCGCTACTGACGCTGTGAGAGCGACGGCTATAAGGGTGATGCGGGTGCCGGCGGGAATAGGCCTACCCTGCATCAATGTGTCGACCAATAGCAGTAGTAGGCTGGTTGACAACGGGATAATGGGGAACAGGTTTCCAAGCCCCGGTGCCACAAGGGCTGGGATCGATGATAACGCTAGGAGTAAGGCGGCAACCCTGTTCAACCTGCCCCTGACCCCTACAGCGAACTCTGCTGCCAGACCGATTAAGGCTCCCTCGACTAGGAGCCACCCGGCTGGATTCAATACTTGTGCAAGCAGCCCGCTTAGCCCGAGTAATAAGGCTCCCCGGATGCCTCCAGCCTTCTCGTTCACGTAGAGTGCAAGCAGGATTAAGGTTGCGAGGATCCCTGAGAGAACCTGGTGCCCCATGTTGGAGGGCGTTGACCAGAACACTACTGCGGGAGACGATGCATATATCAGTGAGGTCACCCCGGCTAGAGCCGGGTTTCCGAGCACTCTTAGAGTCGTGTAGAACACGAGGAGCACGGTTAAGGCTGATGCAGCGATCACTCCGGTGGCCCCGAGAACCCCAATTAGTTTTGAAGCCACCCATTCATATGTTAGGAAATAGCTGCATGAATCGTCGAGCACGTTGATCCTGCTGCACGCATACGGTAAGCCGGCTGTCTTGGAGAGATACCTGGAGAGCCATGAGACGTTGTCGAAGGGGGTTCCGGGGTCCAGCCATGTGATCAAGAGGATGTTGACTGCCATGCTTAAAGCGAGCAGTGAGACACCGATGAGGGTCTTTTTATCCATAAGCCACCTACCTGTGTCGGGGACTGATATCCTGGATAAGATGGTTCACGGTAAATAAAGCTTTAACCTGTATATGAGATTCCAGCACTAGGGTGGAAGCGTATGGAGGCAGTGTTTCTCGCCGCTATGGCCGGGGTTCTATGGAGCCTGAACCCCCCGGTTATTAAGAGGTTTGCCGGGGGAATGGATCCCGTTGCCTTTAACGGTGCCAGGGGTATCTACGCTGTCCTCGTGCTCACACTGTATATGCTTGTCAAAGGTGTTGCGCCATCCGTGAGGCCTGAGGGGCTGGCGTTAATATATCTCAGTGCTTTACTGGGCCCGGTTCTAGGCGACATATTCTATATAAAAGCCATAGTGAGCATAGGGGGAGGTAACGCGATAACCATAGGCTACCTCTACATATTCGTAGCCCAGTTAATAGGCATCTATGTTCTCGGTGAGAAGCCTGACGCCCACCTACTCATAGGCTCCCTCGTCGCGTTCACAGGCATTTACTTGATCTACAATGGAGGTGGGGAGAGCATCAGGGGGAGGGGCGTGGCCTACGCGTTGGCTGCCGCAGTGTTATGGGGGATGTCGGCAGTGTGCTCAAAGCTTGCAACCCAGTACGGTGATGCGTTATCGCTTGGGTTCACGAGGAATGTCTTCCTGGTGTTATCCATTGTACTGGTGCGCGGCCTGCTGCCAGCACGCTACGCGTTATCGCGGAACGGCTTCATAGCTGGATTCATCACCGGTGGCCTCAGTTTCGGCGTTGGGATGGTGTTGTTCATAGAGGCGCTTGCCACTGGAGGAGTATCGCTTGCCGTTCTACCCACGATCATCGCGCCAGCGTTAGCTAGATTCACATCGAGGATTATAGCTGGTGAAGTGGTTGGGTGGAGGAGTATCGCGGGGACCCTGGTGACTGTTGCAGGTATAGCCCTGGGCTCCCTTGGTTAACCCTCCTTCAAGCCCGGGGGCTCGGCAGCCTAGAGTGGCTTCAAGACTATGTATTCGTCGCCAACCTCTATCTCCGCGATCTTCTTCACGACCCCGGGTTCCACCACTATTACCTCTCTCCCCGAGAGGAGTCGGCTTACTGCCTCAGGCGGGAGGATGCTGGAGGCTTCTTCAAGCGTTAGCTCCTTGATCCTCCTGCATGAGGAGAGATCCCCTGTGAAGTGGCGGGGGAAAAGTGTTTCGTGATGCATGTATTTACACAGGTATGCCTCCAGCCTACTCTGCATATTTCACTTCCCCTTTAGCCTTCTTCGCCACGAGCCCCTTGATCAACGCGATAGCGTATAGCAGGGCTTCAGGCCTTATCGGGCACCCTGGCACATAGTATATGGCGTCGACACGTATGCCGCGTTCTTTAAGCATCTTCTCCAATCCCTTGATCCCCCCTATCGTTGAATACGTGTCATGCCATATGCCGCCGCCAACCCCGCATGAGCCTAGGGCTATGATTATCCTTGGGCGTGGGGCAGCCTCTATAGCGTTCAAGACCTTCGGCAGAGTCTCAAGTGTTACGGGCCCCGTCATAAGTATTACATCGGCGTGCCTCGGCGAGCCAACGAGCTTCACGCCGAAGCGCTCGGCGTCGTGGAAGGGTGTGAGCGCGTCAAGTATCTCTATGTCGCAGGCGTTACAGCTCCCTGTGTTCAAATGGTATACCCATATGCTTTTCTTCAAGGGGTCACTCAAGGCTACCAGTCCTCCTCTTGGAGAGTGCTTTCAGCAGGTTCCTCTTCCTGCACTCGGGGCACTTGTCAAGATACTCCTCGCTGTGCTGGGCTTTCTCCGAGACATACCTGATAATCCTCTCGGTGCCGTATGCTGTGCCGCACGAGGGGCATTTCCTCCTGGAGTGCACTACGTGGACATATAGGTCGGCTACATCGTTTGTTGCGAGCTCGAACTCACGGGTTCCCTTGATGGCTTTCACAGGGCAGACGTCGATGCATCTCCAGCAGAATATGCATCTACCAATGAAGTACCTTAACACGAGTTTCTCCGAGTCCTCGATCAACTGTAACGCGTTAGGGGGGCAGGCGTTGACGCATGCTCCACAGCCTATGCATTTGGAGGCATCTATCTCTACTTTACCCCTGAAATCCGGTGTTACAAGCGGCTCTTCGAACGGGTACTTCCTAGTGGCCCTCCCGGCTTTACCTGCGATGACTACTAGTTCAACTGGTTTAAGCGCCTTGCTCACCGCTCACACCCCGTTCAGCTCTAACACCTCTACTCCCTTCCCCTTCCTCACGACTAGAACCCTGTCGGTGCATGAGAAACAGGGGTCTATGCTAGCTATCGTCAGCGGGGCGTCGGCTAGGGGTTGATCCCTTAGCATTATTCTGAGGGCTGGGATATTATTGTATGTTGGAGCCCTAACCCTCCACCTGTAGGGGCGGCCCCTGCCAGTCAACACGTAGTGGACGTCTCCTCCCCTGGGGGCTTCAACCACCTGGACCCCTATCCTCCCCTCTGGTATCTCATATTCCTCCAGCATTATGGGCCCCTTGGGCAGCATGTCGAGTAGCTGGATTATCATTGACATGGACTCCTTGGTTTCCTCTATTCTAACCAGGGTTCTAGCCATGTTGTCGCCTTCAGTATACACGGGGACCTTGAATGAGACATGCTTGTAGGCCGCGTAGGGTAGATCCCTTCTCGCATCCTTGTCCACGCCTGAGGCCCTTGCCACTGGTCCCTCCACGCCGAGCTTCACCGCCCACTCCTTCGGGAGCACGCCGGTTCCGCTCAACCTCTTCTTGACCTGGGGCACGTTTACTGCTACGTCGATTATCTTCCAGTACTCCTTCTCCAGCTCGCTGAGGACCTCTATTACCTTCCTCCTCTTCTCCTCATTTATGTCTCTGCGGACGCCTCCAACCATGTTTATACCGTATGTCTTCCTGCTCCCCGTGAGCATCTCGGCGAGCTCCATTATTCTCTCCCTTATACGCCACATGTGCATGAACCCGGCGTCGTATCCAAGCGTGTGGAACGCTACGCCTAGCCATAGGAGGTGGCTGTGTATTCTTTCAACTTCTAGGACTATGCTTCTTATGAACTGGGCTCTCTCCGGGACATCTAGCTTGGCGGCTTTTTCAACTGCGAGCGCGTAGCATGTGCTGTGCTCGAAGCCGCATATTCCGCATATTCTCTCCGCTAGGAAGTTGACTTGCTGATACGTCATCCTGGACTCGCCCAGCTTCTCTATGCCTCTATGTACATGGAACCCCCTGTACTTCACGTCCACGATTCTTTCCCCGTCAACGTAGAGCTCGAAGTACTCTGGCTCGTGTAGTGCCGGGTGATAGGGGCCAACCGGTATCGGGCTTCCCTCCTCCCCTGTGGTCAAGCCCATTTTCTCGGACTCCGGGTGGATGAGGGGTTTTTGATCATACTGGAAGTCCTTTCTAAGAGGGTACGCGTCCTCGGGCCATCCAGGGGGGAGCACTAGTCTCTCTCTCCTCCTCCCCTCGAACCTTATCCCGAGGAGATCCATTGCCTCCTGCTCACACCAGTCGGCTGCTGGCACCTCGTTGACTATGCTTGGTACCACTGGGTCCCCGCTCTCCATGTATGTCTTCAAGAGCACGTAGAGCCCGGATGAGTCGTCTGTGAACACGTGTGTCAGGGAGAAGAAGCCGTTGACCGGTCTCTCATCTATTCCGACGCATGTCCTGTGCGTTAAACCGTGTTCGTTGAATAGTGTTGACGCTGCTTTTACAAGGCTCTCCCTTGGGACAACTATGTGTACAGTGTCCCCGTCGACAAGGCTTCTTCCACCTAGCTTCTCCGCTAGTTGCATATACTTGTTGAGGATGGCTTTCTCCCTGGGCATCATGTAACCACCAATAACCCTGTTATAGATATAAGTATTAGGGCAATATATATCTTGAACAAAGTGGCCGGCGCCAGGTCGACACGGCTTCTCCCAAGCATCACGGCTGGGAGCGAGTAGAGAACCCATGTTGCGAAGGCGGCTACGTGTACGATCATCAACCTGACCACACCGTTTAACGGTAGTGGTAGAAGCACCATTAGTGCTGGAAGCATGGAGGCAATATACCTCTTCAAGTACACTGAGTACAGGTATAGTGCTAGGGCTCCACCGCTGAGCTCGACGAGTACTCCTGAGGCTAGTTCAACCTCGGCTTCCGCGATGTCGAAGGGGGTTCTCCCCGTTGAAACATAGGTGGTCATGACGAGTAGCACTATGAGTGGCACTGTAACGGTTAGCAGCCGCGGGATTGATGTAGCCGGGTGTGCAGCGTAGTAGTATAGGGTGAGACCCGCGATCAACGAGAACTCGTTCACCAGGGCCAGCATAGCCTCCCTCATTCCTCCGACCTGGGAGTAGGGGTTGGGGACCAGGAGCGGGATAGCTATGCTTGTGGTCTGTGCAACAGCTATGAGGGCTATGGCTACTGGTACTAGTTGAGCCGTGTAGACTCCGAGGGACACGGTGTTCAGGACGGCTATGAGGGCTGCTTCAAGTATTATTGAGAGCACTATCGTGTAGAATACGAGGGGGTATGAGGGGAACTCCACTGTCTCCTTGGACATAAGCTTCCTCAGGTCTAGGATTGTCTGGTATACGGGGGGACCGATCCTGCTCTGCATTAACGCCTTCACCTTTCTCTCCACTCCATCATAGATTACTGGTAGCAGCATGGCGAGGAGTGTTGCTGTAAACGCGGCTAACGCCTCCATGTCGCTCACCCTGTGAGCATGGTTGCTATGGCGAGGAGTAATGCTATGGCGCCGAACCATAGGGATGCAAGGATCATGGATTCTATCATTGTTAACTGGAGCACGTTGAGCCTCCTCGATAACACGTCTACGGCGTGGGATATCCAGGGGAAGACGGTGTCGCCGATGTTGGCTAGCCTTGAGGCTATGGATGCTGGGCTGAGTCCCCGGCCTGGTTTAAGTCTCTCAATGGTTTTCTCAGCTATCTCCTCGAACCACCTTATTATGCTTGCCCTCGTGTAGCTCATTGCTCGACACCTGATAGCCAGTATTTGGGTTCATGGATCCTGGATAAGGGTTTACTAAGCAGCACCGTTATGAAGACTGGCAGTGTGATGGCTTCAACCACTGCCAGCGGGACGAGTAGTTGCAGCGGCATGTAGCCCGAGGACAGTGATATGGCGATGTAGATTAACGGGAACACTAGTGTCACGCTTGTAGCGTAGTATTCGGAGAGCAGTTCTTCCCTGGTCACTTCTACAGGTGGCTTCAATACTTTTCTATAGCCTCCTACATAGCACCCCATGATCTTCACGCTGTATATTATTGAGAAGACGGCTACCACCGCTATGGCTATCCCGGCGAGCAACGGTATGACGCCGTACGATGACACCAGCATCACCAGTGATGCCAGGAGCACGAGTTTCATGGTGAACCCGTATGAGGGAGGTATGCCCGCGAAGTTCATGAATATGTTGAATGCCGGCACTATTAGTGCTGGGTGGAGTTGTCCAAGGTATCCAAGCTTATACACGTCGAACGTGTTGGCCAGTTGATCCATGAGTGCAGCGTTCATGAATGCATGTGCCTTAGCCAGCCCATGGTAGATCACGTAGAAGTAGAGTAGTTGAAGCAGCAGCCCGCTCCCATATATCTCGGAGAGCGAGTATGTTACAGCCATTACCCCGGCGTGGCTGAGGGAGCTGTAGGCGAGGAGCCTTCTAACATCTCTCTGAATAGTTGCTGCGAAGCCACCGTAGAGAGCCGTGATCGCTCCCTGTGCAAGGGTTACATAGTGGAGTTCACTGCTATACGTGAACAGGGATGATGTGAGCAGTAGCCCGAATAACCCGATCTTTATGACCAACCCGCTTAGAATAGCGGATCCATGCTTCGGGGCCTCCGGGTGGACTATCGGCAGCCACATGTGTATGGGGAAGAGCCCCAGCTTCGTTGCAAACCCGACCAGTATGAGGAGCGCAGGTAAGGGGCTTAGAGGGATCTTCACGGCGGCTAGCTCTGCAGGGCTCGCGGTGAGCGATGCATCAAGCCCCATGTACTGTGCTATCAGGGCCCAAAGCGATAGCACTGCTACGTCAGCGGGGACAGCGCTTAACACTATGTAGTAGATGGCTACCTTGTAGTTTTCAGCTCCCTTATCCATCATGATGACGAGCATCAGGAGGACGTCGAGTACGAGTAGCCCTGTGACGAACTCCCCTAGGATCCTGGCGTTGAATACTGTGAGCACGGCTATAAGCGTTGTATTGAGCAGTGTCTGCTGATATGACACCTTACCCGTCAGGATCCTGTAGTATCCCTCGGAGTGCAGTGTTATAGCTATGGATGCAAGCGATGCGAGGACCACGAAGTACTCTTGGAACCCTAAAGCCCCCTGCTGGTTTATCAATGCGTCGAGAAGAGGCATGGTGAAGCCGGTTACCCTGAGTACTTTGCTGAGCCGGCTCGCCCTGTCGCTCAGCAGTGACCCGCTTAACACTAGGAGGTAGGCGAGGGACATTGCAGTGATGTGGAGGGTATTCAATGCTTTACACCCCCGGTTCTAGCCACGGTTGCGTAAACGAGGAGTGTTACGAGGAGTGTGAGTGGTGAGACCGCTGAGAGTATGAGTACGCTGCTTCTTAAACCGTTGAGGAACACGCTGGCTACTAGCGGGATATATATGTTTGATGATCCAAGCGCCAGGATTGAGAGCTCGAGCGGTTTCGGCGGCTTCTTCGGCTCTTCGGGTAGCACGGGGCGCGGCGTGTTGAAGTATATTGACATGTACTTTATGGCTAGGTATGCTGATGAAGCAATGTATATTGTGAAGCCGAGGAGCACTAGTGCCCTCCCAGGGTCAAGTGTCCCGGAGACTATGTAGTATACTGAGAGGGCTTTCACAGTGAACCCTATTGTGCCTGGGACCCCTATCAGGGTGAGCACTGCTAGTAGCCCACCGATCGATGAGAGCGGGAGGATTCTTGAGAGCCCTCTCACCCCGTGAATGTACCGGGTTCCATAGACGGCCTCTATTAGCCCGACCTCCGCGAAGAGAGTGGTTTTATATGTTGCATGCATCAGTATTGAGAGCTTCAACAGGTCCTCGGCCATGCCTGAAGGGTTGAGCAGGTAGAGGGCGAAGACTAGGCTTATGTATCCATTCGTCGCTATGGTCGCGTACGCGAGTAGCTTCTTTCCATCTCTCTGCACGGCTATCTGGGTCCACCCGTAGATCACTGATGAGGCGCCCAGCGTGGCGATGACTGCGGCGATCACAGTGTAGTACCGGGTGAGATCCACGATGTGTAACACCCTGTATAGCCCGTAGAAGCCGAGCAGAGTCATCAACCCGCTTAGGACTGCTGAGGCTGGTGCAGGTGCAGCCGAGTGTGCTCCGGGAAGCCAGAAGTGGAGCGGTATGTTGGCGGCTTTAGTTATGAATCCAATTATTAGGAATGGTACAAGGTATAATCCCACCCCGCTGAAAGGCTTCAAAGCCGTGAAGGGCTCCATTAGCAACCCTATGTTGGCTGACGCCATGGCTGCAACCGTTGTGAGCACTGATACCATTACCACGGTGAACACTGAGATCTCGAATGTAAGCGTTGAAGTAACGAGGAATCCCCTTGCAGACCTAAGCGAGCCCTCCACTGAGTGCGCTTCCCCCATGGTTATAAGGTACCATCCAACTACCTCCGCCACGGTCCAAGCTACCGCCATGGCTAGGATGTTTGGGGCAGTGTACGTCATAGCTACCAGTATTATGAAGCAGTCCATTAACGCGTCGAGGCCTTCCCCATACCCCTCCATCCTGGAGTAGTAGAGAGTGTAGACGCTTACCGGTAGCCCTGTGAGGATTGTTGTATAGCCTAGCAGGGTTGAGAAACCATCTATTAAACCCCTGGTCGAGTCCAGGTATAGGGCGACCCCTAGTGAGCCATATATGGAAAGCTTTGAAATAACCTTGAAGCGGGGCGCTGGCCCCAGCTTACTGAGTAATGTGATGAATACGAGTGATAAAACACAAATCGTCAATGAGAAAGATGGTTCCATGCCCTCCACCTACAGGGTCTCGAACCTGGCTTTAGCCATGGTCTCTGCAGTCCTCTTCTTCGCTCTCTCAAACACGGCTGCCTCCTCGCCGTAAAGTATTGCTCCAGCTGGACATATGGAGCTGCAGCCTGGTTCAAGCCCCTTTCTCCTTTGATCCATGCAGAGATCGCATTTCGTGGATACCCTGAGGGAGCGGTCGAGTTCAGGGATGCCGAAGGGGCAGGCGTAGAGGCAGGCCATGCATCCTATACACTTGCTTGCCGCGACGTAGACGGCGCCATCGCTGTCCCTTGTCATGGCACCTGTTGGACACACATCTATGCAGGGTGCCTTAGCGCAGTGCATGCATGACACGGGGATCTCGAGCCCTATCTCCGTCCTGTAGACCTTTATATATGGGTGTCCGTCATGTATGAAGTCGCATGCAGCCTCGCAGGCTCCGCAGCCTATGCATGTCCCTAGGTCTATGATCCTAAGGTATTTACCCGGGTTAGCGCTCACATTTGTCACCTCGCCCTTGCAGTTGCCAGCCTAACCTGTATCCAGTTATGCATGTATCTGGCAGCGTAGAACCCGCTTCTTATAGCCGGCCCCACCTTCGAGGGGCCGTGTACAACGTCTCCGGCAGCGAACACCTTTGGATTCCCCGTCTGCATTATCTGGTTCACTACTATCGACCCATCCTTCTTCAACTTGATTCCAAGCCTACCCATGTATTCCTCGCTCTGGGGGAGTGGAGGTGTAGGCGTCTCCCCTGTTGCGAAGACTACTCTGTCAGCCTCCACGACTATCTCTGAGCCTGGCACCGGGATGGGCTGGGGGCGTCCTGTTTCATCAGGTGGGCCCAGTTGCATCCTCTGGAGCTTCACGGCTTTGACGGCGCCGTTCTCGCTGATTATCTCGACTGGTGAGACGAGCTCCATGAACTCGACGCCAAGCCTTTTCACTCTCTCAACCTCGAAGAGGCCTGCAGGGGCCTCCTTCACCGTCCTCCTGTAGACAAGGTATGCTTCAGCCCCCTCTCTCACGGCTTGTTCAGCTGCATCTATGGCGCTGTAGCCGCCGCCAACGACTACGACTCTTTTCCCGGGGAAGGGTTTTGAAGCAGCTAACCCTAACTCGTAGAGTCTGAAGCCGTGTACGTATTCAAGGGCGCTTTCCACTCCCTTGGCATCGGAGCCCGGTATTCTGGGGATCTTCGACCTCCATGTACCGGTTGACAACAGTACGAGGTCGTAGCTGCCCACGATTTCCTCGAGGCTGAGGGTTTTCTCAACGAAGCCGTCTCCCTCCTCGTGGGCTGGCTCCGGTGACGCATACACCTTGGTTCTCGTGATGAACCTGACGCCGAGCCTCTTCTCGAGATCCCTCACGCCTTCGAGAACCCGGCTCCTCGGTATCCTCCACGGGGGGATCGCGAACACCATTAGTCCCCCTGGATGGGGGAGCTTATCGTATACATCCACGCTGTAGCCCTGGCATGCCAGGTAGCCTGCTGCCGCGAGCCCGGCTGGCCCTGCACCGATCACTGCTACCTTGATGTTTGTGGAGCCCGTTTTCTCCTTGCACATGAATGCGAAGTTCATGTAATCAGCGATCGTGTACCACCCCGTGTCCTCATATGCTTGCCGGGTCTTTAAAATCTATCTATATCATATATACTCGTATTTATATCCCACACATATCTCACAAATAGTTTAAAACCCTCCGAACGGTTTTCTTCTGGAGTAGGGTTGTAGACATGGCTGTTAAAATAGTGTTCACGGATATAGATGGCACTTTAACGGTTAACAGGGAGAGCTATAGGCTTGCAGTGGAGGCTGTGGAAGCCCTCCGCATGCTTGTGGATAAGGGTGTCATCGTGTCACTAGTGTCAAGTAATGCGCTGCCAGTGGTGGTAGCTCTCTCCAGGTACATCGGGTTAAATGGACCGGTGGTCGGGGAGTCGGGTGCACTCGTGTATCATGATGAATGGGGGTTGGTCGAGTTAGCGGGGGAGTCAGCGAGGCAGGTCTACATGGATCTCCTCGGCAACTACCGTGAATACGTTGAGGATTCATGGCAAAATAAGTTCAGGCTCTACGAGTATGCTTTAAAGTTGCGTAGAGAGCACCGTGGGAGGGCACGGGAGGTTGTAGACGAGTTGAGGAGGTATGTGGAGTCCAAGTACAAGGGTTTCACAGTCGACTACAGTGGTTACGCTATCCATGTGCATGCTAAGGGCGTGGGTAAGGGTGTAGCCGTAGACTACATACTGCGCAGGCTCGGCCTTAGTGGAGGTGAAGCCCTCGGCATAGGCGACAGCTACATGGATGTAGACTTCATAGCCCGCCTAGGCTACAGGGCTGCCGTAGGCGGTGCTGACGAGGAGTTGGTAAGGGTATGCAACATAGTTGCAGAGGCGCCCAGCGGGCTCGGCGTGGCTGAGGTCGTCCACAGGATCCTCGGGGAGAGGCATGAGTGATGAATAGTCTTCTAAGGGGCATTAGGCTCATCCTCTTCGACCTTGATGGAACAATAGTGGACAGCGAGGACTTCATAGTCTGGAGCTTCGTGGAAGCCGGCAGGCTCACAGGCATCCGGGTAGACCCGTTGAAGGTCAGGGAGTTAATAGGTTTTCCACTGGAATCCATCCTTGAGGCAGTGGTGGGAACCGGGTTGAGCAGGGAGGATGCCGCCAGGTTCATAGAGGTGAGGAGGAAGCTTGTCCAAGAGAACTGGTTCAAACACGTCAGGCTTTTCCCCGACGTCATCCCCGTGCTCAGGCAGCTTTCATCAACAGGCTACATGCTGGGTGTAGCGTCCTCAAGTATCCGCGAGAGAGTGGAGCTCTTCCTAAGCCACCTAGGGGTGTCAGGCTACTTCAAAGTTGTCTCGGGACTGGAGCCAGGCGTCAAGGGGAAGCCGGAGCCCGATGTCATAGTGAACGCTTTGAAAGCAGCTGGTGTTCCACGGAGTGAAGCACTCTACGTGGGGGACAGGATGGTGGACTGTATCGCGGCTAGGCGTGCAGGGGTCAAGGTAGTCATAGTGGATAGGGGGAGTGTGAACAGGTGGAAGCAGGAGGAATGCGTGCCAGATGCATGGATAAGTAGCCTCCTCGAGCTCGTGGACGACGCTTCCACCCCTACACGGGAGGCAACCCGTCATGATTAATACCCTTGGAGCAAATAGATTCATCAAGCCCGCGGCATTGCCCGGCGGCGGCATCGCTTGGACGCCGGGCATAGCCCGGTGAGTGATAAGCTGGTCTCCTGCCGCGGGCACACTATAGTGGGGGGTGACACGACAATAAGCTTGTAAATGATCATGTGGCATAAAGTATATAAACCCTTATCGCATAGAGTAAGATTCCAGACGCTTACAGCGGACAAGAAATGGGGATTCAAGCACCTCGGGAGGCATGATTACCTCCCGAGAGCTTGAATCCGACGAGGGGGAGGGAGCCACTTAAGCCGAGCGCTCCAGAAACCCCGGCCCCAACCCCAAGCGGCCGTAACTCCGGTTGATCCTGCCGGTCCCGACCGCTATCGGGGTGGGGCTAAGCCATGGGAGTCGCACGCTCCGCCGCTGCGGGGCGTGGCGGACGGCTGAGTAACACGTGGCTAACCTACCCTCGGGAGGGGGATAACACCGGGAAACTGGTGCTAATCCCCCATAGGGGAGGAGGCCTGGAAGGGTTCCTCCCCGAAAGGGTGTGGCAGGGGTTAACGCTGCTACACCGCCCGAGGATGGGGCTACGGCCCATTAGGTTGTTGGCGGGGTAACGGCCCGCCAAGCCGATAATGGGTAGGGGCCGTGAGAGCGGGAGCCCCCAGATGGGCACTGAGACAAGGGCCCAGGCCCTACGGGGCGCACCAGGCGCGAAACCTCCGCAATGCGGGAAACCGTGACGGGGCCACCCCGAGTGCCCCCTTACGGGGGCTTTTCCCCGCTGTAGGAAGGCGGGGGAATAAGCGGGGGGCAAGTCTGGTGTCAGCCGCCGCGGTAATACCAGCCCCGCGAGTGGTCGGGACGATTATTGGGCCTAAAGCGCCCGTAGCCGGCCCGGCAAGTCCCCTCCTAAATTCCCGGGCTCAACCCGGGGACTGGAGGGGATACTGCCGGGCTAGGGGGTGGGAGAGGCCGAGGGTACTCCCGGGGTAGGGGCGAAATCCTATAATCCCGGGAGGACCACCAGTGGCGAAGGCGCTCGGCTGGAACACGCCCGACGGTGAGGGGCGAAAGCCGGGGGAGCGAACCGGATTAGATACCCGGGTAGTCCCGGCTGTAAACGATGCGGGCTAGGTGTTGGGTGGGCTTAGAGCCCACCCAGTGCCGCAGGGAAGCCGTTAAGCCCGCCGCCTGGGGAGTACGGCCGCAAGGCTGAAACTCAAAGGAATTGGCGGGGGAGCACCACAAGGGGTGGAGCCTGCGGTTCAATTGGAGTCAACGCCGGGAATCTCACCGGGGGAGACAGCAGGATGACGGCCAGGTTAAAGGCCTTGCCTGACGCGCTGAGAGGAGGTGCATGGCCGTCGCCAGCTCGTGCTGTGAAGTGTCCGGTTAAGTCCGGAAACGAGCGAGACCCCCACCCCTAGTTGCTACCCGGGGCTACGGCTCCGGGGCACACTAGGGGGACTGCCGCCGTTTAAGGCGGAGGAAGGAGGGGGCCACGGCAGGTCAGCATGCCCCGAACCCCCCGGGCTACACGCGGGCTACAATGGCGGGGACAGCGGGATCCGACCCCGAAAGGGGGAGGCAATCCCTCAAACCCCGCCGTGGTTGGGATCGAGGGCTGCAACTCGCCCTCGTGAACGAGGAATCCCTAGTAACCGCGCGTCAACATCGCGCGGTGAATACGTCCCTGCTCCTTGCACACACCGCCCGTCGCTCCACCCGAGGGGAGGGGGAGTGAGGCCCGGCCCCTTGGGTCGGGTCGAACTCCCCCTCCCTGAGGGGGGAGAAGTCGTAACAAGGTAGCCGTACCGGAAGGTGCGGCTGGATCACCTCCTGCCTCAGGCCGGGGCTGGGGCCGGGGCTGGAATGCGCTAAGGCTTAAGTGGCTCCCACCTCCTCTATTCATTGATGCAACACGGGGTTATCCCCGTGTGAAGGCGTGAACCCCGTGGGATCCACGGGGTTGTGAGCGCTGCAGAGGTGCCTGTAGGCAGGGGTACTGATCGAATCCATGAGACCCCGCCTCTCGTCCCTTGGGCACGGCGACGACGCCGCCCGGTGGATGGCTCGGCTCGGGCGCCGAGGAAGGCCGTGGCAAGCTGCGATAAGCCCGGGGTAGGCGCAGGCAGCCGTTGAACCCGGGATCGCCGAATGGGACTTCCCGCCACGGGTTAAACCCGTGGCGCCCGGGAAACCCGCGAGGGGAGTACCGGGCGGGAACCCCCCGAACGGAAACATCTTAGTAGGGGGAGGAGAAGAAACCAAACGGGATCCCCTGAGTAGGGGCGACCGAAAGGGGGACAGCCCAAACCAAATCTCCACGGGACGACCGTGGAGAGATGTGGGGTTACAGGCTCCACGGCTGGGGCTCGACCCCAGCAGGCCTACCCATCGTAGCCGAAGTGGCCTGGAAAGGCCCGCCGTAGAGGGTGACAGCCCCGTAGGCTAAACGATGGGGGCCTGCGCCGTGGAGCAGAGTACCACGG
The DNA here is from genome assembly GCF_000186365.1 of Desulfurococcus mucosus DSM 2162. NCBI lineage: Archaea > Thermoproteati > Thermoproteota > Thermoprotei > Desulfurococcales > Desulfurococcaceae > Desulfurococcus > Desulfurococcus mucosus. The sequence continues at coordinate 59,769 of NC_014961.1, forward strand.
CTTGGTTTTGCCGTGGGAAGTCGGGGGTCACCGACCTCCAAGGCTAAATACGTCCCGAGACCGATAGCGCACTAAGTACCGTGAGGGAAAGCTGAAAAGCACCCCGCAAGGGGGGTGAAAAGAGCCTGAAACCGGGCGGCTACATACGGCACGGCCCTCAAGGAGTGAAGCCCGCTAAAGGAAACCGGGGTGACCCGGGAGTACGAGGCGGGCTGACCAGGGTCGTGCCGTCCGTCTTGAAACACGGGCCGGGGAGTCCACGGCAGTGGCGAGCCTAAGGGGGTCAAAGCCCCGGAGGCGTAGGGAAACCGACAGGCCCGCAACCGCCGCAAGGCGGCGAGGGGCGGGGTCCCAAAGGGCCCGGAGTCACTGCCGTGGGACCAGAAACCGGGCGATCTAGGCGGGGGCAGGGCGAAGCCGGGGGAAACCCCGGTGGAGGCCCGAAAGGGTTCTGACGTGCAATTCGTTCCCATGACCCCCGTCTAGGGGCAAAAGACCAATCTAGCCCGGTGATAGCTGGTTCCCGCCGAAGTGGGTCTCAGCCCAGCCCCGCCGGAGGTGGGCCACGGGGTAGAGCTACGGATCGGGGATGCGGAGGCCGAAAGGCCTCGGTCCCCGGTCCAACTCCGAACCTGTGGCCACCGTAGATGGCGGGAGTGGGGTTCCCCGGCGTAAGGTTGGGGGCCGCGAGGGGAACAACCCAGACCGGGGTTAAGGCCCCAAAGTGCCGGCTAAGTGCTAACCAAAAGGGCGTCCCGCGGCTTAGACAGCGGGGAGGTGGGCCTAACAGCAGCCATCCTTTAAAGAGTGCGTAACAGCTCACCCGCCGAGCCGCGGGGCCCCGAAGATTGGTCGGGGCTCAAGCCGGCCGCCGAGACCCCGGGGCACGGCTCCGATGGAGCCGTGATCCGGTAGGCGGGCGCCGGGTCGGGGCAGAAGCCGGGCCGTGAGGTCCGGTGGACCCGATCCGGGTGAAGATCCCGGCGGCAGTAACAGCGAAGAGGGGTGTGAATCCCCTCCGCCGGAAAGGGCAAGGGTTCCTCGGCAACGGTCGTCGGCCGAGGGTTAGCCGGTCCTAACCCGGGCCGTAACACGGACCCGGGGAATGGGAAACGGGTTAATATTCCCGTGCCACGGGGGTAGGTGCGGCAACGCAAGCCCCGCCTCTGACGCCTCTGGATAGGCGGACTGGGGGCACCCGTATGGGTGCGACCCAGCTAACCGGTGAAGGTCCCGGAGTACCGTCATGGTGAGAAGGGGCCGAAGCCGGGAATGGGGCTCCCTTGGGAGCCTTCCGCCGATTCCAGGGGCCCTTGAAAAGGGGGCGGGGAACGATCCCCCGTGACCGTACCGAGAACCGACACAGGTGCCCCTGGGTTAGAAGCCCAAGGCGTGTGGGGGCTAACCCAGGCCAGGGAACTCGGCAAATTGGCCCCGTAACTTCGGGAGAAGGGGTGCCTGCGGTCTTGGGGCACACCCCTGGGACCGCAGGCCGCAGTGCCTAGGGGGGCCTGACTGTTTAATAAAAACATAGGTCCCCGCAAGCCCGAAAGGGTTTGTACGGGGGCTGAATCCTGGCCACTGGCGGTCCGTGAAACCGGGGTCCAACCCGGCGAAGCGCCGCTGAAGGCCGGGAGTAACTCTGACTCTCTTAAGGTAGCCAAATGCCTTGCCGGGTAAGTTCCGGCGCGCATGAATGGATCAACGAGGTCCCCACTGTCCTGGCCTGGGGCCCCGTGAAGACACGGAGCCGGTGCATAGGCCGGCAACCCCCCGCAGGGCGATAAGTCCCCGTGGAGCTTCACCGCAGCCTGGCGCTGGCATCCGGGTCGCGGCGCGTAGCGTAGGTGGGAGCCTGTGATGCCGTGCCTTCGGGCACGGTGGAGGCGGCAATGAAACACCACCCACCGTGACCTGGATGCCTTACTCCCGGGTAGCCGGGAGGACAACGCCAGGTGGGCGGTTCGGCTGGGGCGGCACGCCCGCGAAAAGATAACACGGGCGCCCAAAGGTCGGCTCAGGCGGGTCAGAGCTCCGCCGTAGAGTGCAAGGGCAAAAGCCGGCCTGACCGGACCCTTGAACACAAGGGGTCCGGCCGGGAAACCGCGGCCTAGCGAACGCTCGTGCCCCCCTCGGTGGGGGCCGGGCATGACAGAAAAGTTACCCCGGGGATAACAGAGTCGTCGCGGGCGAGAGCTCCCATCGACCCCGCGGTTTGCTACATCGATGTCGGCTCTTCCCATCCTGGGGGTGCAGCAGCCCCCAAGGGTGGGGCTGCCCGCCCATTAAAGGGGAACGTGAGCTGGGTTTAGACCGTCGTGAGACAGGTCGGACTCTACCCGCGGGGGGTGCGGGCCGCCTGAGGGGAAGCTGCCCTCAGTACGAGAGGAACGGGGCGGCGCGGCCTCTGGTTTACCGGTTGTCCTGGCGGGCAACGCCGGGCAGCCACGCCGCAAGGGGTAACCGCTGAAAGCATCTAAGCGGGAACCCCTCCCCGAAAAGAGGCGGCCTGCCGTCACGGGTTACCGTGGCGGCGCGGGCTCCCGTAGAAGACGGGGTTGATGGGGCGGGGGTGTAAGCCCCAAGGGGTTACCCGAGGGGTTCAGCCCGCCGCTCCCAAGAGCCCGAACGCCGTGGCTTCACCCAGGGGACGAGCTGCACTATACTACGGTTTGGCGGGGTCTCATGGATTCGGGTATAAACCCTGTCTGCAGGCACCTCTGCAGCGCTCGTAACGGTTTTATTCCTCTCCTGGCTTTTCATCAACTAGTAGTGGTGGGTATGGGTGTCTTAGATTATTTTTCAATGATGAGGATACCTAACTCCCTTATGAGTGGTGTTGGAGCAGTATTCATGTCGTTGATGTTCAGCAACTACTGTGTTGACTGCCTAGGTGTTGTAAGGCTTGCCGCCGGCTTCGCCACAGGCTTCACGGTTACAGCCGCCTCGATGCTGGTTAACGATGTGGTGGATCTAGGTGTTGACAGGGTTAACAAGCCCTGGAAGCCCCTGCCCAGCGGGAGGGCGTCTCCAAGGGTGGCTCTAGCACTCTCCATACTTCTCCCCCTTATAGCCCTAGCCGTAAACCTGCCTGTGGATAAGGGTTTAGCATTGGTGACAGTGGTTTACTCGGCTCTCGGCCTAGGCTACAGCTTCCTCAGGAAGCACTGGTGGAGCCAGCTGATAGTAGCGGCTTCTACAACGGGGCCCATAGCCTACGGCTATGTGGCTGCTGGATCCCCCTCCAGCAGTATCCATGTAGCCCTCGGGTTATCCATCACGATATTCGTGGTCACCCTCGGCAGGGAGGTGTTGAAGGCCATGCAGGATGTGGAGGGCGACAGGCTCCATGGTTACAGCACCATACCGTTGAAGCTCGGCGTCGAGGAGTCAGCCAAGCTACTGGTCTTCGCAGGGATCGCTGGGCCGGCTGCAGGCATCACTACTGGGGTGGTAGCGGGCTCAGGCATAGTCTACAAGGCCGTTATATCGGTTGCCGGCGGCCTCTACCTGTACTCCATGGTGAAGGCCTACAGGAAGCCCCGTGAGAAGAACGTGCTTGAGGAAGCGAGGAAGGAGACCCTTCTCGAAATGATGCTGGGGCTAGTTGCCTTCTGGATGTTCAGGGTTTGATCAGCTAGGAGAACGATCTTCACCGGCTCCGCCTACCGTCATGTCATCATCTGCCCGCCTGAAGGACACGGGCATGCGGTAAGGCCTAGGGACCCCCCGGGGCTCTAGGCGTGTGTTAGCCTACTACACCTATAAATTTTTATACGTGTAGCAGTGTCAAGTGAGATAAACAACCCAGCTCCTCGGGTGAAGGCATGCCTGGGAAAATGCGTAGTGTGAAGTGCCAGGCGGCATTATACATGGGGGTAGCCCTCGCATTAAGCATGCTTCTCAACAACACGGCTGCTTGGAAGGTATGGAGCCTCCTGGGGGAGGAATACATCTACCTGTTCACCGGCATAATACTCTTCTACCTAGTGGACCCCTACATAGGCGTATACACGGTTCTCGCGACAACCGCCTCAGGCGCACTCAACCTGGCGTTAAAGCACTTGTTCAACACTCCTAGACCCCCCAACCCCCTTGTAAAAGTGGAGGGACCCGGCTTCCCAAGCGGCCATGCACAGGTCTCAGCATCCTTCTGGAGCATGCTGACACTACTCAGGAGGGAGGCGTGCCTAGCAGCCCTGTCGCTGGTAATGGTTACAGGTGTCTCGCTGAGCAGACTCTACCTCCGGGCACACTACCCTATCGATGTTGCAGGTGGAGTAGTGGTAGGGCTAACCGTATCAGTAGCATTAAACCAGGCGGGGACCAGGCTTTCCCTGGGGAAAACAATGCTCGCCACAGGCACGGCGGTTTCAGCCTTATCACTCATAGCACTAGTGTTGAACCCGGGTGGCACCACAGCCCAAGGACTACTGGGAGTCGGGGCTGCCACAGCGATCTCAGCAGTATTCATCGAGGAATCGGTTAAGGCGTTGAGGAATTCAGCCCTGAGACCCCGCTTAGAGATGCTGGCCGCGTCAGGCGTACTTATAGCAGTACTATACCTTGCCGCCAGAACCGGGGGAATCCTGAAGATACCCTTATACACAGCCATGGGACTAGTATTATACGGCACACCGTTAATCTACACAGGCCTCCACGGGAAGGCGGAGAAGAGTAGGCGAGGGTAGTCAACTACACTGGTCTCGGAGTAGTGAATGGGGCCGCGGGGATTTGAACCCCGGGTCACGGGGGCCCAAGCCCCGCATCCTAGCCAGGCTAGACTACGGCCCCTTGATTCATTATTGATAAGGATCCACCAGGGTGTTTTTAAGCTATAGTGCATGTTTCTTCCCAGCCTTCACAACTATGAAGCCGGCGCCCTCCACATATCCCTCCACAGGTGTCTCAGCAAATCTAACATCGCCGGGTCCCTGGAGAAGGGTTGACACAACTGACACAGTCTTAAATCCCGATGCCTCCAGCATCTCGTACACCTCGCTCACACTGTAGAATCTCGCCAGCCTATAGAACCGGTGTCCCTTCGCCTTCTTCTCCACGTAGAGCCTCCCCCACGGGCTCTCCCTCGGCACGAAGCCCACGATAACATACCCATCATCCCTGAGAACCCTCCACGACTCCTTGAGAACCCTCAGCGGGTTATCCACGAAGCACAAGGTCACTATAATGAAGACCCCGCCGAAGCATGAATCCCTGAACGGGAGCTCCTCGCCAACCCCTACAACAGACTCAACACCTCTTTCGTATGCCAGTGAAATAATTCTCTCAGATGGATCGATGCCCACGTCTATTCTGAGCGGTGATGAAAACCTCCCGCTTCCAACACCGATCTCGAGCCACGGCCTTGGGACACGTGTTGAGGCTTTCTCAACAGCCCTGAGCTCCGACTCGTATATCAACCTGTTTGATTCATACCACTCATCATACTCCATGTAGAAGTCGTTGAAAGGGTTCTCCATGACTCCTCCAGGGATAGGTTGAGTGGTCGTATAGGTAAAAATATTTTCAGCGGGCGCCCCAGGCATACCGGTGGAATATAAGGGATGCATGATGCATATGTATGGTTTGAAGGAGAGGCTAATGCATGAAGCAGGCTACGATCCTTTAAGGCTCGGGGTCGAGGTCGAGAAACACGTTGCGAGGGGAGACAAGAGGAAGTACTACAGGTTCAGGGGAGGCAGGTGGTATGGTGGAATCGCCACGGCAGACTGCGTGGGGTGTAATCTCAGATGCAGGTTCTGCTGGGGCTGGATACCGAGGGACAACTACTCCAGCTACGGGGAGTTCTACTCGCCTAGAGAAGTATATGGGAGGCTTGTAGCAATAGCGTCTAGGAGAGGCTACAGATATGTAAGGGTTTCAGGGAACGAGCCCACCCTTGCATGGCAGCATCTCCTGGAACTCCTCGAGCTCTTCGAGCAGGACGGCAGGTACACCTTCATACTGGAGACAAACGGGATAATCATAGGTGCCGACAAGGCTAAAGCCAGGGATCTCGCCGGGTTCAAGCACCTACACGTCAGGGTATCGTTGAAAGGGGTGAACGAGGACGAGTTCCACAGGCTTACAGGGGCTCGCCGGGAGTTCTTCTCCCTGCAGCTCAAAGCCCTTGAAAACCTCCTTAATGAAGGCGTGAGCACTCATCCAGCAGTAATGCTCTCCTTCTCAGAACCCAGGGGAGTAGATATATTGAAGGAGAGGCTAAGGGAAATAGACAAGGGGCTTGCAGACAACCTGGAGGAAGAATACGTCTTCCTCTACCCTCACGTAGTAGAGCTCATGGCGAGGACGGGTCTGAAACCCAGAGTAGCATATAGTCCAGACGGTATACCAGGTGACCTAGTGTAGCGGCAGCCGGCTTCCCCCCGCCCTAAAAGGGTTTCCCTTAGGGCGGAGAGGAGGCCAGCTCCACGTGGAGGCTGCTAGGCCTGAAGTAAGCTGTCAACGGACTCCTTGTACCTTTTAATGCTCTTTGTCTCAAGCGGGTCAATTCCTCTGAGCCTTGCAAGCCTACAGCTAGCCAACCCTAGGACAAGGCTGCCGTACATCATCTTCTCTAGTAGGGTGCCTCCCCTCAGAGCCAACCTATATGTTGACGCACCGGTCTCCACGTATACTCCATGCATGAATTCAACGAGCCCGCGTCCCACTCTATCACTTGGATCAACGACCTCAACCACCCTGAGGGGGATCCCGGGTTGCTCGTATCCCACTATATCGTTGTGCATCCATTCAGGCGCGACGTCAACCTTAACGGGGATCTTGCTGTTCTCGTTGAACTCGTTCTTACCTCTAACAGCTAGGGGTTCAAGGGGTGTGTGAGTGGCGATGACGAGGAGGCCCTGGACGCTGTTAATCCATTCAGCCAGTCTCCGTGCTTCCTCCTCGGCCCCGCCCATGTTATCCTTGATGAAGGCGAACGCCTCCTCAGCCTCCCCCCTGCCCACGATCCTTAAGCCACTTGAGTCAAGTAAGCCGAGGATCTTGAAGAGCATGGATGGGAGAGACGCCCTGGGGGCTAGCCCAGAGGGCAACGGGATGAATGGTATGCCGTGCTTTAAAGCCAACTCCCTTAGGTAGCCTCCACTGGAAACAACGGCGACACCGCCAGCCCTCCCAAGGACACCCATGGTGGCCAGAATAGTCTCCCTGGTGTTGCCACTGTAACTAACCGATATAGCCAGCGTGCCGGAATCAATGAAACCCGGTGACACATGGCTCTTCAACGTGAAAACCGGGAGGCCTCCATGAATCATTGAGAGCGCTGACAGGAAGTCGCCGACTATGCCGCTGCCCCCCATGCCTAGAACAACTATCTTGTTGAACACCCCGTGAATCCTATACCTCCCCCACTCCATGAGGGCTCCTCTAAGCTGTTCAACCCACCCTCTGTACATCTCCTCCAAGCATATCACCGAGTAAACTATTATTCCTAGACAAGAAAATAATGGTAGTGTTGAAGCATTGAGAGCGTGTGAACATGGTTCCTCTACAACTCTTCACAAGGGGCTTCAAGGCTGTGGTAAGCCACTATATGGTTATAAAGCTGAAACTGGCATCCGAGATAATTGCGGAAGCCGGTTCCAGGGTTACACTGCTAGACCCAGGTAACATGCTGCAGGGAGCAGTTGACACAGCATACATAAATGCACCTGACAGCGGTGAACGGGCTCCGGGTGGAGGCAGCCTCCTCATAGTGTTCGAGCCTACTCAGGACATGGATCTAGAGGGGCTCGCCGAGGGACACGACAACATACTCGTCTTCACGACTCCCGGTTCACCCATTAGGATACCCAGGTTCTTCGCGAAGATGTTCATCGATAGGATCGATGAGAGGACATACATCATGAGGATGCAGGGCGGCAGGACCCTAAGGATACTCGTCAACCCGGAGGGATTGCGCTTCATAGATAAGCCTGAGGGAGCCTATGGACGCGCATACGACCTTGTTACAGGGCTCATGGCTGAGCACGGCGAGGTAACGGTGAAGGATGCCGTGAGAGCGATATCACTGGAGCTCGGTGTGAGCCGTGAAGCAGCTAGGAGGATACTCTACAGGCTTGTCGAGGAGAGGTATCTTAGAATAGTGCGTGGAAGAATATCGCTGGGTTGACGGATACACGCTAGGCGTTCGCAAGGGACTCGTCGAAGAACACCTTGTAAATGCCGAGCTTCTTGAGAACCACATTAATGTAGTCGTCTACTACATTCCTCGGAACCCCCATGCGCTCAGCCCTCGAGATCACGATGTTCTCGACAACGGAATACTTCTTATACTTCTCGTTCAACTCCTTCCACGGTATGCCCGTGAACGCCTTCACCACTGTGTTATCCACTGGGAGGAGTCCTTTAAGGATCATGAAGGCTATAATAGGGTATCCAATGTAGCCCCTGTGAATAGTTCCATTATCATCACTATACACCCTGAAGACGCCTGCCTCCTCCTGGATCAAGACAACCCTGTAACTCCTCTCCCCAGTGCTCGAAGTGACAACAGCATGTGTGGAGTCAACCACCCTAACCCTGTTGTCCCCGATGCTTCCAGCCGCTTCTAAAACCTTGATCCTCGGGGGTTTCTCCAGGGGCTTCACGCTTACACCACCAGCTTCCTTAGTACAAGGGGGCTTCCAGACTCCTCTACCCCAACCCCCTCAATCCTCTGCCCTATCCCAAGCCTCATGTAGTTCTCTAACTCCTCGTCCGGTACGAGAACATAGAACTCCCCCTCATAGCCCTCTGCCTCACCATGCACATATAGGAGCGGCTTATCGTAGCCCTCCACCTGTTCGATCCCGATGACTACGCCTGAGAAACTCTTCTTCGAAGTCAACCCGGTACACCATGATAAAAGTAGGGTTCACCAAGTAATAAAGCCTTACAGCCGAAGGCCTCGCCTTTTAAGGCGGGGGGTCAGAGTCCTCTCAACGGGCTGTGGATAAATATTAATATCACGCCGGTGATCAAATAATACTGGGGATCATTTATGAGTGAGAAAACCAGCGGAGAGCTGAACACCGGTATAATCATAGCTGGTGCATACGCTGGCAAGGTTCGTAGAACACTCTACGCCCAGCTGTCAAGCAGGGTTAAAACGGATAAGGAGTTCGCGAGAGAAGTGGCACGGGCCTCCGGAGAACTCAACATGCTACTCTACCACATACTTGTCGGGGAGCTAAAGGTGAATAAAGGCGACGCTGTAAGGGTCAGGGTAAAGTACGTGGTGGAAGGGGAACCCGGGAGGATAAAGTGGCTCTACGACTCACTGAGACTCGAAGTATTCAAGAGGGTTCCCGACGAGGAAGTAGAGGGCGCTGTCAACAAGGTTATCGCTGAAAAGCTCAGGGAGATCCAGGAGCAGTACAAGGAGGCGCCGAGCCGTGAAGAAGCGGAGAAAATACTCAGCGGTGAGGAAGCCGGGGAAACAGGTCTCGAGGCAGTTAAGCCCGGTGGAGACCCGCTTGACTCAGTGGGTTCGCTTGACGTGATCGGGGAGACAGTGGAGGGCGGATACCTCTTGAAGATCACTGGGAAGGACGGCTCGTCAATGGGGGTGGTCACACTCGCACCCAGCGGGGAGGACGTAGCGCTCGACGCAATACTACTGGGGGATGGAGACAAGGTGTACAGGTATCTAGCCAGGGTGCGTGGCAGGGTGGATCAATATATTGAGGCTCCTGGAAAAATAATTGAGGAGTTGAGGAAGGCTAAGCCCTCCCAGTTGAACAGGGAGGATGCTGCGAAACTCATAGAGGAGAAAATGAAGTTATTGATCTAAGGGGTAACCAGCAGCCTCATTCAGCTTAGTGAGGAAGTCTTTGAAGAGCCTTTTTTCAAGCCTGGCGCCAGCTGCAAATGGGTGTCCTCCACCCATAACCGGTATCTCCCTGGACATCAGCCTGAGCACCTTGTTCAAGTCCACTGATCCATCGCTCCTCAAGCTCATCACGTATGTTTCCCCACGCTCCTCCACTGCCACCCCTATCCTTGCCCTCCCATAAACCCTTGCATAGTTGGCTGCTTTACCGACACTGCCCGGCGGATTCACCACGTATCCTACGGCCCCGTAAACCACCGTATTCGCTTTAACCCATAGCCTGAGCTCCTCGTCGCGTCTAGCCTGCTCCAGGGCTCTCTCAACCATGGCGGTGTTCAAGCTTGGGAGACTATTCTTGGACAGGTATTCGACAACCCTGCGTTTAAACTCGTGGTCTCTCCGGGTGCCCTCCAATGCCTGGGTTAGTACGCCTGCCTCAAGGTAGACGGCCCTCTTATCCCATTCACCCAGGGTCTTTTTAACCCATGGCGTTTCATCAAGGTAATCCCCTATAGCACCATAGAGTGCTACACGGGAGTATTCTTCATCCAACCCGTTCTCAACAAGATACCTGAATGTGAGCTCTGATGCTGAGCAACAGGTGTCGTGAACTATGTTAATGCTTTCCACACTGCTGAGAGATACCCCAAGGGGCTCCGGATGGTGATCAATGTAGACAACGTTACCGTAGCGTCCCCGCTCCTCGAGGAGCCTGAGGACGTCTACAGCGGTTGTCTCGTTCAAAGCTATGTCAGCGATCAACAAGTCGTCACCGTTACGCGTAAACTCCTTGAGGTCGCCTAATAAGCCAACAGGGTGGGTGAAGAATACCTGTGTATCTGTCCTCGCACTGAAGAAAGCGTATGCCAGTGCACCCGACGCGACGCCGTCACTATCACCATGGACTAGTATTATGCGTCTAGACATGGGTTACACCTGTCGCAATCAATGGATGGTCAGCCCCGCGCGGCGTCTTCATCCCCTCTAGGGGTTTAACCTGCCACGCCTCCTCATCCCATCTCAACGCATCTAGCCTACTCCCCAAGCTTCCATTTTCAGCTCCAATCTATATAAACCTACCCTAGTAGACCCGCTCCTTAAAACACTGGCTCCATGGATTCCATGAAGGTGGGGTAAGGTTTGCCAGGCAGAATAGACCTAGGCAGGGCTCCTCAAGGCATACTTGAACTAGGCAACGATGAAATACTGGAGGAGTTCAAGGTCTCCCTTGAGGCTTCAGGTGCTTCCAGTGAAACCGTTAAAGCCTACTTATCGGCCGTCAAGGACTTCCTCAGCTTCATAGGTGGCAAACCACTTAGAGAGGTTACATTGAAGGATGTAGTGGCGTGGCGTAATGAACGGTTGAGAAACGGGTTCCCGAACAGGAAGATGGAGGGGAGGGAGAAATGGCAGGTCACACTCCACTATTACACCATGTTCCTTAAAAGGTTCTTCGAGTGGCTCGGGTTGAATATCGGTGTATCATCGGTTAAGAAGCCCCCGGCCCGTATCAACGCTTTGAGCGATGAAGAAATCGAGAAGCTGATGAATGCCGCCAGAACCCCCTTGGATAAATTGATATTGAGACTCCTCGTCGACACAGGGTTGAGAAGCCGGGAGCTCCTCGGGCTCCGCGTAGAGGACGTGGACTTCCACAGCAGGGTGATAAGGGTTTCATCAGCTAAGTACGGTAAGGAAAGGTATGTCACCGCCACAGGGGAAACCTTCGAGATGCTGCGCTCATGGATAGCGTTGAACGGTCTCAAGCCAGGGGACAGGCTCTTCAACCTGACGTACAGCGGCCTCTACAAGAAGCTCAAGAGGCTTGCGGCGAGAGCAGGCATTCCTCCGGAAAAGATCCGTCCACACGTGTTGAGACACACGTTCGCAACCAGGGCGCTGAGGCGTGGCCTGAGCCTGCCAAGCCTCCAGAGGCTGCTCGGCCACGCTGACATCAAGACAACCCAGGTCTACCTCCACCTCTCAATAGAGGACCTGAAGAAGGAGTACCAGGAGAAGATAGGGGGAGGCACAGGCGGGTTGAGGCGTTGCGTGAAATGCGGCAGGGAGATCCCTGCCGACGCATTGTACTGCCCTTACTGTGGCAGTAGCCAACAGGCGGCTTCACCGGCCCTTGAGGCTTAGGCCTCATCCAGGAGTCTTGCCACGATGATCCTCGGTATCTCCTTGTAGCTCGGGTTGCTTTCACGATACTTTTCCACGAGGAGCCCTCCATCGCTAACAGGGTAGTCGTCGCTGTAGCCTTCGAGATCCCTTGTAACACCCTCGTCGAGGACGGCTATGAAAACCGGGTTAACCGGTATACTCCACTTCTCCCCGCTATACTTGATCCTCAGTAATTCCTCTAGGAACGCCTGATCCTCCTTATACCCGTTGCTCAACACCGCCCTGTAATACTGCGAGATATAGTGTGCAATAATGATGAAGGCTGGTTTACCATCCTTAAACCCCTTGAATACGGCGACCTCGCTGTGATCCTCCATAACGGCGTGGGGACCCACCTCAATCCTATATCCCTTGCTACTCAGGCTCCCTAGCAGGGAGTCAAGGTTCTTAACGCTCTCCAGCTCCAGTATGGTTGCCGCCATGAATGCTTCTCCCCGTGAATCCTCATATAAGGTATCACCATATTAAAGCTCTTGAAGCAGCCAAGGGGGGTAGCGTGGCAGGGTACGTGGAGCCGGGTTCAACCATGGAGAGAAGGGTGGTTGAGAAGCTGAAAGGAATAATAGAGGAACACGTGGACTGGACAACGCTTCACACGATACCAGTAGTCAAATGGGAGTGGAGTAAATGCATGGTTAGGGTTAACGGGGAGGAGTACGAGTGCAACCCACTACCATATGCATCTAAATCCATTGGAGAGGGCCTGGCACTGCAAGCTAGTACACTCCGCGTGGTCGCAGGGGGCTTAAACGGCAGGGTGCTCCTTTACAAGTATCCTGAATCCATACTAGAGCTAAGATTCATGGTTGGCGAGGCACTTAAAGCAGGGGCAGAGGCAGTGGTATTGATTGGTGGAAAAGGCAGGCGGATGAGTGATGCAGTGTTATCTAGCAGCATACCCGTAATGAACCCGGATACTCCTCCAGGTATCCCAGTGGTGGTCCTCGAGGCGGATGCTGCGAGGAATCTCCAGCGTGAAGAAGCGAGGATCACTGTAGAGGTTGACGCTGGTTTAAGCGAGGCAACAGGGAGAACACTCGTGGCAGGGGTTAACGGGGATGAGGGAAACGTGATACATGTGTCAACGCATCACGACGGGTTACCGGGTGACGCCGGCTTCATAGAGAGGTATTCAGAGATGCTGAGGGATATAGTTGCCTCTGCCGCAACGGTTGGTGGAAGCAGCGTTATTCTCATCTCCTTCACGGCTAAAGAACACGGTGACCCATGGTTAAACAGCTATACATGGTCCTGGGGCTCTAGACACCTCCTCGGGATCCTCAGCTCTAAGAGTGAACTCGAAAAAGTGGTTCTAGACATAAATGTAGAGGCTGGTGGCGGGGACAACGCATCAATAGTGGATAACCCGGCACCCATACTCAGCTACAACAGTATCCCTACAGGCATCCACCTCAATGAAGCCGGAGCACACTTCGCCCTAGATAGCCTAACGTACCTCGGCCACGGGGTTCCAGCAGTGGCTTTAACCGGGTTAAAGCCTGACGTAATAATCAACCACGAAGGCTTGAAGAGGCTCACACAACACCTAGTGGAGGCGGCAAGGGACCCGGAGGCAATGCTTAGAAGCATGTGGCGTGGATTAATCGGTAAACTTGGAGACACCCCTCTAGAACACAGGGATCTCCTTGCCAGGATACATGAGTCAAGTAGACTCCTAGGGCCCCGGGGCGCTGTGAGAGCCTTAACCAGGTATGTGTCAACCCTGTCGTCAATCTACTTGGTTACAGGCACCGGGTTCCATGCCTGCATAAGTCACATGGGTTACTCCGCTGCACTCAGGGGATGCCGCGGCATCCTTGAAGAAGCCTCCGAGATGTATGGCAGGGTTGTGGCATGGGGTCTAAGCGGCATAGTCCTGGATGCCAGGGTTAAGCTGAAGATACTCGAGGATGTGGCTAGGAGGATTGACTCAGCCACGCTTATTAAGTCTAATGAACTGTTTAATAAGACCCTGGAGCTGGAGGCATGTAGGCAAAGCCTCAAAGGTGTAGTGGATGAGCGCCAGGAAGAGCATCGGGATAGATAAATACAAGGATTTCCCGGAGTGGTATCACAGTGTTCTGAAGGAAGCCGGCATCATAGATATACGGTACCCTGTTAAAGGCATGAATGTCTGGATGCCCTATGGCTTGAAAGCATTGAGGTTGACTCAGAGGATACTCATGGATCTACTGGAGGAGACAGGCCACCAGGAGGCCTACTTCCCCACAATGGTTCCAGAGAGCGTGTTCTCAAGGGAGAAAGACTTCCTGAAGGGCTTCGGCGGTGAAACATTCGTGGTAGAGGGGACGGTTACAAGGAAGTTTAACGAGAGGCTGTTTGTCAGGCCAACCAGTGAAACAGTAATGTACTACATGTGGAACATGTGGATAAAGGGGAGAAAGGATCTACCGCTCAAGATGTACCAGGTAGTAAACGTGTTCAGATATGAAACGAAGATGACTCACCCCATACTAAGGGTAAGGGAGATAATGGGCTTCATAGAGGCTCATACAGCACATGCAACCATGGAGGAGGCTGAGAAGCAGATTAGTGAAGCAATAGCGATATACAAGGAGTTCTTCAACAGGCTCCAGCTACCATACTTCATAGTGAAGACACCTCCATGGGACACTTTCGCCGGGGCAGAATACAACTATGACTTCATAACCGTGATGCCCGATGGTAAAGGCCTCGAACTAGGAAGCGTCATTAACCTAGGGCAGAAGTTCGCCAAGGCATTCGAGATAAAGTACATGGACACCGACGGCGTAGAGAAACATGTCTACCAGACATGCTACGGTGTGAGTGAAAGGGTTCTGGGAGCCGTTATAGGGATACACGGGGATGAAACAGGCCTGTTCTTCCCGCCGGATATCGCGCCAATACAAGTAGTCATAGTACCCGTGATGAAGCCCGGTGAAAACCAGGTCTTGGAATACGCGTTCAAAGTCAGCAACATCCTTAAGGCGCATGGTGTAAGGGTCTTCGTGGACACGGATCAAGAGCACACGCCTGGATGGAAATACTACTACTGGGAGATGAAGGGGGTCCCAACAAGGATAGAAGTGGGTAGAAAGGAGCTCGATGCATCCACGGTAACCATTGCTAGGCGGGATAAGAGGGAGAAACACGTGGTCAAGCTCGAGGAGGCAGTAGATCTACTCCGTAAAATATGGTCGGAGATAAACGAGTACCTCAGAAGCAGAGCCCTGGAGCACTTGGCCAGGAAGACAGTGTTCCTCCCAGAACACCCGGAGGACAAGGGGTTCGATGGACTGGTGATCGCGCCATGGGATGGAAGCAGGGAGTGTGCTGAGGAGCTCGAGAAGGAAACCGGTAAGAACGTCCTAGGGGAGATAACGGAGTCACCGTTAAACCTGCCGCCGCCCTCACAATACACGGCGTGCGGTAAGGCTAAGGCGGACAGATACGCGTTGCTAGGCGTAACCTATTAATGTCTGAGCCCCCGTCTTAAAGGGGGTTTTCCTTCAGGGAGTTCACTGGTTCCCCATATCTCTTCGGGTTTACATACGTCATCTGCGGGGGTGGGCAGAGATTCTTCATTTCCGCGAGGGACGGGGCTTTCAGTTGTGACAGCATGGACGCTTGCTATGCTCCTGTAGCCCGAGGCTTCTTACTTACCGTGATTATTTTTAAACCCTGAATTAAATCCCTTAATCAAGAAATGTTTCCAAGGTGTTATCGATGAGTGAGTACATAAAGCAACTGAAGATCCAGGTAGCCGGCAAGGTGCCAGGCGTGAAATTCCAGGATAAGTCGGCGATGGAGGTCATGATCATGAAGGAGGGGAAGACTCTTCTCACGATACGAGACGAGAAGGACTATATTACGTTGACCACCGCCGACGGCAAATCATTCAAATATGATAAATGGTACACTAAACCGGAGAACCTTGCTGAAACGATAAAGGTCTATGTTGAGAGGTTGAAGTAGGTTTTTTAACGAGTCTCACCGCGGAGGGCTCATAGTAACCCTCGTACTCCGATAATATCTTCTTCTCACCCGCTATGAGTAGCCTGTATTTGAATAAGGGCGAGTCAACAACTATTGTTTCAGCGTCTCCCCCCTCGAAGGATGGGTCAAACCCGTATTTCCGTGCCAGCTTGATCAGCCTTTCAACATCCTCCGCCTCTATCTCCCTGCCCAGTATTTCCAACGGTATACCCATGCTGGTTATAGACATGATAATGAACCTGATACCGTTTTCAAGGAGCTCCCCCAAGTACTTGTAGGGGTTCCTACCCCATAGGGGAGTATAGAGTTCAAGCCCTAGTTCCCCTACAACTTGTTCAAACCTCTTTCTCTGATAGTTGCTGGCTATGGCTCCGCTCACAACTACCTTCACACCATACCTGTCCCGAACCCTTGTAAGCAACATCCTCAACGCGTCTATCTCCATCTCTCCCTCACTAACTCCAATGGTTTCGAGAGGTATGCCAAGCGACTGCGACTGTGCCTGCAGGATATTGAAGTAGGGTTGATGATACAGCATAGAGTACCTGTAAAGCGGGATAATCGATGAGAGAACAACAATCCTATATCCTGCCTCGGCGGCCTTGTGAAGAGCGTAAACAGAGTCCTTTCCACCAGTGAACAGTACCGTGGCATTCATGCTCCACGCCTCAAGGGATTCAACTTCTTCCCACCCTAAAAGGGTGAGGGTTTCCCACAGGGTGGCTAGGCCTAGCATACGGGGTATTCTCGGCTTGGAGAACGGGTCGAGGGAGCAGTGATCACGGGTCTCGTGTGCGGGGAAGGATTACTGGTTGAAAAGAACTATTCAACCGGCCTGAGAGTTCCTCCCCCTGTATCCTGGATGATACTTTCTTATGTGTTCTACCTTAACCTTCTTCAACTCGTCCTCGGGCAGTATGGCTAGGAGTTCCCATCCCTTGTTCAAGGTCTCCTCGATTGTTCGATGCTCGTACTCCCCCTGTCCAATGAATTCTCTCTCGAACCTGTCGGCGAACTCAAGGTACTTCTTATCTCTCTGCGTTAATGCCTCGGTGCCAACTATTACTGAAAGCTCTCTCAGCCTTGTTCCCTCTGCATAGGCGCTCATGAGCTGCATGAATACACCGTGATGGTCCTCCCTTGTCTTACCGGCACCTATACCGTCCTTCATCAATCTCGACAAGCTCATCAACGGGTCGAAGGGCGGGTATATGCCTTTCATCCATAGCTGTCTCGATAAGACGAGCTGGCCCTCCGTGATGTAACCGGTTAAGTCGGGTATTGGATGGGTGATGTCGTCGTCGGGCATTGTGAGTATGGGTAGCTGGGTTACACTCCCCTTCTTGCCTCGTACACGTCCAGCACGCTCGTATATTGTGGCTAGATCCGTGTACATGTATCCTGGGTAACCCCTCCTGCCTGGAACCTCCTCCCTTGCAGCGCTAAGCTCTCTGAGGGCTTCACAGTAGAACGTCATATCCGTCAACACTACTAGGACATGCATGTCATGCGTCCAGGCCAGGTGTTCAGCTATGGTTAACGCTACGCGTGGCGTCGCAATTCTCTCGATGACTGGTGAGCTGGCAGTGTTGATTAGTGCAACGGTTCTCTCAAGCGCTCCAGTCCTCCTGAAGTTTTCTATGAAGAACATGGCGTCATCGTAGGGTACACCTATGGCTGCGAACACCATGGCGAACTTCTCCTCCTTACCGAGCACTCTCGCCTGCCTAACTATTTGCGCGGCTATCCTGTTATGTGGTAGGCCTGAGCCACTGAAGATCGGGAGCTTCTGTCCTCTCACAATACTGAATAATCCGTCGATGGCTGAGATACCTGTCTCAATGAACTCTGAGGGCGGGAGCCTTGAAGCAGGGTTGAGTGGGGCACCATTGATGTCAAGGTAGTCTTCGGGTACTATCCTTGGACCATTGTCGATGGGTCTGCCGAGGCCGTCGAAGACCCTCCCCAGCATGTCTATGCTTACCGGTATCCTGAGTGTTTCCCCACGGTACTTGACACGCGACTTGAGTAGGTCTACGTCTGCTACTCCACCGAATACCTGTATAACTGTGGCATCCCTGCTGACGTCTATCACCTGTCCCAGCTTGGCTTCACCCGTGGGCAGGAGTACCTCGACTATTTCACCGTATGTTACACCCGGTATTGTTTCAGCAAATAATAGTCCACCCTGTGCTTTGAGGAGCCGGCTGGATACTCTCGTGGCGAGCTTGGACTCCACTATCTACCACCCTCCATGAGCGCCTTGAACTCGTTCTCCATGTCTGAGAGTATGCCCTCGAACTCTTTATCGTTGTCGCCGAACGGTATATCCTTCATCCTAGCTATCCTCTCCCTAATCCTCATGCTACGTATCTTCTCGAAGGCTACTCCCTGCTTCACTGCTTCAATGGATTTCTCGTAGAACCTGACGATTACAGCCGCCATCCTTGATGTTTTAACCGGGTGGGAGAACGCGTCAACAGTGCTGAACGCGTCCTGCTGAAGGAAGTCCTCCCTAATCATCCTGGCCACCTCGAGGACGAGTCTATCCTCGACTGGCAGTGCATCCGCCCCTACTAGTCTCACTAGTTCCTCGAGCTCGGCCTCCCTCTGGAGAAGCCACGATATCTTCTCCCTGAGATACGAGTACTCCGGGCTTATCTTAGACCACCATTCACGCACATTATCCACGTAGAGGCTGAAGCTCGTCAACCAGTTGATGGAGGGGTAGTGTCTCCTATACGCTAGGTTCACGTCCAGCGCGTAGAGTGCCCTGATCAACCTGAGGGTAGCCTGGGTCACGGGCTCACTGAAGTCCGCCCCGGGTGGGGATACAGCGCCCATTATGGTGAGGCTGCCCAGCCTCTCAGCGGAGCCAATGGTCTTAACATAACCGCTTCTCTCGTAGAACTGTGCAAGCCTTGAAGCCAGGTAGGCTGGGAACCCCTCCTCGCCTGGGAGTTCTTCTAGACGCCCGCTGATCTCCCTCATGGCCTCAGCCCACCTACTCGTGGAGTCGGCTACGAGCAGGACATTGTACCCCATGTCCCTGAAGTACTCCCCGATGGTGACTCCGAGGAAGACGCTTGCCTCCCTGGCTGCCACCGGCATGTTACTCGTGTTCGCGATGAAGATGCTTCTCTCCATCATGGGTTTACCCGTCCTTGGATCAACGAGTTTTATGAAGCTGTTCAATGCGTCGGCCATCTCGTTCCCCCGCTCACCGCACCCTATGTAGATCGTTATATCGGCTTCACTCCACTTTGTAATGCTGTGGAGTAGGACGGTTTTACCTGTCCCAAACCCGCCTGGCACAGCTGCTTTACCGCCCTTGGCCAGCGGGAAGAGGAAGTCTATGACTCTGACACCCGTTATGAATGGTTCCCGTGGATCAAGCTTCTCCCTGAAGGGCCTCGGTCTTCTAACCGGCCATTCCTGCAGCATCGTTACATCTCTCCCATTGATCCTGGCAACCGGCTCCACCATCGTGTAGTCTCCTTCGCCGGCAACCCACTCAACGCTCCCCTTGACGCCTGGTGGAACCATTATGTAGTGTCTAACTACATCGGTTTCATTAACGTAACCGATGAAGTCTCCCTCGCTCACCTTTTCCCCTGGTTTAACCAGTGGTGTGAAATACCATTTCTTGTCACGGGGTAGTGGCGGCGCCTTAATCCCCTTCCTTACGAAGATGCCTGAGAGGGCTTCAAGCACTGGCAGGGGGCGTTGAATACCGTCGAATATGGATTTTATGAGTCCTGGGCCCAGCTCAGCTGATAACGGGTGGCCTGTTGGGTAAACGGGGTCTCCTACCTTCAGTCCTGAGGTATCCTCGTAGACCTGTATGATGGCTTTATCGCCTTCAACCCCTATGGCTTCACCTATCAGTTTCTCCTCACCGATCTCTATGACCTCGTAGACGCTTACGCCGCGCATGCCTTCAGCCACTACGAGGGGGCCTGAGACACGGTATATTCTTCCAGCAGGCCTACTCATACCGTTAACCTCTCATGGTTAAAACATGGTTCTATCTGATTAGGATTACGGGATTCAAGTTATATAGGTATCTCTATGCCGAGGTATTTCCTAGCGATCTCAGCATAGTATTGTTTAACATTGATCCTGGATGCTTCCTCAGGCTTCTCGAGTTCGACGACAAGGGTTTTCGCCTCATCCACCAGGTTCCTTAATTCAGGGCACTCATCTAATACATGTCTATAAGTGATCAGCACCACGTAGTTCGCTATGGAGCCGCGGAGCTTTTCAACCAAATTACTGCAACCGCCACTGTAAACCACTGAGTCAGCACCGCCTGCAACACCTATTAGGGAGAGATATTCGTCACCTATGACCAGTACCCTACCCCTGTACATGCTATCCCACCCATCTATTAACGAATTGAACAGCCTCCTGCCTGTAGAGGCCGGAGTGGACTACTGTTAGAGAGAGTTTTAAAAGCACGTACTGGCCGAGCAACTTGAGAAGTAGCCTGGCAACAGTCTCAGGCTCCGACCCCTTTAGCACGAGTGAGGCTAAGTGTGATGCACCAGTGTATGTGGCTAAGTCGAGGGCCTCAACCCCCGGTGAGAACCTTAATGCATCGCTGAGGACGCTTGCGAATACTCCTGCAGCCGGCCTGGCTCGTGAAAGTATTGGTATGAGCTCGCTTACACCTCTTCCACAACCCTCGTATAAATCCTCGGGGCTCAGTGAGAAAGCCCTTGGCTGCAGCGGCCTCACATCGGCTACCCCGATGCAGACCTTGATAACTAGTAGGTCGTGGAGCAGCCCAGTTAACACACCTAGCTCGTAGCCCTTCACCTTCTCGAAGCCTTGTGCAAGTGCGTCGAGGGTCTTGACGAGCTGTTGCAGGGAAACATTCTTCTTATCGATGTACTCGTTGATCATGCCGTGTAGCTCCCTTGGCAGAGACTTCTTCAGCTCCTGGAGTCGCCCAGGATCCAGGTTCCCTGGGAGCACGGCTGGAAGCGGGGATGTAAGCAAGGGGGGCTTCACATTCGTTGAGAGCGCGTTGAGGGAGAGGTAGAGATCCGGTGCTGCCAGGAGCCACAGTATTCTCCTGGCAGCTACCCTGCCTACACCAGTCCCGTCTAGAAGGTCTTCCACGACCCTGCTGTATCCTTGATCGATCGCTATGTATAGGGATCTTAAATCCATCCTGTGTGGCTCGGCCAGTCTACCTATGTCCGTTGCGAGGAATTTATCGCTTAAATACCCCACGGCTGTCTCAAGGCTCTGCGATGAGAGTATGTTAAGGTAGTCGCTCTTAGTTAAAAAGAACCTGCTCGATTCAACCAGCATGCTGTTTCTCAGCCCCAGAGAATCCTTCTTACCTCATCCATGTGCTTACTCTGGAACTCTCTCAGCCTCGACTCATAGGTGTTGTCAACCACTATGCCGGACTCCGACTCCACTATGACGCCTCCATCAATGTCGCCTGCCTCCACTACCACGCCCGGCAACCCTAGCTCGGCGACTATCCTTCTGGCTGCCTCCAAGTCGCCTTTACTCACAACTATTTTCTTCGGTGCATTGACAAGCCTCAGGGACTCCCTTATCAGGTTCCTGATGGAGTTCTCGATGTCGAAGCTGCGTTTCCTCACGGAGTCATAGGCCTCTCTCAACACGTCTTCCACGGCTTTCTCATACTCCTTTGACACGAGTAGCCTCGCCTCTCTCAGGGCTTCAGAAATGATTGTGTTGGCTTCTCGCTCGGCTTCACTAGTGATCCTCTTTCTTTCCGCTTCAGCTCTCTCCCTCCACTTCGCCTCCGCTTCCTTAACTATTCTTTCCGCTTCAGCTTCAGCATCCCTAACTATTTGCTCGGCTCTCGCCTCCGCCTCCCTCAGCAGCTTCGCCTTGGCATCCTCCTGCATCTTCTGCAAGCAGTGTCACCCTAGCAGTGAGAGCCCGAGTATTGTGAACACTATTCCCAGTATACCCCAGAGCTCAACATACGCGGCGAGGACTATCGAGCTCATCAGGTTCTTGCCTTTGGTTCTAGGTAGCTCAGCTATGCCGCTTGCACATATTATGCCCTGAGCCCAGGCCGACAGCCACTCGGCGAGGAACCCGGCTAACCCTATGCCTAGGAGTGCCAGTGCCTTCACCATGTTTATGGAATCCTGTGGGAGGCCTGGGATATACATTATCATCATGTAGATCATCTGTATCAAGCCGTAGAACGTCTGCGTCATTGGCAGAGCAGCCAGGATCAAGACGTTTCTAAACTGGGTTGGGTCCTCTGAGAGCACTGATGCACCCACACTGGCCGCATGTCTCATTCCAGTTGTGGATCCTATGATACCGCCTGCTAATGGTAGGGCAGCGGCTAAATACATTAATCCCTGAGCCAGTGGATCCATGGCCATATTCCCTCCAGTCAACACGGAATACCTGATTAAACCAGGGAAATAAAAACATGTCATGTAATCACTATGCGTTTAAACGCTATGATCGAGAATGGACTGTACTCCCGGCCGGAGCCATCGTAGAACTTCATAAGGAACTCCAGCATGCAGAGTCTAAGCGAGTGCACGAACGCACCGAGCTCTGAGAGTATCATTATGACGAGATGTATCATGAATAGTAGTGGGGCTGAGACCACGTATGCTAATGCAACCCCTGCTGCACCCGGTATGAAGCCTGCTACACTGTTTATCGCCAACTTAACCATCATGTTGAAGGAGACAGCCATGTAGAAGGATGCGAGGCTTACCCCTGCAAGCCTCACATAGCTCATCACGTCGCCTAGGACGCCTGTTAACTGGAATATCCACATGAGGAAGCCTAGTCCACGCATTGCCACATAGTTGCCCACTATTACCATGGCAACGCCTAGTAGTGTAAGGTACAATAGTATGTTTAGAGGTATGTATGAGAGGACTGGCACCTGGTACTTGAAGAACACCTGTAGCACGTAGGGTATTCCGAAGAGCTGCGATATGAATAATCCTGCCTCGTTAAGTAAGTCGCCTTTCCTCTCCTCCCTAGCGAACTTCACGGTTGCCAGCGCATGCGCTATGTTTATGTGGATTAACCCTATCAGTAGGGCAAGCTTTATGAATTCAACCGGTTGACTGAACACAGGTATTAGGGCCGGTACATTCACACCGAAGACTGAGGGAAGTAAATCCCCGAATATTGAGCCACCCAGCAACCCGAGAACCAGGGACACGGCGTTCGATACCAGTAATGCCCCCTTGAACTCCCTGTACACCGGGTTATAGGGGTTTTCCACCAGTTTATCCATTACCAGTGCGATTGCTAGGAGTCCCGCTAAAGCGTATCCAGCGTCACTATTCATTAATCCAAAGAAGAATGCGAAGGAGTATGCTATCAGTGGCGTGGGGTCGGGCTCCCAGTACCCTGGCACCCCGTAAAGCCTTGTTATAACCTGGAAGTATCTCAATACCCCCTTATTGTTGAACCTTGACGGAGGGTTGTCCACGCCTCTCAATGGATCCTTGTACTCTATGAAGACAGGTATGCCAGAACTCTTCACGAGGTCTTCTAGCAGCCTAATGGAGTCCCGCGGGATCCACCCGGTTACGGCTGAGAGGTGTCGTAAACCCACTACGGCACCGGAAACCCGGTAGTACTCTAAACGGTTCTCCGCGAATAAAAGGTATTTGCCTAGGGTGATCCCGTTGGCCTTAACTATTTCAGCGATCCGGGCTTCCACCCTTGAGGCCTCAGCATCCAGCTCACTGATCCTCCTAGCCAAATGCTCCCGCAACGAGCCTATGGATCCATGTAGCTGAAGGGCTTCAACTAGTTGCTTGCTCGGACACCATAGCCCCATGGAGTGTGCTGCTGAGACGACCTGGCCTAGATCCCCAGCTGGGAGATACACTATGACGGATACGCGTTCCCCTCCCTGATACATCTTTGAAGCCTTCAACACTCTACTCTTCTCGAGGAGCTCCATTACAGCCTCCTGCTTACCGCTGAGCAGGATGGATGATACATGTCTACCCTCATAGTATATCTCGGCTGCATCCATGGAGTCCGGCAGTGGAGCTAGAGACGAGAGGAGCATTCTCAAGGACTCTATGCTCTCCCTCAGGTGTCTAGCCTTCTCCTCGAGTAGCGTCGCCTCCCCGTACAGGTCAGCCACGTGTTTCTCCACCTTATCCACGTCGAGGGATGCGAGCTCCACCCCGGTTATGGATGCATCGATCACGAGGCCCTTGGCCTTCTGGAGGAGATTGTTTATTCTTTCCCTCAGCGACTGCAGCCTCTCATACTCTCCTATGACTTTCTCTGCTTCCACAGGTTCTACTTCAACTACCCCTGCTTCCTGGAGTACACGCAGGACTTTCTCTCTGTCCCCGCTGAGGAACGCTACATTAACCCTTAACATATCGCTCGGCTTGCTCAGGAGGACCCCCATTAGAGTCCCACCACTTTTCTAACAATGTATTCTACTGCCTTCCTCTTCTTCTCCGGGGGGATTTTCGCGATTTCTTCAGCCTCCCTTCGAGCCTTCTCAAGTATCTCGTTGCGACGCTTCACGGCTTCAGCTAGGATGGCTTCAGCCTCCCTCCGGTATTCCTCAACAGGTATTGGCCTCCCTAGGATTTCAGCGGCTTTTTTCTCGGCTTCTTTAAGGATCACCAGCTTCTTCCTCTCGGCTTCCTTAAGGATATTGTCAATGGCTTCATCAATGTCCTTGATGGACTCCATCAAACCACCCTTTAAGCATCGTATTTAGCTTAGGGGGCCTGGGTTTAATAGTATTGTCGTCGTTGTCCTCAATACACGCCTCAACTCAAGGATCTGTACGCGGCTGAGGAACAGGGGCTCCGAGTACGTGTTCAAGCCTATGGCTGCTGCCACAGCCCTAGCCTCCACCCCGCCTCTTACAACATATACTCCTTCCCCGTTGCTTGGAGTATATTCTACTATTATGGGGAGTTCAAGCCGGCATGCGTCATCGCCCAGTATCTCGGTGAGCATGGCTAGTTCACGGGGATTGAATAGGTGGCTGCTTCCATCCCTGAGCACTATGTATGGTACCTCCATTTTAAGCAGGTCGCAGAGGTTCTTCCTCTCGTAGGGTGCATGCTTGTTTACAAGCCTCAGTTCCTCGATAAGGAATCTATCTATGTACTCGTCACTCACCCTTCCTCCTCTCGAGACTTGCTTTCACCCTCTTCAACCTGGCTTTCTCCTCTCTTTCTCTTTCATCGAACTTCATTTGCAACATCCTTATAGTGGACCTGAGCCTCGGTATCAGGATGTAGTCTAAGGCGTTGACCCTCCTTTTCGTCACACGTATTTCTCTACCCATTGTTTTCAAGGCGTTCTCGGCCTTAGCCAGCTCTATGACTTCCTCTATGAAGCGGGCTGACTCCTCTGCGAAATCGTCGAAGGGGGTTTTAACAGGCCTTGCTTCACCGCTCTTCATGATCATGACTGTCTTCGTTTTAACCCCCATAATGTTCTCGACACCTATAATACACGTGGCCTTCGGGACTGTTTTCTCGAATAAATCATAGATGTTCTCGCCGTAGATTCCTGAGAGGACTGTTGCTCTGGCAGAGAGGGTTGTGATCAACTGGGCTACTTTCTGCCTCCTGCTAACGCTCTCCCTGAGTAGAATCATGAACTCGTTGATCAATATGATTAGTCTTTCACGGAGTATTCTTTCAACCTTCACGCTTATTTGGAGCCTCTTCTTAAGCCTTATGAGCTCTATCTTTGTCGGCCTCACCCTCTGGAGGCTTGACACAGCCTAGACACCACCATCCTGATTCCTGAGTAAGGCTCCGGGGGCACTAATATATTATTCACCTCCAGCAGCCTCCACCAGCCTATACAGGCTGAACTCGAAGGTGTTCTCCCCCCTGATAAGCCTGTAGAGCACGTAACCCACGTGCCTACCAGTGTCCCCTGCATACAACCCTACGACAACCAGCTGGTTGCACGCCTCCCCTGGGAAGAGGCGGCAGGGGTCGCCTCTGAGCACCGATGCCTCGAGCCCGAAGGGCTCGATCAAGCTGTTCACTATCATGGGAAGCCTCTCCATCAAGTAGTCTTCTACAGCGTCTATGAGCTCTCTCACAGCCCAGCTACTGCCCCCCTCAAATATAAGCCTCATGGAGAGGACGCGTTTCAACGCATCAGTATCAATGCTCAACTCCGCCACCTCTTAAGGCGTGATCATAGAGCAGGATTAACAGTGCTGTCTTCATATCGCTTATCACGCCTCTGTGAACCATGGCGAGCGCGTCTTGAAACATGGTCTTGAAGGGCTCGAGGACCTCGTACCTCTCGGGCTTCGCACCCCTGTACTCTAGTCTCGTAGCATAGTAGAAATGTATCACCTCGCTACTGTATCCGGGTGAAGGTGTGAATGAGCCGAGTCTAACTAGTCTCCCCGCGTGGTACCCGGTTTCCTCCTCCAGCTCTCTCTCAGCAGCCTCTTCCGGTGTCTCACCTGGATCCACGACGCCTGCGGGAGCCTCGATTATCGTGTCGTTTAATGGAGCCCTGAACTGTCTCAGCAGGATCACACTTCCGTCATCCAGCACTGGTAGCACGGCCACGGCTTCCGGGAACGCTACTACATCCCTCGCAAACTCCTCGCCGTTAGCCTTCCTATAGTACCTGCGGATGACATTGAACCTCAACCCCTTGAGAAGCAACTCCTCTCTGAGCAGTTGCGGCTTATCCATTTACCTCCCCTCGGGTTGACGCATGCCCTACGTTTGACACGACCCGGGCACCCTTCTCTGCGACCGCCCCGCCAAGCTACCCGGGCTACTTCTACATGGATGAATCGCTTACTGTAAGCCAGCATTATTTCCACTGGCTTAAAGCACAGGGGCGGCCGCTTCAAGGTGTCCCGGCCCCGAGTCAGTAGGATACATTCAAGAAAATATTTAAGCGTGACTACACCGGTCTAAGGCAGCGGGATGTGTGGAAAGGAATACATCCTGGCACATGGTTCAAGATTTATAATGCTTCACGTGCCGTAAGTATGGCATCAGTGCTTCTACATCGGTGAAGCATGCATGGTTAACGCTGTCGAGATACGCTCCTTCACGAAGAAATTCGGTGATTTCACGGCTGTCGAGGATTTAAACCTCGACATACGGGAGGGAGAGGTTTTCGGATTACTGGGACCCAACGGCTCCGGGAAAACCACCACATTGCTCACGGTGGCAACGATATACAGGCCGACGAGCGGGGATATATATGTCTACGGTCACAGTGTTGTACGGGAGGACTACATTGTTAGGAAGATGATTGGGATAGCGTTCCAGGATCCCAAGGCGCTATGGGTTGACAAACCCTATGACTTGCTAATATGGCATGCGAAGGTCGTCGGGTATAGTGGTGAAGAGGCTAGAAGGGTTGTCAGGGAGGTCATGGAGGCACTTGGGCTCTGGGAGCACAGGAATAAATACTTCTACCAGTTGAGCGGTGGAACACGCAAGAAAGTGGAGCTAGCCAAGGTCCTGGTTCAGAAACCCAGGCTCGCAATACTTGATGAGCCGACAGCGCAGGTAGACGTGTTAGCTAAGCATGCATTATGGGATGTCATCAAGAGGCTGAAGAGGGAAGGCGTCACAGTCATACTGGCCACCAACGATATGTTTGAAGCGGAGAGAGTCTGCGAGAGGGTTGCCATAATACATAAAGGCAGGCTGAGGGCTCTTGGAACAATCGACGAGCTCAAAGACCTGATACCCGGAGGAGATGTTGTTGAGATACAGGTAGGAGGCACTGGGATACCGGTTTCCATCATGGAGAAGCTCGGCGAATACGGGAGGGTTGAAGCCGGTAACGGATCCCTAAGGATATATCTCGAGAAAGGAGAGGAAAAAGTGGTTGACATCGTTGACTTGTTGAGGAGGAATAACATCGCTGTATCGAGGCTCATGATCAAGGAGCCTACACTGGACGATGTCTTCACGTATCTCACAGGGGCAAGGCTCAGAGGCGAGTAGAGTGGGGGTCCCAGGGGACCTAAGGGATATAGTTCACATCATAGAGTGGGATTTAGAGAGGTTGAAGAGTCAGCGGGTTTTCCTAGCTATGAGGCTCAGCTGGTTCATAATACAGGTCTTCATATTTGCTAGGGCTATATCCCTCATAGTTAGACAGTTAACCGGGGTAAGCTACTACGAATTCTACCTCCTCGGCATCTACGTCTCAATCCTCTACTCGACAAGCATATCGAGGGGATACGTTATCGCCGACGAGTTCGACGATGGCATAGTAGAGTATCACTTATCCCTCCCGGTTAAGAGGTGGGTTCTAGTCCTCGGCAGGGTGCTCGGATGCTCCCTGGCAGCCACTATCTTTACACTGCCCATGATGCTTGTTGTACTACTGGCAGTCAACGCGCTCAGCCTACCTGGTCTACTGCTCTCCACTCTCATAGCGTATGTCTTCTCCACCGGGGTAGTTGGGTTCGTTATATTCGTTGTGACAAGGGTTAAGTCCACTGATGTCACAGACATACTCTTCGGAACCATCGACGCAATACTTGTCAGGCTGAGCACAGTGTTCTACCCGTTGCCAGTGATAGAGGCACTGGGATTCGCACCCTACTACTACGCCGCCCTCCTGAATCCCTTAACCAGTATGGCTGATGCCATCAGGCTCATCTTCCTCCCGGAGTACGTAGCCTACACAGTGTCGCCCCATGCACTACTGCTCTATCTAGTGGGCTTCAGCCTCGGGATGATGGTGCTGGCACTGGAGCACTACACTAAGAGGCTTGAAGCAGGTGGGTGGAAGTAATGATGGAAGACCTCAAGTCTGCTGCATTAATAGCGCAACGGGATCTAGCCCGTTTCTGGCGGTATAAGTACTGGCTCGCCGGCCAAGTCGCAATGAACCTGGCCGACATCTTCATCTTTGGATTGATTTTCAGGGGCATGGTTAACCCAGCCCTCATCCCTGACTACATAAAGTTCATAACCCCTGGGATACTGAGCCTGTCGATATTCATCTCCTCATTCAGCATAGGTAGAGAGGTAGGGGTCGAGTTAAGGAGGGAGGTTACATTATACCTGGTGTCTCTTCCAGTGAAGAGAACTGTACTGGTGGCTGGCCGCATACTAGGCGGGTTACTGAGGGGGCTAATATACCAGTTAGGCTTCCTGTTTTTCGCTGCACTATTACTGGGGATCCCCAACCCCTCCAAGTGGATCATAATACTCTACACAACCCTCCTGCTGGCTGCATCCATGTCGGGTCTCTCAATATCGCTGTCAACTGTTACACGGGACTTTAATCTCCAGGCAACCATAAGGTCCCTCACATACAACGTCCTCTTCTTCGTGTCAAACATATTCTACCCTGAGAGCGTTGTAAAAGCCAGGCTAGGGTTCGCGGCCCCAGTAGTCAAGTATTCCCCTCTCTCAATGGCTACAAGCATATACAGGTGGGGCTTCAACTACACCGGGGATGTAGACGTATTGTTTAATGCGGTCGGGCTCCTCATGTGGAGCATTATTATACTTGCCGTAGCCTGTAAACTATACTTGAGAAACCTTGCGGGGTGAGGATGTGTGAACCCGAGGCTCCTGGTGCTGGCATCCGTGGCCGTTCCCCTTTCCTCAATAGCCATTGCAGCCCTTCTCTCAAACTGGTTTAACCCACTCGAGAACGCTCTCAGCGACCTCGGCCATGCGGCGAGGAGCAGCGTAGCAGCAGTTTTCAACGGTGGACTAGTATTCGGCGGGCTTCTAACCTACACTGTGGCCGTGACCTCGAGGCAGACCCGTAGATCCTACAACATGCTTCTAGCGTTGACCGCGGTCTTCCTAATCCTGATCGGGGTGTACGACGAGATATATGGTAGACTCCACTTCGCGGTTTCCGTGGCATTCTTCACGGGTACGATGATCTTCATGGCGTGGATCACGGTGAAAGAGACCAGCAAGGTCATCAGGGCATACTCGGTGTCAGCACTACTCATAGAGCTTGCTGCCTGGATAATATACTTCATGTACAGGATTCCACGTGGGGCAGCCATACCCGAGTTGATCTCCGTCGCCTCATTCACACCCCTCTACATATACATATATTCGCGGGGCAACCAGCACGCATAGAACAGGTTCAGCATGCTTGAATCCATGGAGGCTCACAGGGCGGTTCAGATACAACCCTACGTGTTAACCGCCCCTCCCTGGATGTCCATCATCATGTCTACAGGCAGCTCAGCGGGCCTGGAGCAACACCCTCCCACCGCCTAGAGCCCGCCCTAGCATTTCCAAACCCATGATTGTCTCGTTATCAAGAAAACAAGTAACCTCGAAGCCTATAAAGTTCCCAGCAGTCACCGGAACGAAAGCAATGTGATCAATAGAATAGAAACAGTTGGTTCAAAAGCTCAGTACTCATTAGTTAATGATCTCCTAGGGCTTCCACCACAGGAGTGACAGCGAGTTTAGGATAACTGTTACATCGCTCAGAATCATTGCTAAAGCAGCCATCTCTGGCATCAGCATCAACCCGTTAAACGGGTAGAGGACGCCGGCCGCCACTGGGATAAGGACACCATTATATATGAATGCCCATGCGAGGTTCTCCCTAGCCTTCCTCAGCACTCTTTTTGAAAGCTTATGAAGGGTTATCATTGTCTCGAGGGAGTCCCTGAGGAGTATAGCATCCCCCGACTCCCTCGCTATGTCCGTTGCGTTTCCAACAGCTATGCCAACGAATGCTGCACTCAGTGCGATTGCATCGTTCACACCGTCTCCAACATACAGGACTCTCTGCCCGCCGCCCTGGATCCCGTGGATAAGCCTTCCCTTATCCTCAGGCCTTAGTCCTGAGTAGAAGAAGTCTAGTCCCAGCTCCTTTCCCACGTGCTTCACGTTTTCCTCGATATCTCCACTAGCTATTCCCACCTTAAAGCCAACTGATTTAAAGTATTTGACTACATTGAGAGCATCCTCTCTTACCTCATCCCTGATCTCGAGGACGGCTGCAACCTCATCACCTATCACGACTAGCACCGGGGTTCCACCGGATCTACCGATTTCATCTATTAGGGTTTGAGTTCCACTATTTATCTCAACCCCGAGTCCCTTAACAAGGTTGATGCTGCCTACACCTACCCTCTTACCCATAACTACTCCTAGGACTCCGAGACCCGGAAGATGCTCGAAGAACTCTGGATCTTCAACGCTTACACCAGCGTCTCTGCAGTAATTGCTGATGGCCCTGGCCAAGGGATGCTCACTTCTCTGTTCAACGCTACAGACATATTTCATGATCTCTTCCCTACTGTAACCACCTAGCGTCACTACGCCTTTCAAGGAGGGCTTGCCTACGGTTATAGTCCCCGTCTTATCAAGGAGGAGTATATTTGAGGCCGGGATCCTCTCGAAGACATCCCCTTTCTTCACTAGTATTCCTTCCCTGGAGGCCTTTATGACACCTATTGAAACAACCATGGGGATAGCTATCCCCAGGGGACATGGACATGAAACAGCGAGTACCGATGCAGCGAAAAGCAGGGAGAGGAATATGTCTCCACTATAAATGTACCATGAGAACACAGTCACTAACGCTGAAGCCGTCACGATCCAGGTTAGCTTGCCCACTGCTTTATCAGCTAGCTGCTGAAACCCTGGCCTATGGAGAACCGCCTCTCTGGCTGATGCCAGCAGGTTGTATAAGGCAGTATCCCTCCCCTTCCTGGTCACCCTAACCCTTATGTATCCGGAGGTCAGGATCGTGCCTGCCAGCACCCTATCCCTGTTCTCGGAGGACTTCAGGACTGGTATGGGTTCACCGGTGAAAGTGGATTCATCCACATACCCCCATCCATCAACAACTATACCGTCGACTAGGATTTTTTCTCCGGCTTTTACTTCGATAATGGAGTTCAGGCTCACGGCATCAGCGCTAACCTCCTCTACCCTACCGTCTTCGACGACCCTGACCTTCGAGTTAAGCGAGGTTTCAAGCACGGTTAAGTGGGTTAAAGCCCTCTTTCTAAGGGAGTCCTCGAGGTATCTCCCTAGGTTTACGAACCCGAGAACCCCGGCTGACGCCTCGAGGAACATGGCCTGGTATCGTGTGGCTGAACCAGTGATACATAACAGTATGCCTGATACAAATGTTATCCCAGCTGAGAGAGCGATAAGGGACTCCATGGTTGGTGCCCACATGAAAAGGGATTTGAACCCCTTCAGGAATACATCATATGAGAGAAGCACTGTCAGTGATGACAAGGCTAGGAGAACAGGGATACCGGCATCATGGGGAAGGATATGGGACATTGAAATAATGAGAACGGTTAACCCGGTTGCGAACGCTGCGAACCTACGTGCAATATGTGCTTTGGTTCCCCCGCGACCTCCCCTGGGTTCTTCCCTGAGAGATAAACCCATGTTGTCTAGGAGCGAGAGGATATAGTGTTTCTCCACTGTACGAGGGTTGAAGCGCACCAGGATTCTGCAAGTTAATGTGTCAACCCTTACATCTAGGATCCCCGGTAGTCTACGTATCTCTTTCTCTACTGCTACAGCGGTTTCAGGTTGAATCTCCTCGGCGAAGACCTCGAGCTCCTCCTTGACTAGATCGTAGCCTGCATCCCTTATAGCATGATATATTTCGCTCAGGCTAACGTATTCGTCGTCGTACTCGATTACTGCGTTGCCCAGGAAGTCAGATTCTAATTTGACATTCCCCCTCAGGTCGGCGAGCCTCCTCTTTATAGCATAGATGCATGTTGAGCAGTCAACGCCTATAATCTCTACGGGTTCCCTTCTTCTCATCATACCTCCCGTTAGGTACCAATACTGGTTGCCCTAGCCAGGCATACCTCTGGGTCCATGGGACAGGTAGTATTCAGGGTTCCTTTCAAACTCCTCCTTACATCTACTGCTGCAGAAATAGTAGATTCTTCCCTTGTATAGTGTTTTATGCTTCGACTTCGAGGGATCGACCCGCATACCGCACACAGGATCCACATATTCCACGGGTTTCCACCCCGTGAACGGGGATAGTCAAACCTTATTATAAACCCGGCGACTTAAACTACGTGTGTCAGGGCTTGAACCACACGTACAACCTGCTTCAGGCAGGCGATGCGACCAGGGTATCCCGGTGGTTTTGAATGAGGAGTGGGTTGATAGCTCTGTTAACGGATTTCGGGTATAGGGATCCATATGTTGGCGTGATGAAGGGCGTTATAAAGAGTATTAATCCAGCGGCTGAGATAGTGGATCTCACGCACGGCGTTACCAGGCATAGCATTGTTGAAGCAGCCGTTGTGTTGCTTGTTTCGGCGAAGTATTTCCCGCACGGCACGATATTCGTAGTGGTAGTAGACCCCGGTGTTGGTAGTGAGAGAAGGGCCCTGGTGGTTGAGACAAATAATTATATACTGCTGGGACCCGACAACGGGTGCCTAAGTCTGCTTGCCGCGAGGGATGGTGTTAAAAGAGCCTTCGACATATCAAACACCAGGTTTAAGCTGAGGGATACCTCCCACACGTTTCACGGACGTGATGTTTTCGCACCTGTGGCCGCGTGGATCAGCCTGGGTGTGCCCCTCGAGGAGGTAGGAGTAGAGGTCCCAGCGGGTTCCTTGAGAATGCTTGACATCGAAGCCCCTAGAGTTGGAGGGGATCATTCCGTGGAGGGAAGCGTGATATACATCGATGTCTACGGCAATATTATGACGAATATAGGTCCGGCTGAGATCACTGAGGCGGGCTTCCTACAAGGCGATAAACTCAAGGTAGTCGGCCCTACCGGTGTCACCGGGACATGTGTTTTCACAACAAGCTTCAGCCTCGTGGCCCCCGGCGAGTTAGCGTGCTACATGAACTCCTGGGGCTACCTAGAGGTCGCTGTGAACATGGGTGATGCAGCAAGGATGCTGGGGGTTGCACAGGGCTCGAGAATAATGTTTGCGAAGGCGGGTCATGAGGTTAGATCAGGGATTTAGCTAGGTGGTTTATGTAGGTCATCAGGTCGGATACCTGGTCGACTGGTTTAATGAACACTGTGTTAAAGAACCCTGGGTTGAAGAGGCATGCGGCCCCCACCACTAGGAGTATCAGTGATGCGGTGAGGGCAGATGCCTCTGCCAACCTGTATCTCGTATCCCTAGGCTTCCTGACCGGTGCCTCGAAGAGCAGTGTGAAGAATAGCTTCATATATGCTAGTAGCCCTATGGCGCTTGCAACTATCATGGCTATAGCGAAGACAGGATTATAGTTGAAGAGCGCCTCGTACATTAACAGTTTGCTAAGGAAGCCCGGTAGCGGCGGGATCCCTGCGAGGGTCAGCACGGATACGCCTATAGCTATCCCTGGCAATGGGTGTATTCTTCCAAAGCCAGCTAATTCATTGATTCTACGGGTCCCAGCATATCTGACCAGCACCCCTATCCCTAGGAACAGCGTGGACTTAGCTAGTGAATGCACCACGGTATGGTAGAGGAATGCCAGTAGGCCGCCCGCGTTCAAGACCCCTAACGACATGAATATGTACCCTGTATTCATGACAGTCGAGTAGGCTATTATCCTCTTGACATCCTGCTGAATGCCCATTAGTAATGCGCCTATGATCGCTGAAACCATCCCGGTTGACACAACTAGGAGCGAGGCGAGGTCTCTCACGGGGGTAACCCGGGCTGGCAGTGTTCCCCCGTACATCATGTAGAGAACCTTGTATAGTCCGATAGCACCCACATTCACCACGAGGCCGCTTAACATGGCTGAAACCGGTGCCGGGGCGGCTGGATGTGCATCCGGGAGCCAGAAGTGGTTGGGGAACACACCGCTTTTAATGCTGAAAGTCCAGAGCGCTAGCACCATGATTATGCCTGCAGAGATCACGCTGTAGCCTGCATCCTCCAGCGTTATGCTGCTACCGGGATACCCATGGATCTTAAGGGATAGATCCACCAGGTTCAGGGAGCCGTAGGTGTTGTATATTAATGCCAGGGCCAGCAGGTAGAGCGTTGTCCCCATCGCTCCGATGAACGCGTACTTCAAGCCTGAGACTATGGAGCCGGCTTTACTCCTGTAATACATGACGAGGCCGTATGATGAGACACCTGTGACCTCCAGCATGACGAATAAGTTGAAGACATCAGACGTCATTATGACTCCAAGCATGCCTGAGAACGCTCCAAGCATGAGTGTCACGTACCACGGGTATCCTTCATCCACGATGTACTCGGCGCTGTAAGCCATGATAATAGTCATGACTAGGCTTGTGGTTAACGCTAAGAGGGCTGACACCATGTCAAGCGTATACGTTATACCGAGGGGAGGCGGCCACCCGCCCATAATGTAGAATGAAGGCGTGCCTTCCCTGTATGCTTGAACCACTGCTATAAGCGATAACACTAGCGTAATCAAGCTGAACGCTACCCCCTGTGCGAAAACCACACGCCTACTCCTTGAGACTATGTAGGTGAGCGGTGTAATGAAGGCTCCTAGAACAGGTAGGAAGGGGATTAAGCCAACTACGTGTTGAAGCATCGCATCACCCCTGTTAATCAAATATCTTGGATGCGTAGCGCTCGAATTCCTCGCTTATAAGTAGCCTGGCCTGCCATGGTTCAGTAGTCGACACATCTATCCAGTTCACGTAGAAGAAGCCATCTCTCTCATCCACTACGACTGTGCCAGGTGTATTCGTGATGGAGTTTGCCACCAGTAGCCTAGCGTAGTCGGATACCACCGTGACAGGTACCTTAACTATCCCTGGCCTAATATTCATGTTGAAGATCCTCTTCACTACATCCATGTGAGCCTTGAACTCTATCACCGTCATGTACTTCAGGAAGTAGAGCAGGGATACGAGGAGCCGGCTTGGCTGAAGCAGCTTACCCGGGTTTCTGACAAGGTATCTTCCAGTGACCCAGCCGGCTACGGATGCAACTATTACTCCTGTAGCGATGTCGTAGGGGGTGAGGCTACCGGCTATGAGTATGTATATTATGAATACGAGTAGTGAGGCGGCTAATCTATCGATCACTCCTCCGGCACCTCCTCTGAGACCGCTTCAACGAGTCTTCTGGCGTCAGTCGTACCCTTCAACCGGTAGGCCTGTATTATCCCGAAGGCTATCAACGCGTTGACCGCCATGCCTATCACTATCCCTGTTAACACTAGGGCCTGCGGCAAGGGGTCTACGCCATGTTGCTTCACGTATTCAAGGTTCTCGGGGGTTAGCTCGACTAGGATGGGGGGTATGGAGGGGTAGACCAGCCTATACCCTATCATTATGAACACCACGAAAACGGTGTCGGAGAGCATGGTTAAAGAAATCAGCTTCTTAACAAGGCTCCTTCTGTAAACTATGCCATATATGGAGATCAACGCGTTCAAGACGAGCACTATCAGGAGCAGAGACCATGTGAAAGCGGATTCACTCACTTCCCTCACCCTCCTCGATCAGTGAAAGGTAGAGGAATACGGCTGCGAAACCAGCTGCCACGGCTATATACTCGAAGAAATTATAAAGGAAGAGGCTTCCACTGATCAACATGCCTGCCACATGTGAGGGATAAAACCTGGTGTTAGAGGCTAATTCAAGCCCCTTGAAAACCGGTAGCAACGCTACAATCCCTATTGATGCAAGCGCTAATCCTCTAACAGCTATAAGCTTCTCGGATGTCACGCCTTTACTCAGCACAGCGTACACCGAGTAAACAGGTATCAGTAGCAGGAATGCCACTCCCAGAGTGGATCCTCCTTGGAAGCCTCCTCCAGGCGTGAGGTGCCCGTGGAGTGCTATGCTTGCGGATGCACCGATGATCATCACAGACACTATCTTCGTTGAGGTCCTAGCTATACCTGTGAGGCCTTCGCCTCTACCGGGTCTCAGGGGTTTGAGACCCCTGAATACAGCGAGCCCCCCGACGATCGCGAGGAAGAACACGGCGGTCTCGTAAACTGTGTCCAGCCCCCTGTAGTCCCATACTATGGCTGTAACGGACTCCGGACTCATTGAAGAGTAGTTTCCATAGTAGGAGTTCTCAATATAGAATAATCCAAGCTTCTTAATCGTGGTTGAGGGCTCAACGCACCCTGTGTATGTGAGGATGAAGGCGCCTGCGATTGTTAATACTAGTAACACTGCCAGCAGGCGGTGTCTCTCCAAGGCTATCCCTCCTCGAATCTCTCAGTCTTACTAACCACGTAGACCAGTAGGGCTGAGTAGATTCCAACTGAGACAGCTATGTATGTTAACACTATGTCCGTGGCGGCAAAGACATGTAGTAGGATAGTGTACGCTATGCTCTGGCCTGCTGAGAACCCCACGGCTTTTAAGAGGTCTCTCTCGGTGACAGTGAGGTACACGAATACAAGGCTCAGCAGGCTACCCAGGATTATTAGGAGTAGCGTGAGGCTCACTTCTCATCCTCCTCGAGTGCGTCGTATACGGGATTCCATTCAACGCTTCTAGATTTATGCGCGGCGTAAGCTAGTACATGGCTTCCCACGGGCGCTATTATCATCAGTATTATAGCGGTGGCGAATGCGCCGCCGGCTATTATAAACCTCCCATCTAGCTCCGGCGTTCCCAGCGCGATCAATGCGACACCAATCAATGGGAACACAGCGCCATATATGGCGCCGATTGTCGCTGCATGGAGCCGCACGTAGAAGTTGGGGAAGCGGAGGAGGCCTATTGCTGCTATTAGGTCGAATACTCCTCCAGTGAAGAGGAGGATTGAGCCGAGCCAGAAGAGGATGGCTTCAATCATGCTTCCACCCGTTTCGAGGCAAGGTGCTTCGAGATAAAGATGTCGAGGAGGTATGCCCATAGAGCTAGGAGCATGGAGGGCGTGATCATGAGGGGGGAGCGATAGTAGAGGGCTATGAGTGCTAGGAACACGGCTAGGTCGTATGCTATGCAATCGATTGCCAGCACTATGTCAGGTATAGTGGGTCCCTTGACGGCTCGCAGAGTGTAGAGCACGATTGCGGCGATGTAGAGTGGCGCCGATATCACTGCTATATACTCTATATACTGGAACATACTCTTTGACCCGATTGATCCCTAGAGATAGGATGCAAGTATAAATATGTTTCGGCCATGAGGAGCACGGTTGAAAAAAGCCTAGCTACGCTTCAAGCGTAGCAGGTATACCAGTATAGATACAGAGGCCGCTACCACTACGGCTACAGCAACGGGAAGTAAGGGCATACCACCCTCCTGACCCGGCTGAGTGATTGTCGTCTGCGGTGTGCTCGTAGTCGTTGTGGTTGTAGTTGTTGTAGTAGTCGTTGTTGTAGTGGTTGTGGTTGTAGTGGTAGTTGTCGTCGTAGTTGTAGATGGAGGCGTCGCCCCATATCCCCGTAGCAGAGCCTGCCTACCGTTTGCTGCATCAAAGCTTGTTAACATCTGGTACTGCTCCTGTGGTGTTGGCGCGAGCACGTCCAGTATGTAGGGGATGACGTTGGCGAGCATCGCCACAGAGTAGTTTGAGGGTACGTTGACCTGCCACTCTCCCCCACCTATCGAGAACCCCCTGATCCTGTTTGTTCCAAACCCATCATGGCTTGTCACAGCCACCGTGAACACCCATTTATCAAGGTTCCCTGAATCGTAGAGCACCTTCTTCGATACCTCTGCTATGATGCTGTTGCTCGCCTGATCAGCGTAGACCTTGAAGTCTCCGTCCTGCGTGACCGGTGTGTCTTTATCATAGTAGTAGAGTGCTGACCTCTCTCCAACCGGGATCGGGTCGTTGCCCCATCCAGGTGCAAGTATGAGGGCCATGTGCCACTCGTAACCCTGCGCTATGGCGGCGTTCAACCCTATGGTACTGGAATTCCCCCCGTTCAACGTCGTGTGTATGTAGATGTGAACTTGCTGCATGCTCCAGCCATTGGGGCCTGACCAGGGGTTCCCTCCGAGATCCCTGAACGTTATCTTGAACACTACTTTATCTCCCTGGTCGATAACTGTGAAGCCGGTCATGTCGAAGACACCTGGCTTAAACACCGCGTTAGTAGGGTATTTGAAGCCACCGGGTCCGTCGTCGTCGCCCACTGGGTCGTTCATTTTGAACACCACGTTTCCACCTATGGCTCCACGGGGCACCTGTATCTGGTAGACCAGCCCGAACCTGGAGGAGTATTCTTTCACCATGCTACCATTGTAGAGTACGACTGCGAGGAACGCCATGCTTCCCTCGGGTAAGCCTAGGGTGGATGTATCAATAGAGAACTCGCCAGTGGTGGATGAACCGCTCCTGCTTACTCTGAGCTCGCCTGCGGCCACCTTGCTCCAACCGTTACCCGTAGCGTTAGATAGGGTTACACTAGCACTGGAGACTTCTACAAGCACCTCTTTAACCAGGTATATACCTAGATCAACCCTGTTGCCACGTGGATATACCTGGTAGCCTGGGTTAAACGGTGAGAGGGATGTTGACGGAGTAGCGAAGTAAACCCCTATCTTCAAGTCGCTGATGCTAGTGGTCGACAAGTTGAAGGCGAAGTATAGCTTGCCAGGCTCCACGAGTAGCAGCATGGAGTCAAGGGTTGCCCCTACAGGTATCCTGAGCCCATTACCGCTTGAGACTTCCGTAAACCACTGTGGTTCAATTACTCCGTCAATTGAAGGCGTGTAGCCTGAGGGCTTCGGCACATTCGTGTTCAACACGCCCACCGGGGTTCCATCAGGGTATGCTGTGACACCTAGGTAGTCTGGAGGTGTTAGCCCAGCCAGCTCGTAGGCTTTCCGCAGGTATGCCTTAAACAACGGGTCGAAGGTCTGCGGGGATCCCCCGCCGTCCCCGCCGTACCACCACCACCAGTCGCTGGCCTCAGCCTTCAGGAGGTTCCGTGCGATCTCGGGGAACTTAGTGTAGAGCTCCTTGAAGCTTTGGAGGCCGAGTTTTCCTAGAACATCGCTTCTCGCCTTGACGAGCCACATCCATGCAATGTTCTCTTGTCTATCACCTATCCATGTAGCGAGCTCTCCACCAGACCACGAGCCCTCCGGTATGCGTGCCTGGATACTCTTCCTCGGGAGGTCACTGTAGCCGTTGCCATAGCTGTCCCGCGGTATATTAGAGATATCCTTCCCGGAGAGATCCAGGTAGGAGTATGTCTTCAAGGGTAGTTGCTGCGCGGTATCAGGGTACCTGGCTATGAATGCTCCGGGTGTAGTTGTCTCAACCTGCCCCTGGGATTGGAGCTCTGAAAGCCTCTTGTAGAGCTCGTTGAGGAATAAGTCACCGAATTTCTCGTAGTTCTCCCAGGGGTTTTCACCATCTAACGCTATCACGATCATCCTGGGACCGTTCACAGAGGCCCTTAAAGAGAGTATCCTGTTAACCAGGTCGTTCACGGCGTCAACGTAGCTTCGCCCACTATACTGGAAGCTTATAAGGTTGCTTAGCTCGGTGCTCCTGAAAACCACGTATATCCTGCCGGCTTGTAGATCAATGTACCAGGGTGTTCCAAGCATGTTCACGTCCGCAGTATTCACGCCTGCCTTACCGAGTATGGATTCATCGGTTATAGTCCAGTTCACGCCAGCCCTCTTGAATGCTGCCAACACCTCTTCGTTCACAGCTTGCTCAGCTGGCCATACCCCGGCTGGCGTTACATTGAAGTACTTTTTGAATAGCCTCATGCTCTCAGAGATATGGATCTCCAGGTCCTCCGAGAACCCTAGGTCGGCGACTATTGGGGCCAATGGATGACTGTAGGGCACCGGTATGAGTTCAACCTGCCCTCTGGACACTAGATCCCTGTAGGCGGGCACCACGTTGGCGAGAATGTCCCTATGCACTAGCAGAACCGCTCTCAGGTCGCTTGTAGTGTAGGATGGCTTGCTCTGAGAGTACGCTTTCTCCATCAACGAGTAGATATCCGGGTACTTCTCCTTGGCAACCTGGGGGTCTATCCATAGGAGGTTGAATAACACTGCAAGGTCGATCACGTTTTGACCCGTTAGATTACCGCCTGTGAAGGAGTCCACTACACACGACATTAGCTCGCTTTCCGAGCGCGTAATAGTGGAGCAGTTAGACCATGCGGACTGGGCTAGTGAGCGTAGCTCACGGAACCTCGGGGAGTTATCGATTATTCTACCCCAGTTTATATCGAAGAACCCGCCGGGTATCTGGAGCATCCGGAACACGTCTTCCCTTGTCACGGTGCCGTTAACAATCTTCCACGCTATGATTTCACGGGCATCCATCTTATTGTTTTCAACCATGTCCGTCAACTGCTCCAGGAGCGACCCTGAGAAAGTGAAGGTCACCCTTATATCGGGGTATTTTGAGAGTATATACGCCATCTTATAGTAGTTTCCGACGGCATGCATCCTGACCCAGGGGAGAACCAGGTAGGATTCATCAGCACTATAATACCATGGCTGGTGGTAATGCCACACTATTGCAACATATATCTTGTTGCTGAGGCCGCTGGTCACCGGTAGCGTTGGCTGTAGCATGGATAATAGTAATAGGGATAGGGCGAGCAAGAGTATAATCCTCATTATTTCACACCTCATTACAAAATCTACCTTAGGGATGGAAAACTATATAAGTATTAGTTTCATCATTCAAGTAAAATAGTACTCGGAAGCCCTGCACAGGCGCCCATTGACCCAGGGTAAACGTTAAAAATCCCTCTTCAACCCATTAGATAACCCTGTATGGGCCCGTCGTCTAGCCTGGTTAGGACGCCGCCCTTACAAGCCGGCTCTGGGAAAGGCGGAGGCCCGGGGTTCAAGTCCCCGCGGGCCCATTCACTCACCGCCACAGGCGTATCCTGCCAACGGCTAAGTATAAAAAGACGCGACAAGTAATATTCTATCCCCTGGAAAGGGCCCGGACTAGAGCGTGAAGCTGTGACGAGCCCAGGCCACGGGACCCGGCTCCATGGAAAGTGGCCCGGGTAGCTCAGCCTGGTTAGAGCGCCGGGCTGTGGACGTATCCCCGATGATCACGAGGGGATGGTGGAAACCCGGAGGTCCCGGGTTCAAATCCCGGCCCGGGCCCTTACGCTTATGGCGGGTTGTTTAATGATGCTAGGTAGGGTTGGTGTCTGAGATGAGCGTGCAGAAGCCGAGGGAGATATATGTTCCCATACATGCCTTACCGACTTGCAGCCTGACGGATCCATGCCCTAACCTGGAGCTGGTTGAGCTCGAGAGGGAGGGGGAGAAGTACTGTGTTGCATACTGCAAGGTGCTCGAGAGGTATTTAACTAAGTCTGCTGCGAGGAAATGCGAGTCCACGTGGAGGGGTTGCCCATTCGCGAAGCTCGTCATGTAGTGTGTTGAAGCCTACCGGATACACACTGGCGCCTCCAGCGTGTTGAACTAGTATTCGACATCCTTCTTCCTCCATATCAATGCATCCAGGTATTTTTCGAGCTCCTCGAGGGGGCCGTATGGTATTGATATAATGGTTGTTCTACCTCTGTTCTCCACATTCTTGACTGTTGTATCCACTATGCCTAGTCTGCGGAGATTCCTCACGTATTCATAGAGCTGGGTGTGCCTCCTCGGTGTTTCACCATAAGTGTTGCAGAGCAACCTATACTCCTCCTCCACCTCCCCCATCTCAACCCCTTTAACATTCCTTCTGCGCAGTAAGCGGACTATGCTCAGTAAGAGGAGGAGCTCGTGTAGGGGGCTATACCTTATGGCATCGCTCACCCTTTCAATCTCCCTGCTTAACCTGGATATGGCTTTCCTCACGTGTTCCACTGTGAGCCTTCTAGCCCCCTCCCTTTCAGCTATGTCGCCGGCTACTAGGAGCGTTGTCAACGCGTGGCGAGCGTTTCCCTCACCATTCTTGTCGACTCCCTCGTATTCAGCGATGAATTCAAGGGCTTCCTCATCGTATGCGTCATCTTGGAATGCAAGCCTCGCCCGGTACCTTAGGATACCGAGTAGCTGGCTCGAAGAATATGGTTGCAGCCTCACCACGTGTCTATCCAAGTAGGACTCTGTGACAGGGTCGAAGAAACCCGTTGTACTGGTGTTGGCTGAGATGAATACTAGGTTCAAGCGCCTTGATCCATCACCGGCTTCATGCATTCTCGCAATAAAGTACACTGATTCCCTGCCCACCACGCTGGCGAAGTAGTGGAAGTCGTCGAGAACCATGATGGCATACCTGTCGTTCTCTTCGAGGAACGATAGAATCATATCCACAATCTCCCTGGGTGAAAAACCCCTCGAGGGAGTGGTTAAACCGAGTTGTGAGGCTGCATCGTGGACTATGCT
The DNA here is from genome assembly GCF_000186365.1 of Desulfurococcus mucosus DSM 2162. Taxonomy (NCBI): domain Archaea; kingdom Thermoproteati; phylum Thermoproteota; class Thermoprotei; order Desulfurococcales; family Desulfurococcaceae; genus Desulfurococcus; species Desulfurococcus mucosus. The sequence continues at coordinate 102,997 of NC_014961.1, forward strand.
GAATAACGTTCTACTCCTATAGCAGTTTACATGTATGTAGTCTAGTGAAACCCCTCTCTCCCTCGCTACATGGGTGAAGCCCGTGGCAAACATTCTCACAAGAGTTGTCTTACCCGTACCCAGTCCACCTGTTACGAGGACGCGTTGCGCAATTGAGCCTGGATCCGTCACCAAGTGCCTGAAATAGGAGGCCAGGGACCGGAGCTCCTCATCACGGTAGGGTAGCGCGTCTGGCACATACTCTGGTGCAAGGCTTTCACGGTTCTTGAAGAGCGTGGGCCTCCTCAACTCATCCTCAATTATCCTCCTTACATCCCGCTCCATGACCTATTCCTCAACGCCCGGTGGCTGCTTAAAAACACCTTCGAATAGCTTCACAATACCCTACACCAATATAGACTTTATCCCCTATGCTCTCTATGAAGAGGCATCGCGTTGACGCAGGATCATGGATTATCCCCCTTTCCTTCAACTCCTTCACTAACGATGTGAATACATCCCTGCTCACACCTCTAACCCCCCTCATCCTAACCCTCACTTTGACTCTTTCAGGTAGCTCTAGGCCGCTGAGGGAGCCCAGGGGATCCCTTAAGAGCCCTGTAAGCGGTACAACGCGTTGCACTGGAATAATGTTCTCCACGAAGCCGTACTCGCCGCTGAGGGCTCTGCCATAGATCCTTCCAGCATCGATGCAGCTGCGCACCTGGAGCACTCCCGGGAACCCTGTCTCCTCCACTATTACATTACTGTCTAGGCTGAACAAGAAGTCCCCGATCTCGCGGGCACACCATTCATCACTACCTGTTCTACATGTAACCAGTAGAACCACACTGCACTCCAAGATATCCCCCTCTTTCCCGATGCATCGGGGAGGAGTAATGCGGCGGCCGGGATTTGAACCCGGGATCTCCGGCTTGGGGGGCCGGCGTCCTAGTCCAGGCTAGACGACCGCCGCATCCATGCTCAAAATAATCAAGGGTGGTCGGCTTATAAAACTTCACGCTACCCAGGGATCCCGGGAGGCTTCCAGCATGGGAGGAGAAAAAAGTCTAAGTGTTCGACTACTCTCCCTTCACGAGGAAGCGTAGTACTGCGGCTAGAACTACTGCTACTCCGAGGCCTACACCGGCTGACACCGCGTAGTCTATCTCGGTCTTGACCTCGGTTACAGTGGTGGTTGTCGTGGCTGGCTGAGTAGTCGTCGAGGTAACGGTTGTAGTCTGCGTCACTGTAGCTGTGGTTGTTTCTCTTGCCGTAGTCGTATGGGTGGTTGTTTCCCTCACCGTTGAGGTGGCGGTGGTTGTAACGGGGGAAGTCACGGTGGTTGTGTAGGTCACCGTGTGGGTGGTGGTCACCGGTATAGTTGTTGTCACAGTCGTCGTGGTCGTTGTGGGGGATATGATGGTGGCTGTCGACGTAACAGTGGTCGTTGTAACAAGGATCACTGTGGCGGTGCTAGTCTTGGTTACAGTCGTGGTCTGCGTCACGGTTGTCGTTGCCTGCGGTTGCGTACTCGTGGTTGTAGTGGTGTCAGGCTGCGTTGTAGTTGTTGTCGTGGCTGGCTGAGTAGTCGTCGTAGTTGTCGTCGGCGTTGTGATTGTAGTTGTTGTAGTAGTCGTTGTTGTAGTGGTTGTAGTGGTAGTTGTTGTCGTGGTTGTTGACGTCGGGGTTATCACCTGGGGTGACTTGTAGATGTCCCTGATGGTCACCACCTGGGTGCTACCTACTGAAAGTATCATTAGAGAGCTCTGGGCTGTGGGCACAGGGTAGAGGGGTATCGACTGCAAGGGGGTGTTGTTCACTAATGGCACAATAGTGTAGTTTGATGGGGTGAGGTCCAAGGTATACATGGATATAGCTGTATAGTTACCGGCCTTGAAGCTTACGAGTATCTTACCGCTGGACGCATCATACGTGCCTCTAACCCAGCTAATGTCTCTGCCAACCTGTATCGTTTTCACGAGATTACCGTTGAAGTCTATGAGACTCATACTGTAGTTGCCGTAGCCATCCCTGTACAACACCACCCACCCGTTTCCGCCAAGAGGTATCACGTATGGATAGTACGAGGCGTTCACGGCTAGCCCGGTGGCTAAGGAAAGCGGGCCTGCAACAGTGTAATTGTTGGTGACATCGTAGACGAAGTAGTCGAGGCTACTGCTAGTTGCATTATATACTACTAGTACACGGGAGGAGCTGGCCCCCGTGCTCATACCTGCATGTATGTTACCGTAGAGAGCATTATAGTAGAAGGCAGAAGTGGTTGAAGCCAGCTGGGGTATGGGCCCCTGATCCCCGGTTCTACTATCCACCGGGATCCATGCCATGTCCGGTGCACCGGAGGAGTTAAGGTAGTACATTACTAGTCCAATGTCCCGTGAGGTAGAGGGGTTCCAGCTACTGGAAGCTATCACGGCTCTACCGCTCAACGGGTCAACCATTACTTTGGCAAGGTATTCGAAGCCTACGGCGGTGAAGTTGCCGTACTGCGTTGTGTCAGCTGTTGGAGCGATAACTAAGGTATTCAGCAATGCGGCGGGCGAGTCTAGGTTGTCGTTTACTACGGCTAGCTTAACGGTGACATTATATGTGGTTCCACTCCTATAGGTAGCGATGTATGAGACCAGCCATCCACTATACCCCGGTAGCCTGAAGACCACGGGGGCGTACGCGTAGCTCTCTATACCGACATATCCCTGCTTAACGATCGTGTTGCCGGTTATGAAGGCGAACTCCAGTCCCCTAAGGTACCTTGTTCCACTAATAGTGTCCTCGTACTGGTTCCATATAACGAGGAACCCGGTTTTATTCGCTGAGATACCTGTGAACCCCTGGAACACATTCGCCGATGAACCATTGTAACACGTCAGGATGGAGGGCGTGAACGCTATGTCACCCGTCGTCGAGTTTACTATGGCCACGTAGACCTTGGGCTTCGTGTTGCTGGCGCTATTATACTCCTCGGCTATTGCGAAAGCCTGGTATGCTTCCTGCACAGCGTATGCGAACCCGTTATGTGAACCGTAGTAGGCAGGACTCCATGACGTGATCGTTGCGACGTATGTTGACGGGTTATTATCGTATTCCACAGGGTATGCCTCGTAGAGCTCCCAGCTAGCTGGGTCGAACTCGTTATCGGTGAAGTTAACTATCTGTGCATACCCGTTGTCAACCAGCCACTTGTTAACATTGAGCAGGTGTGTTGAATTATACCTAATGTAGACTACGCCTATAATCCTCCCGTAGTCGTCGACTCCTCTAACGGAGTCTATGTCAAGGTAGAGGACTGGGCCATACTGGCCGAGGAGGATGCTTAGGTTGCCGGCAGCCCAAGCGCCTTCACTAGTGTTGATCTCCGGTGCATCTATGTCTGCAAGCCTCACAGTGTCCCTGAACCCGCCTGCCACAAGCAGGGCTGGAGCGATCCTCAACGTGTCGCCATCCACCACGCCGGCCACGGGGACCCTGGCGTCTGGAAACGGGAGCTGATACTTGCCTAGCACGCTCGGCGCCTGATATAGGAGTAGTGATGCTAGTGAGATTAACAGTGGGATCAAGAGTACTATCGTTATGGAGAGTCTTACGCCAGGCATAGAATACACCATGGGTGGCCTTAGGATTTACTTCACCGTGGTCCATATAAAAACATTTTGTCAACAAGGCGGCTGCCGGGGAGATTGAATTGGCATGCTGGAGAGAACTATTCGACTCCCGGTATCCCTGTCAAGCCCGTGCTTCACGGAACACCTAGAGTACTTGTATCTAAAAGCACGACTATTTCAGTAGGGCGGTTCACCCCGTGCAGGCAGAGTACCACTATGGTTATCATGAATACTGTGGAATAACCCTTTAAGGAGTGCAGGGAGCACTATTGTGCTGGGATGTAGACCGGTGCACGTCTACCGCCACTGTAGAGCTTCACTATGCCTCTCTTCTCAGCCTCCCTGAGCAGCTTCCTGGCGACGCTTATCCTGATGTTCAGCTCTTGTGCCAGTGTATATGGGGTATAGTATTTTACACCCTGCTTGGAAACAGCTGTCTTCAACCTCTTCAACAAGTCCTCGCTGGGCTCGAATATGTTTGCCCTAGCCCCCTTCTCGCTTGGTGTCTGCGGGGCAGGCTTCTTCTTCTCCGACATGTTAACCACCCTGCTAGACTCAACTATGGGTTAGCGGGGCTTTAAAAACATAAAGGGTGCTGTTGTTAATAATTCAATTGTGCCGGGGATGGATTCGACGGGCGGCCTGAGGAGTGATGAGCCATTGTAGCTCACTACCCGGCACATTTAATTTCCTGTGAACCAGTAGTGCTCCACGAGGCCCTATGAGGTGCAGCGGATAATCTGAGCAGGGTGACGAGTAGTTTCTCCGAGGGCCCACCCCTGGTGAACCAGTTGCTTCAGTCCTTGGGGGCGTGTGATCCCTCCTCAACCTGGATCTCAATGATGTCTCCTGTCCTGATGCCGAGGCTCCTCCTCAAATTATGCTGTGAGACCACCTCTATGATGCTTGCTGGATGCCGTGTTTTAACCGGCCTTATAATGTATACTGGGATACTATTGATCCACGCCTTCACTGCTAAGACGTCACCGTACTCTGGGCCAGGGGACTCCACCCTGATGGCTTCCCCCATGTTAATGTTGAAGACCGGTGGATCGATGAGCTCTATGTTGAGTGTGCCGGGGTATGGTTCTATCCCGAGGGCCCTACGTATGGCGTCACGGTAAAGGCTGATATACCTGCATCCCTCGCCTAATCCTTCAATCACCCTTCCCCTCAGCGTTCTGGCTCGCCTAGTACGGCTGGATGCCTCCATGCTGTGGCCCCTCTGACCTCCTCTCCGCCCTAAAGGGCGAGGATTCCCCTAGGGGGTTCACTGGTTCCCCGCATTTGTTCGGGGCTACATCTGTCATCTGCGGGGCAGTCGGGGTGGTCAGAGATCCCCCCATCTGGTTATCTCTGCTCGGGAACAACCCCTCGTGAACGAGGGGTTGCAGCCCCCTCACCGCTAAATACCTTTCCTCATCACCACTACCCATACATAAAAAACAAACTTATAAACCTTCAACCCCGCCTTGAAAGACGAGGCTTTCGGTTGTAAAGCTATAAGTAAAGTAAAGTAATATTGATTATTGATTTATTTTAGTGATCGCGGCTTCGACTGGTTTATCCGCAGTGTCAGCCTAGTTCAACTATTTTCTCGAGTATTGGTATCGTGAAGTCTAGCCCGAGCTTCAGGAGGGTTTCCCTTCTAGGTATGCCGTTCTCGTTCCAGCCTCTCATTTCATAGTATGCTTCAAGCATTTTCTCATATCTTAATGGATCCAGGTGGTGGCCTGCGTAGGGTCCCTTGGTGAGCGGGTGCTTGAACCATCTTGCGGGCGGGTAGTCCATGGAGCGACTCCACCCTGAGTGCTCGCGTATCCAGAACGCTCTTATCAACGTGTATATTCTATCTGCTACGGTGTGCATGTCGTTGATGCTCCATTCCAGCCCGGTTACCGCTGACAGCATCTTCGGGTAGTACTCGATGTTGAGGCCTAGTTCAACCCAGGGTAGCCTGCATGTGGTCAGGGACTCGAACATTCCGCCACGTATATTCTGCAGGAAGATGAGGCGTTCCACTTTCTCTCTGCTATAGGATGTCCTGTCTGTTTTAACCTCGTAGCTTATGATCCATGCATCCTTATGGTGTGCACCTATTGATGAAGTTGCGTATGCCAGAGCCATTCCAGGGGTTGTATGACAGTTGTAAGCTGACACCTCGAGCCCCTTAACATGCATAGCGAAATCCAATGCCTCGCCACCGAGGCTGGTCGACATCCTCATTACTCCCTCAGCTATGAATGCGCCTAGTCCACGCCTGTATGCTGTATCCACTACTATTTCTCGGACAGCCTTGAAGTCACCCCACTCCAGTCTCTCCCTGACCAGTCCTCTCTCACTCGCCTCCATGTAGAATCCTATCGCGTTCCCCAGGCTTATAGTGTCCAAGCCGAGTTTGTCAGCCATCTTGTTTACCTCCCCTACCCTCCTAAGGTCCTCTAGCAATATGTTGCTGCCCAGCATCGCAACGTTCTCGTAGTCTAGCTCGCTTTCCTCGCCTGCATCATCTGCTATAACGTTTCCACACTGCATGTTGCAGTATGGGCAACCCCTTCTATCGGTCTTCAGCTTCTCCATTAGGTCTCCGCTTATGGTTTCATAGAGTTCCCAGACTCCTTCCCTATAGTTCATGGTTGGTAAGACGCTGTTCTGCTGACTCCACTGTATTGTCGCCATGGTGCCCTGTCTAATCCAGTAGTCGTATCCCTCGCTTTCAAGCAGCTTCCTATATGCCTCCTCCGAGATGCTTCGAAGAGAGTTCTTGTCGGCTATGGGTGGTTCCCTCGTCCCCTTTACCACGATCGCCTTCAACCTCTTACTCCCCATTACTGCACCGATACCGGGGCGCCCGCCGCTCCTCCCCTTCTGGGAAATCACCGTGGCGTATTTCACCATGTGTTCCCCGGCGGGCCCTATCTCCAATATACCTATGTTTCTTCCATGCTCCCTTACCAGTTTATCCTCCGTTGTGAAGGTGTCAAGCCCCCAGAGGTGTTCAGCACTCCTCACCTCGACCTTTTCGTTCTCAACATATATGTAGACGGGTTTACGGGACGCCCCTGTCACCACGATCGCGTCGAAACCACTGTGCTTCAGATGGTGGCTCGCCATGGTGCCTATGTTACCGTCGCCGTAGCCGTTTGTCAACGGGCTTTTAGAGGCGACTACTAGTTTACCACTGCTCGGCAAGGGTAGGCCTGAGAGCGGGCCTGATGCAACTACTAGTGCATTATATGGTGAAAGCGGGTCTGCTCCCGGTGGAACGAGATCCCATAGGAGTCTCACAGCGAGGCCCCTGCCCCCTATGTACGACCTATATGTCTCGGGGTCAAGGATTATTTCACGCGTCTTCATCCTCGTTAAATCGACTAAGAGTACCTTACCCCACCATCCATACATATGCATCACAGTAGATACCTACGGTATCTAGAGATATAAATCTTTAGGAATGATGCATCTCAAGCCATGGGGCAGCCTGCTTGACGCGGCGACCCACATATTTCCAAACCGTGCCCGGGAACACTCCTCAACACGCCGATGCGGTAGAATCCTGGTTCCCCAAGCAATAATAGGGAGTCCAGCCTAGAGAGCTGTTTGGAACACTGCTGCAGGCGATACAGCCTTGCATCGTGGACGAGTAGTGGATGAGGGCTGGCTTTGCTGGGATGTGAGGAGGAATGCGCCGAGGCTAAACTGCAGGAAGTGGAGGATGAAACACGACTACTGGTTAGCAGGGTCATATGAAAGGAGGCTCGTGGAAGACATGGTGAGACGGGAATTCAATGCATCCTATAGTCTTCAGGGAAAGGTAATGGTGGTTCACCGAGCCCCGAAACCATCACCTGATGCCGCATTAGCCCTCGAGCTTTTCGCAGATGGAGTGAGGCTTGGCGTAGTAGAATACAGGCTTGGTGAGGGTTGGAGGCTTCACCCAAGCGGTGGATTAGCCAGCTTACTCCACAGTACAGGAGTACAGGTGGTTGAGGCTGAGTCAAGCGGGAGGAGGGTGAAGGGTAAGAAGGTGAGGGTCTCCGGGGATGTCCATGGTGCTAAATGGGTTATCCTAGACCTAGGTAGACACGTGGGTGTAGGCAGGGTTATCGATGCAGATGGAAGAGTAGTCAAGGTGAAGGATGTAGTGCCAAAGGGGTTTAAACCTCTGCAAGCCTCCAGCAGTAGCATTGTTGTCGACGTGAACAGGGATATAGTTGAGGAGGCTGTTGAAGAGGCCTCGGTGTTCCTTGAGAAAGCTACTGGAAGGGTGACCGGCAGCATAGCTGTATCTTACAGTGGCGGCGCAGACTCCACAGCTACACTGATGCTGGCTGGGAGGGTCATAGACCCCGGGAGACTAATAGTCGTCTACGTTGATACAGGGATGGATCTGCCCGGCGTCAAAGAGTACTCTATGAGAGTGTTAGGGAGGCTTGGCGTCAACCCATATGTGGTGTCATCCGGCCTCGATCCCCTTGCGGAGATAGCCTCCAGGGGGCTGCCCACCCGTGAAAACAGGTGGTGTACAAGGATATTGAAGCTTGAACCCCTGAGGAGGTTCTACAGTGAGCACGGTGTGAAACTCGTCATAGAGGGAGCCAGGAGCAGGGAGAGCAGTGGGAGGGCTGCGACGCCGAGAATAGGGGAGAATCCATTGATACCAGGGGTGATCAGGGTGTTACCGATTAAGCACTGGAGCAGGCTGCTTGTCCAACTATACTTGATCAGTGAGGGCGTCGAGTTAAACCCGCTTTACGATGAGGGCTTCACCAGGCTGGGATGCATACTGTGCCCTGCTATGCACCCCCACGAGCTTGAACTATCCTTCAGCAAGCACCGCGAATGGTTCACGATGCTCGAGGAGCGGACTGGATTAACATTGAGGGACATAGTGGAGGCGTTCTACTCGGTTAAACATGTTAATGGGCCCGGCGGGATTTGAACCCGCGTCCTCCCGGTTATCAGCCGGGCGCTCCACCAAGCTGAGCTACGGGCCCGCATCAATCAATATTCAGTAGCATGGCATATATAAGGCTTAATAACTTTTCCACAGGGCACTCGGCCCTGGGTTGCCTAGGGGGAGAGGCGGTTGGCGAGCTTGCCAAGGATACCGGTTATACTCCTCAGGGGCTTAATCAAGTACTCGCCTTTCTCGTACACCACCTCTCCATGGATCAGCACGAGGTCGGGGCTCGTGAAACGTGACGCCGTCGACCAGAAGTCTTCCTCCCCCCTGATAATCGACGCTTTCACCGGGTTCCTTAAGTCGACAACCTGGAGATCCGCGGTTTCACCCCGGTCGACATATCCTTCTCCGGCCCCGATCAACCTGTAGGGCTCGGTTAGAATCCTGTATAGTCTCGCCGCGTCGACTCCTGCACTGTGGAGGATTGCAAGCGGTTGAGGCGTGGATCCAGCGCTCCTTAAATCCATTATTCTACAGGTACTGCGGGTTGAGAGAGGGCTACATAAGACATCGTCAAGGGGTCCCAGGGGCTTGTCGTCAACGTAGAGCCTGCCGTTCCTCAATGTGAAGCTGTGGATGCCTCCGTGCACCCGGGCTTCTCCCCCGTGTATGACTATTAATGGGACCCCGAGTTCCCTAGCGGCTTCTACAGCCGCCTCCGAGTGGTCGCTATGTATTATCGGCATGGTAATACCGTTTGACACAGCATTGATGAGCCCAACCTCCGCCACGGTTTTCAACTCGTCCCTGGAGAGCACTGAGAGATCGCCTACCCTCAGCCTCCTCAAGGGGTATTCCACCACGTCCACTATGGTGCTGAAGCCGTGGAGGGCCATCGCGTATCCTTGGAAATCATACTGTAGCTCGCTTAGCTCGTGCTCCGGCTCCGGGTGTTCCCCTATGAACCCTATTCGCCCTTTTTCAATGAAGATGCATCCCTTGACTACACCGGTCTTCACGGGAAACCATAGGTTGCTGAACAATACTCTAACACTCTCACTCATACTACTGGCACCCGTTATCTGGGATCAATCCAGGTCTTTTTATCCCTCTACTCAGGGATCCAGGAAGCCTGCGGCTTGGCATACGTGGGAGATGAGGTAGTGGCGTATATGGGTGCACTCCCAGGAGCCTGTATAACCCTAAAAACCCGTTGAGCAATGATGAGGAAACATATTCATGCATGTGGTGAAGGCGGTTGCTGAACAAGCTGCGTGGGAGAATAGTATTGGTCATGGAGAGGCTGGCGAAACCCCTTGTACTCCTAGGTGTATCGCCCCACGCCCTTACGGTTTCCTCGATGCTGGTGCTCCTGGTAGGTGTATTTGTCTTCGCGTACACCTCTAACACCCTCCTCTACCTTATTTTCATAGCTGCGTCAAGCATGCTGGACGCGCTTGATGGAACGGTTGCCCGGGTAACCGGCAGGACGAGTAGGTTTGGAGCCTTTCTGGATTCAACCGTGGACAGGGTTAATGACGCGGCAATGATATGGTCTCTCAGCATCCTTGGATTCAACCAAACATACATAGTCCTGCTCCTCGTATCCTCGATGCTGGTAAGCTATGTTAGGGCTCGCGGTGAAAGCCTTGGTGCACAGTTGATGGGTATCGGGCTCATTGAGAGACCTGAGAGGATCCTTGGGATCGTATTGATACTGCTACTCTACAATGCATCAATCCACCTGGCTGAGATCCTCCTGTTGATCCTTGCAATCCTTTCAGCTGCAACGGTCCTCCAGAGGATCCTACAAGTGTACAGGTTTCTAGGCACCGGGGACTAAGGTTTTAATTATTGAAAAGACATGTATGAGGTATACATTACATCTGAGAGGGGTGCTTACTGTGTCTGGAAGCGTGAAGAGAGTGTTCGTGGCAGGTGACTGGGATGCAGACGGCGTTATTGCAGCAGCCCTCATAGTGTACAGTCAGGAGAAAGCCGGGCAATACCCTTTAGAATCCAAGGCGGTGGTTGACAAGACTCCTCTGGACCCGGATAGGGCTAAGTACTTCCTGGCTAACTTCAAGGGGGGATACGATGTAGCAGTATTCCTCGACATACCGTACAGTGAGCACCTCGGTAACGCCATTAAGATGATGAGGAACCACTTCGGGGTTTCAAAGATAATATTCGTCGACCACCATGTCACAAGCCTCCAGAAGGCGAAGGAGCTGCAGAGCATAGTTGACGTGGCGCTCATCGATCACAGGATGCCTACAGCAGGGCTCGTACTAGAGGAGCTGAATAGGAGAGGTATAAGTGTTCACCAGAGGCTGCGGAGCTTTGTTGAAGTCGTCAAATACATGGATACTGGGAGAAGAGTGCCCGATCAATACATGAAGCTATTCGAGCTAACCAAGATGTTCTCGAAAGCCCTCACGGTTGTAAGGGATGAGGCACTCTGGTCCAAGATCGTTGACTGGCTTGCCACGCCAACCCCTATGCCGATGCCACTTGACGAAGCCCTCTGGAGCAAGGTTAAAGCAGTCATAGAGGAGAGGGATAAGGAGGTAGCTGAGAAGGCCGTTGAACTCGCGGTTGGCGCAATCAAGATAGGGGACTTCCGCTTCATTGACGCGAGGAACAAGTGGAAGAAAAGAGGGGTTACAGCATTAGCGTCGAAGCTTTCAACGATACTTAAGGCACCTGTAATACTCTTAGCTGGAACCAACAGGGAGTACTTCCTCCTGGTGATAAAGGCATCGCATGGAAGAGCATACAGGATAGCGAAATACCTTGTAGGAGAGGGGATAGCCTTAGATATAGCAGGCCACCCCAACCTAGCCATCGTGAGGCTGCCGAAGGATCTCGAGAAGCAGGACCTGGTGGATAAACTCCACCATGCAATATATTATTCATCATAGCCCAACCAGCCACCGAAGATCCCTGGGAAGCCGGGTGAATGGGTTTACAGATGTAAACCTGGGGGGATGCGGGGGACCAGTGAACCCCCTAAACGGGGAAACCTCACTCCTTTAGGGCGGGGAGGAGGTCGGATGGTTAGGGTGATAGTATCAGCTAGGTCAGCATACATGCATAGGCCGGTGGGGTATCACCCGGAGAACCCGGGGCGGATTCCAAGAATAGTTGAAAGCCTCCGGAGAAGCAGTATTGATTACGAGTGGCTGGAGTCAAGTGTGCTGAATACGCGTGAGGCACTTGAGATCGCCACGAGGATACATAGTAGGAGCTATGTTGGGAAGATACTGGAGATGGCTGGTAGAGCACCATTGAATATAGATGAAGACACCTATATCTCCAAGGATAGCGTGGAGCTAGCATTGGAAACACTTGGTGAGTCATATAGACTTGCCCTGCAACAAGGCAACGGGGTGGTCTTCTACATAGCGAGGCCGCCGGGCCACCATGCAGGGGTGAGGGGGAGGGCTACAGGTGCACGCACCCAGGGATTCTGCATATTCAACAATGCCGTAGCAGCCGTGAAGGGATTCATGGATAGAGGGTTGGGGAAAGTAGCTGTATTAGACTTCGACGCGCACTACGGGAACGGCTCCATGGAGATACTCTACGGTGCAAGAGTACTCCAAGTGGACCTTCATCAGGATACCCGTACAATACCTGTGTTCCCCTTGCTACCCGGTTCAGTTGGATCCGGGGAGGGCTACGGCTTCAAAGTAGGGATTCCACTGGAGCCCGGTACCGGCGATGACTCCTACGTGGAGGTCTTGGAGGCAGTGTGGAGGGTCATTGAGAGATATAATCCAGAGGCCTTCGTGGTGTCAGCAGGGTTCGACGGCTTCAGGGGCGATGGGTTAACGGATCTAGTTCTCACCGAGTACACCTTTCATAGGCTGGGAGAGATGATCAGGGGCCTCGGGGTTCCAACAGTGGTGGTTTTAGAAGGCGGGTATTCAAGCGGCCTAGACAAAGGTGTGGCAGCATTCATCAAAGGGTTGAAGGGTGTTGCCGCAGGATATAAGCCTGCTAGGACGGTTCACCGTGTTGTCCGCCGGGTTAACTTGGAGAGAGCCATTAGCATAATTAGCTGGGTTGAGAAACATGTGTATTGAGGAGGCTGCGGGCCGTGTCACATGGGTTGCAGGTGGAAACAGAGGTCAAGTTAAGGATAACCGGGGATCCAGGCATCGTTGAGGAAAACTTGTTGAGCCACGGCTTCATAAAGGTTGACGAATGCGTTGAAAGAGACATATACTTCAAGCATCCATGCAGGGATCTATCGCTGAGCGATGAAGCCGTGAGGTTACGCTACAGGTCGTGCAGGAACAGCGGTGAACACTTGGTCTTAACCTATAAGGGGCCGAGGATCAGCAGGGAAGGAGTGCTCAAAGCGAGAATGGAGGTGGAGGCAAGGCTTCAGCCCGGTGAGATACACAGCATGGTCAAGCTCCTGGAATACATTGGCTTCCCCAAGCTAGCATCCTTCACAAAGAAGCGGTTCATCTTCCATAAGGATGGCTTGGAGGCAACTATAGACGAGCTCATGGGTGTCGGCTTCTTCCTCGAGGTAGAGTTAAAGAAGCCTGATGCCGTGAAAGCCCTGCAAGACTTACTAAGGGGACTCTCCAATGTAACAGTGATGGTTAAGGAAACATACCTCGAGATATGCTTAGAGACAGGGAGGTGTATTGATGAGCAGGGTTCTTTCCCTACTTGACTACCTCTAGGCTATGGCTCAACGCATGTGTGCCGTGAGGGATTTAAGTGAGTGAAGCAATACTTGTATCGCGGGATTTCATCTACGATGGCCTCCCCGGGCAAGCGGTTGCCTCAGGGGTGGCTGTGGATGCGTAAAGTAGACCCCTGGGTGGGCTGAATGTATAGGGCGTCATCACTGGTTACAGAGGCCCTCTACAGGCGTGTCATAGGGGAGCACATGGCTAGGATGGGTGAGTTGAGGGACGGTAGCACAATATATGTAACGGATCTAGTTGCATGCAGCCACAAGTACCACATGAGGAGAAAGTACCCGGAGCTGACAATAGGCTTCGAGCCCTCCATGGTTCTAGGGGAGCTCCTCCATAAAGGGTTAGAGGAGGTGTTGAAGGGCGAGGGCTACGAGGTTGAGAAAAGCGTTGAAGTACCAGTGGAGATAGATGGAGCCAGGTACATTGTTAAAGGAAGGGTTGACGCCTATAATCCCGGTACTAGAACCGTGGTTGAAATAAAGAGCTCCAGGACCTCTAGAGGCATTCCTAAGCCACACCATGTTGAACAGTTGAATATATACCTGAACATCATGGATGTCGAATCAGGGATCCTGGTGTATGTTACAAGCGATAAGATAGTGGAATACGTTATTCCACGGGAAAGAGTCGACGTAACTGGCCTAGTCAGGAACACGTTGGGCAACCTAGTCCACCCGCGATACGAGTGGGAATGCGAGTACTGCGTGTTCAGGAGGCTGTGTCCATATGCTAGAGAGGAAGGGGAGAAGCTCTACACGGATACTGGTAGGAAGTGATGAACTCGGGTGAGCGGAGCCTAGGCGATGAAGACGGTCTTGAGTACTGAACATGCCCCACGGACACAACCCATTAGTTGAGAAGGGTTCTCAGACTCCTGAAGACCAGGTAGAGATATATGAATGCTGCCACGCTGAGAACGCTTGAAGCCAGCAGGCTTCCCACGGCGCCAAGCCACACGTAGAGTAATCCACCGATGTAGCTTGCAAGAGCCCAACCCATGTTTTCAATGAATCTCTGGATGCCTGCAGCTCTTCCACGGAGCTCTACTGGGAGTATCCTTGTAAGCATTGCGGAAATCACCGGTCCCATGAGGGCTCCACCTATAGCCCCACTCACACTGCCGGCTACCAGAGCAGTCATCGGGCTCACCCCCATCAGCGTAGGGGAGGCGAAGAACAGGTATGATGCAGCTGAGAGAACACTTGTTGTAACCATTACTGCAACATAGTTTTCACTGATCACGGATGCCAGTATCAGCGATGCAATGATCGAGGAGGCCGTGCCCACCGTGCTTACAATACCCCACTCGGTGTTCGAGACACCTAGTATCCTGACAGAGTATATGGAGCCATAGGTGTTCCATACTGATGATGCAAGCGGCGCTATAAAGCCTGTGAACAAGTAGATGAGGATGACGTGCTTCATCATTTTAAACCTGAATAACTCGGTGAGATCCTTCACCAGGTTGAAGCCTCCCCTGTTAGCCACGGTGAGGGTCTCCTTCAGGGCCCGTGCCCTTAGAAGAAGCACCATCAAGCTCAGTACACCGGAGACCAGGAACCCGTACCTGATGCCTTGCACACCATAGATATCGTATAGTCTCCCCCCGATTACAGGCATGAATAGCCATGGTATACTTGGAAACACGTTTAACGCTATGAAACCCTTGAGCTCCTTCCTCGATGGAATGGAATCCATGATTATTGCCGTCAGCGCGGGCTGGTAGAAGTGTGCGGCTTCATCTATCACCCATACGACGGCGAGCTGGCTCCAGGACCCCACTAGTGCATAGGCGAACTGCGTCAGTGAAACTAGTAGTGTTCCAGCAAGAATCATCTTAACTCTCCCTACACGATCCGTTAGAAGCCCCCCTACGACTGTGAAAACCCCTAGGACAACCATGCCAATGGATTTTACCACGGCGATCTCCAGGTCTCCTGCCCCAAGGCTCTTAGCGTAGAGTGAGAAGAAGGGCTGTACAAGGGCACCGCTTAAACCATAGAGGAACCATGATATAGCCATGACTAGCACGTTCCCGCTTAATACATTCCTCAACTCCCTGAAGCCGTTTGCGACGCTCTCCATAAGCACCCCCATGTAGCTCATCATCTATTCATGTGGCGTTAAAAACACGTGTGATTAGTGCTGTGGTTGCCTGCTTGTTGGAAGATCAGGGACAGTTTTATAAGTGGGGCCACTGTAAATTTTATAACGGGTGTGTGTATGAGCCAGGCCCTCACGAAGACGCAAGCCCTGATACTCGTCTTCCTCATCATTGTAGCTGTCGCCGGAGTCTTCATCGCGATGCAGTGGCTCTCATCCTCGCAGTCCTCGACGACAACAACACCGCCTCTTACAACGACAACCACTACTGGTACAACAACTACCACCGCGACAACAACGACTACCACGCCCGCTGGAAACACGATAGTCATAGGCAGCACCGTCATCCATGTATCAAGCGAGTTCAAGCAGTTCGTTGAAGACGCGAAGGCTGGGCGGGTCAGTGTCAAGATATACTTCGGCCATGCTTTAACGGAGAACGAGCGTAAGGCGTTCCAGGACATAATAAGCATGTTTAAGAACGAGTACCCAGGCATAGAGGTGGTTGAGGTAGCGTACTCGGGAATGGACGTGTTAAAGAGCCAGATTAGTGCGATAGCCACGTTGTCTCCTGAGCAGAGAAGCAACTACATAGGCAAGGTTCCCGACCTCTTCACATGGGCGCACGACTGGATAGGGAGTTTCGCTGATAAAGGCTACATACTTCCACTGGAAGAGGTTCTCAGCTCCGACACCATCATAAATGACATTGCGCCAAACCTGCTGCCCATAGCTCTCTCCGCTGTAACATACAACCTGAAAACATATGGGTTACCCTACGCTGGTGAAACTATTGCACTGATAGTCAATAAGAATCTTGTACCAAACCCGCCGGCATCCTTTGACGAGATGCTTCAGGTAATGAAGTCCTTCACGAACAGGAACACGGGTAGCTATGGTCTCTCATATCAGGCTGACCCATACCACTTATATCCATTCGTCACGGCTTTCGGAGGCTACTACTATGATGAAGCCACTAAGAGCATAGGTGTGAACTCGACTGGCACTAAGCAGGGAATAAAATTCTATATACAGAACGTCCTACCATATGTGGATGTATCGGACTTAGGGCTAACCTACCAGACAAACCTCTTCCTGAACGGGAAGACACCAATGATGATTACTGGGCCCTGGAACATTGCAACAATAAACAAGTCACTTGGACTCAGCAACATAGCGATCGCGCCTCTACCAAACATAGGTGACAAGGTGCCTAAGCCGTTCAGCGGATATAGGGGGATTTATATTACCCTGATGGCTAATGTGGGCGGCAGGGAGCGCCTCTATGCTTCGGTCCTCTTCACACTATATGTTGCATTGAATGATAATGCGTTGAAGATATTGGTGGACAAGAACAACTATGTGCCGGTGAAGAACACGATGATAACATATATCCAGGAGAATAAGGACAAGTATCCAATAGTCTACGGCTTCCTCACGCAGCTCATGAGGAGTGTACCCATGCCAAAGGATCCGATGATGGATAAAGTGTGGAATGTCGGAACATACATTAACGCTATACTGGGGAAGTACAGTGAGGCATTACAGTCCGGTAAAACAGTCGATCAGGCTGTGGCAGAGACACTCAGCGTTGTCGACCAGCAGTTGGATGAGGCCTACGCTAGTATTGTTGGCAAGTAGTAGAGGTGTGTCCATGTAATGATAGAAGCTTTTTTACCAGGTCACCTGGGACAGGTATCCTGGCCACAGTGCTCTCGGTGAAAGGTGCTTCTCATGTCCAGTAGGCGACACCTTTACCCGGCTAGAATAGGGTTCTTGATGGCTATCGCAAGCATAGTCCTCTACTTCTTCTTCAACATATGGCCCCTTGCATTCTCAATCGGCATGGCCTTCACCAATGCTAGGGAAGACAATTTATTCGTGGCACCGGAGGTCATGAGGAACTATGATAACGCCATAGCGTGCGCCAGCTTCATGAAGACCAATGTGACTCTAAGTCTAGCGGTCTCCAGGGTCTTCGCCGATATAGCGGATACTATGGATAGACTATCCAGTAGTACTAGTGCATTGATGAGCCTAGTGAACAAGTCCCAGAACCCCTCGGAGGATCCGATGGTACTACTTGGAATACAATCGCTTTACGCTGAGTCACTGAGGCTTAGAACCATACCGGGCACAGTTAACTCGGTGTTGAATTGCAGTAGCTACGGGTTCGCCACCTCGAAGAGCTTGATTGAACCCAGGATCCTGGACGACCTCAACAACATCTACAATGTGGTCTCAGAGATCTCCTCGTACTATGCCTCGATGTCCAGGGACAGCTTGTTGAGCAGGCTCTCACAGATCCTTGAACTGAGTAAAGGCGCCTCCACATACTTCAGGAACATGTCGAGCGATTTCCAAGGCTACCTGGACAACTATATTGAAAGCGTTAGGGGTGAGAAGGAGTCAAAGATGCTTCGATTCATCGGGCTCGACAATTTTGCCAGACTATTCACCGACCCAAGGTTCTACTACTCACTATATAAGACAACGGTATTCGTTGCAACCAGCGTGCCCCTCAAGCTACTCCTTGGAATAGGGTTGGCTTTCTTCTACTCAACACCACTCATATATGGGAGAAGGGTGCTAAGGGGACTCGCACTGGCTCCATGGGCTCTACCACTATTGCTTTCAGGGTTGACTTGGCGCTTCTTGTTCTCCCCCAGCGGGCAACTGGGTAGGCTGTTTGGAATACAGTTGTTCACCGATGAATGGCAGGCCTTCCTAGTATACAACCTGTTCGAGGCATGGTTAGCCTACCCCTTCATAATGACTGTTACCATGGGGGCTCTCTCAGGGGTTTCCAGGGAAGTCATTGAAGCCTCCTACATAGATGGGGCATCCCTGTGGCAGCGCCTCAGACACGTTGTCCTCCCACTAGTCTCCAAACCCCTCATGTTGGCCGCGATACTTACAACCGGTGCATCGCTCCAGGCTTTCATGGTGCCATTGCTCCTGAACGGGGGTGGACCCACCAGGGTGATAACAGTACCGTACTTCGGGAGCAAGACGGGTAATGTCAACGAGATGATAATTCTATTCGGATACAACAGGGCTATAACTGATAAGGAGTGGGGTTATGCAGCAGCCACGTATCTAATCGTAGTATTGATAATAATGGTCTATGTAGCGGTCTGGATGTATGTCTCGAGACGAGGTGGGAAGAGTGGCCTCTAAGGTAATGTGGCTTGTATTCAGGGTCTCCCTGACCGTGGCAGGCTTCCTAGTGTTATTCGCATTGCTCTACCCAGTGTTCTTCATAGTTCTACAGTCTTTCTACTCTAAGCCAAGCCTTATCGAGGACCCGGTCAAGGCCCTGGGTATGCTGACGATTGAGAACTATGTTAGAGCTGTGGCTAGCCCTGAGTTCGCGAGCGCCATCCAGATGAGCCTGCTGATAAGTTTACTCACAGTATTGGTCTCAGTGGTCGTGATAACTCCGGCGGCATACGCGTTCTCGAGGTTCCATTTCAAGGGCAGGGACATGGTGCTCTACATATATCTCATACTGAGCCAGGCGGGAGGAGGCTTCGGCGTCGTCGCCGTAATAGCCCTGCTAATGTTCCTCCTGGTGTTAAGCTCCTATGGTGTGCCAGCGTATGGTTGGCATGTCCTCCCCTTGATCTACAGTGCCGGGCTCGTCCCATTCCAGACATGGCTGCTTAAATCATACTTCGACAACCTTCCCAGAGAGCTGGATGAAGCGGCATTCATTGATGGTGCTGACTGGGGCACCATAATATATAGGATAGTGCTGCCTTCATCCAGGCCAGCGGTAATAATCATCACCCTGTTCGCATTCATGAGTGCGTGGGGAGAGTTCTTCATAGCGAACCTCCTACGCGTCAACACTATAGGTGCATACATATACATGACGGCTTTCGGCGAGCGCGGTCTCCAGGATCCATCAGTGTATGCTGCCCTCTCCCTGATCTACGCTTTCCCGATAATAGTGATATACATGGTTGCACAGAGATACATGGGAGAAGCCTACAGGCTCGGCATAGTTAAAGGCTAGCCTGTGGGCTGAAGACGGTTTTTCAAAAGGTGAAACAAGTCCTCCACTGTATTCACGTATACGGGTGTATCATTGATCACGCGATGCCGGTTCACAGATGTGAACCCGGAACAGATGCGGGGAACCAGTGAACCCCCTAAACGGGAGCCCCCGCCCTTTAGGGCGGGAAGGAGGTCAGCCCTACAATAATACATCTATGTCTAGGTTCCTCAGTATTGAGTCATAGGCGTTCCTTATGGCTACATCGGTGAGACCTATGGTTTCAGCTACTTCAAGCTGGTTTCTCTTGTTGTTGCTTATTATGCCAGCCAGGTATACTGATGCAGCTGCGAGACTAGCCGGGTTCTTACCGCTCAGGAACCCGTAGCTCTCGGCGCTTGACGCGATGGAGTTAGCAAGGGTCTCCACCACGGGGGGTGCGTTCAACCTATGCGTTATGAAGCCTATGTAGTATCTGGGATCGTAGTGCTCATGTGTTAGTTTCACATCTTTTACTGCTTCACGTATTAAGCGTATTCCTTCCCATAGGTATCCGTCCTCAATGTTCAGCTCTGAGCAGAATACCTTGGCGGATCTAGGCTGCTTATTTATCTTGTAGGAGAGATAGATGGCGGCCACAATTATCTTTCTCACAGTATTCTCCTTGAAGTTCTTGTCTTTCACTGCTTCGCGGACGAGTAAAGCAGCGGTCTCCCTTACAGGGGTGGGTGGATCCAGGAGCTTCAGGTACTCGTTAAGCCATTGCAAAGCCTTCTTAAGCTTCCTATCCCTTTTGTCAACCTTTATCTCACTATTAGCTCTCACCCAGCTCCTTCCACGCCTCAGGTGCGCCTTGAAGCTGCCCGCTATCTCCGTGCCGCCTACACCGTGATCGTGCACTCTATGGGTGAGTGCTCCACTGTTACGTGGTGTAGTGTTATTCTTCGGGAAGCCCTCGGTGCCCTGATATGCTGGTCTCTCATCAACTACTGCTCCGCAAACCTGGCACACATACGTGTTGGAGTCGGAGTCGAAGATAACAGTGTCCCTGCCGCAGTGAGGGCACCTCAACGCTTCCTCCCCCCTCTCCCACGCTTCTTCTCAGCTAAGTGATAGTAGAGCACAGGGGATGGTTTGAAAGCCTTGTTCTCTAGTTTCACGATAACCCTGGGGTCGTCTACCCTCCCGATTACATCGACGACTCTCCCTATCCTCCTATAGTTGTCATCGTAGACAGAGGAGTTGACTAGTTTAAGGACATCTCTTGAAACAGGTTTGACAACAATGAATCCATCCCTAGTGGAGGCCTCCACTATCCCCAACTTGTTCATGAGTATCACGCAGGTATTACTTTCGCAACATATTACTCCTACTACGGTTTGATATATAAGGAGAGTCCCATTTAAACACCACTTAATACAAAGAACATGTATCACTATAGTTTTTAAATGAAGTATTAAACCTTAAAGTAATACTTTATGGGAGCACCTTCACGGGTCGGCTTTCAGCTACGTGTATCGCCGCGCATACGCTTGATCTCCCTGGCTACGGCTATAAGTGTGCTCAGCTTACTCATCTTTTTATCCACGAGGACGCGTCCCCGTAATCCATGGATCCTTGGGTACTGTTTCTCCTCGTGAACCGGGTTCAATCCCAGCCTCCGGCAAGCCTCGAGTATTTCGTCAATGCCTGGGTTCGGTACGGCATCGCTTAAACGTATCTTCCTGCCCTCTCTACGGCTCTTCTTGGAATCTATGTATGATGGGTAAACGACTATCTTCCTGCCCTTGTACTCTCTGCTCAAAAAACTCCCCTTTTCAAGGGTTTATCGTGAACCTATTTTTTCTCTACGAGAACCCCGTTTAAGACACCGTGTTGCCCAGGCCTCGAGGTAACCTTGACGAGTCCTAGCTCTGTTTTCACAACGGTGCCCTTCGAGATAATCTTGAACCGGGTGTTCTGCGGGTTTGAGGGCGTCTCAACAACGTCCAGTATCTTCACCTTCTTAGCCGTCTTCTCCCCTGGAAGGGCAACATTAATGTAGAGGGCCTTCTTCAGCTTCACCTTCATGTTTCCCCCCAGTGTTCTCACAAACACCTTCTCCTCACTATTGCTCAGAGTAGTATTGGTTGGAGGTGAGCCTAGCTCGTGCTTTCTCTTACCTCTCTTCTCCCCTTTTAACCCGCCACTCGGCTTCCTTAAGTCATTGCCCTGGTAATACGACATCCTAAACACCTGATACCTTTCTAAACAAGTATCTCCTGGTTATAAATCTTTGGCGTTCACGAAACCGGGTTCTCATGTGTATTATCGCCCAGTCTCCTCCACGCCTACCACGGGGGTGAATAGCGTCATATTCCAAGCCCGTACTTCAATAATAGGCTTACAGCAGCGGACACCAGTATCACTACTATTGGGTGCTGGTCACCCACATAGAGGAGTATGAAGGCTGTGACGAATATTGCTACAGCCACCAGGTTCAAGGCTCCCCCAGAGGCTATTAACACGCTCCTAGCCACCTTGATCAATGCGTAGAGTATTAGTGCTACAACAGCAGCGTTAATGCCCCTGAACATTATCTTCACTGCGTCGCTACCCATATATGGTTTAAGCGATGTAACTATGGCCATTATCACTAGGTAGGCGGGCATGACGACGCCTATGGTGGCGATTATGGAGCCGGGTAATCCTCCAAGGGAGTACCCTATCCATGTAGCTGAGTTTATTGCTATGGGTCCCGGCGTACTCTCAGCGACACCTAGGAGCTCGAGGAACTCTTCCTCGGAGACCCACTTCTTTATCTCGACGAGCTCCTTGTACATCAACGCTATGCCACCGTAGCCGCCTCCAAACATGAAGAACCCTATCTTCAGGAACTCGACGAATAACTCTGTTAGTGAAACCCCGCTTGCAGCCATACTTGGACGCCTCCGCCTCCTGTAATGCTGACGTTTCCTCACGGTTTTTAATTTATATCCCAGCACCCTTATCCAAGCATACATGACACGTGATAGGTGGTCATGCGTGTCAGCGATCACTAGGTTCTTCAACCCTAGTAGCGTCGCAGTGATCGGTGCAACACCTAGGGAAGGGAAGGTGGGCAGGGTCATACTGGAGAACTTTACTAAGAGGTATAGGGGCCGGGTCTACCCGGTTAACCCGGGCTACGATGAGATCCTGGGGCTCAAGTGCTACAGGAGTATAAGGGATCTACCTGAGGCACCGGATCTAGCCGTGATAGCCATACCGGCTCCAGGCGTGCCCGAGGTGCTTAGGGAGCTGGGTGAGAAAGGATGCAAGGCGGCAATAATAATAAGCGGCGGCTTCAGGGAGACTGGAACACCTGAAGGAGAGAGATTGGAGAACGAGGTCAAGGAGATAGCGTTAAAGTATGGGATAAGGATCATAGGTCCAAACTGCATCGGCATATATGACAGCTGGAGCGGTGTCGATACATTCTTCCTGCCCGAGGAGAAGATGAAGCGTCCTCCGAAAGGATATGTCGCATTCATCAGTCAGAGCGGTGCATTCGCCTCAGCCCTCATGGACTGGATGGCATACAACAACATCGGGGTTTCAAGAGCCGTGAGCTACGGTAACAAGGTTGATGTGGACGATGTCGATATACTGGAGTACCTTGCAAGCGATGAGAAAACCAGGGTCATACTAATATACCTAGAGGGCTTGAAGGATGGGAGAGGACGAGCATTCCTCGAGGCCGCGAGAAAAGTGAGCACGGTCAAACCGGTGCTGATATTCAAGGCGGGTAAAACCGGGCGGGGAAGCCTTGCAGCTGCAAGCCATACAGCCGCACTTGCAGGAGACTACTCGGTTTACAAGTCTGCCTTCAAGCAGGCTGGGATAGTAGAGGTGGAGAGCTTCGACGAGATGATGGATGCCGTACGTATACTGCTCGATCAACCATTAATGAATGGTAACAGGGTCTACATAATCACTGATGCAGGCGGTGTCGGCGTGATGTTAACCGATGCCTTAACCTCCCAGGGCTTCGAGCTACCTAGGACGCCACCGGATCTAAGGGAGGAGTTGAGAAGAGTGCTGCCACCACACTGCATCGTAGAGAACCCCATAGACCTCACGGGTGACACCGATGATGAAAGATACATGAAGGTACTTGAGAAAGTGCTTCCACGTGGAGACGTGGATGCAGTAGTAGTGGTTGCACTACCACAGGTACCAGGTATAAAGGGCTCACTGGTGGAATACCTCATAGAGGCTAAGAAGAAGTATGGGAAGCCAATAATAGCGGTATCCATAGGCGGGGAGGAAGCGGTCAAAATAGCTAGGAGGCTCCAGGAGAACGGGATCACTGTATTCGAATCCCCTGAGAGGGCTGCAAAGGCGCTTAAAGTATTATATACCTATAGCAGGATAAAGATGAAGACAACCAGGGATAGAGGTTGATGAACTTGACCCCCCGTGACATAATAATCAATGCGCTCAAGGAGGGGCGATACAAGCTACTGGAGCACGAGGCCTTCCAGCTCATCAAGCACTACGGGATACCCTCACCAGAGGTAGTAGTGGTTAAGAGCCCGGAGGAAGCAGTAGCCTTAGCCGACAAAGTCGGATACCCCATCGCATTAAAGATAGTGTCACCCGATATATCGCACAAGAGCGATGTAGGTGGCGTGAAGCTAGGGCTCAGGAGCAGGGAGGAGGTTGGGAAAGCCGTAAAGGAAATGCTTGAGACAGTGCCACGCAGAGCCCCGAGTGCAAGGATAGTTGGAGTGCTCATGTATAACATGGCACCCCAGGGCCTCGAAGTAATCATTGGAGGCGTAAGGGACAGCGTGTTCGGGCCAGTGGTCATGTTCGGCCTAGGAGGAATCTTCGTAGAAGTATTGAAAGACGTATCCTTCAGGGTATCCCCTGTGAGCAAGGAGGATGCACTCACAATGCTTAAGGAGATAAAGTCAGCAAGCATACTTGAAGGCTATCGTGGCCAACCTCCAGTAGACAAGGATGCGATCGCCGAGATGATCGTGAAGACTGCGAGACTAATGGAGGATAACCCTGAGATAGAGTCCATAGATCTAAACCCCGTCATGGCGTACAGTAAGGGAGCTATAGCTGTTGACGCCAGGATCATACTTAAACATAGCTAGCGGGATAGCCGATGTCATCCACACCTATAGAGGAACTACAACGGGAAATAGAGAACGCCACCACGCAGATAGGTGAGATAAGGGAGAAAATAAGGCTCCTCAAGGATCAAAGGTTTAAACTCATAGGCGAGCTGAAGACTGAGAGAGGCGAGAAGCAGAAGTACCTAAACGATATAAGGGTTCTCAAGGAGAGACTAAGGAAGATAAAGGAGGAGAGGAGGCAGCTCATCGAAGAGTACAGGAGGCTTGCCGAAGAACGGAGAAGCAAGATCGAGGAATTAAAGGCTCTAAGAGAGGTTCTCGCCGAGAAAAAGAACACCATACAGAGCATGTCGAAAGAGGCTAGAACACCCTCCAACATCCTGAGGGGTGAAATAGAGAGGCTAGAATGGATCCTCCAGACAAGAGTACTGTCAATAGAGGAGGAGAACAGGATTATTCAGAAGATAAAGAGGCTCACAGCTCTACTCGAGAAAGCCGAGAAGCTGAGGAAGGAGAGGAACGAGGTGCTCGAGATCAGGGCATTCTACTCAAGCCTGAAGATACAGGTAAGGGATCTCTCAGGCAAGCTCCAGTCTCTAAGAGAGAAAATAGGTAAGCTGACGGATGAAAGGGATAGGTTGAAGCAGCAGCTGGAGGAGGTCGTGAAGAAATACCAGGGATTAAAGAACTCCATAGAGGCCAAGCAGAACACAGTTAACGAGGTTTCAAAGGAAATAGAGGAGCTCAGCGCAAGGCTCGAAGAATTGAGGGAAAAAGTAAACAATCTCAACAGGGAGCTCGAGAAAGCCAAGCTGGGAATGATGCTGAATGCCAAGAAGCAGGAGATCCTTGAGAAGAAGCAGGATAAGAAGCGCTTAACCATCGACGAGCTCAAGATAATCTACGGGGAACCCGAGGACTTCCTAGAGGAGTAGGGAGAC
Source organism: Desulfurococcus mucosus DSM 2162 (assembly GCF_000186365.1). NCBI lineage: Archaea > Thermoproteati > Thermoproteota > Thermoprotei > Desulfurococcales > Desulfurococcaceae > Desulfurococcus > Desulfurococcus mucosus. The sequence goes on from NC_014961.1 coordinate 128,384, forward strand.
CTGCTCTTCACCATGGTTCAAGTTCGCCCGGCTGACCTCCTCCAGCCTAAACTCCAGCCTAAACGGGCGAGGCTTCAGGCTATAAGCAATCCTGTCACCTTCCAAACCTTCTTTCACGCATCTGGTAGCTGCGTATCGCCCTCCAGAAGTCTATTTTACGGAACTCGGGCCAGTAGACATCGCAGAAATACAGTTCGCTGTAAGCCGACTGCCACAGTAGGAAGTTGCTTATTCTCTCCTCGCCGCTGGTTCTTATTATGAGGTCCGGGTCAGGTGCCTCGCTGGTGTAAAGGTACTTACTGAAGGCTTCCTCGCTTATATCGTCAACGGTTATCTTGCCGTCGATGACGTCCCGCACGACAGCCTTCACGGCGTCAAGTATCTCCTGTCTGCCCCCGTAGCAGAGCGCTATGTTCAACTGGTATGAGTCATATTTCTCTGTCTCCTTCTCGAGCTCCTTTGCTAGTTCAACTATGTCGCTTGGAACCAGGTCGAGTGTGCCGAAAACTTTCACCCTCACCTTTCTCTCATGGATATCCCTGAGCTCCCTGAGCTCTCTGAGCCCCTTTCTCGCCAGGTTAAACAAGTGTTCTCGCTCACCGTTACTTCTATACTTGCAGTTCTCGGTGCTCATAGCGTATATGGTGACATACCTTATCCCAAGATCCCATATCCATTTAAGCACCTCTTTCATTCTCTCGTACCCATAGATGTGGCCTAGCGACGGGTCGAAGCCGAGCCTCCTAGCCCACCTCCTGTTGCCGTCTGGTATTATGCCTATGTGTCGCGGGAAAGGCCCCCCGCGTATCTGCATCCACAGCCACTTCTCGTACACCTCGTAGAGAGGTTGCAGGGCTTTCATGCCGAGCCTGTAGAAGATGGCTGTGAGCGTTCCCCGTATGCTACCCTCCCTAGGCATTAACACGCCCCTCTCCACTCATGGAGATACCGGTTCAAACCCTTAATAATGGCTGGCATATCCTGGCCCAGGAATCAATGCTTTCAGCTATAAGCATGGAGGTGTATATGGGTGCTGGTAGTGAGGATCCCTTGGTTTACAACTTAGAGCCTCACCTTTAAGGCGGTGGGAGGTCGAGACTTATTTCATGGCTGGGTTGAGAAGTCAACCGGGTTAAAGTCTTATGCACTGGAAAAAGTCCTCACGATTCAACTACTACTACCTGCATTGGCTGCGAGGACTTTGAAGGAGTTTCTCCCGCTACGCTTACTTTCACGGCTGCGTCTACTGGAAGGTTCTCCAATGCCTCTATCTTGTCCAAGTGCTTCTTGACGCTGGCTTTCTCAGAGTTCAGTATATCCAGGTTCCGCCTCAAGTGATCCATTGAAGCCTTATAGGCTTTCTCAGGTATCTCGCCGCTTATGTAGCTCACCTTTACAGCTGTGATAGCCTTCTCGAGCTCAACGATCATGTCTTCTATTTCATGGATTCTCTTCCTGAGCTCCTCTTTAACCCCCTTTGCCTCCTCTTTAAGCTTTATAAGTGACTCGTCGAGTTTCTTCTTGAACTCCTCGTAGGTGTGAACCGGTATCTCCTTCTTACTGTTCAACTCCTCAAGGGCTGCTACACGCTTCTTCACCCTTTCAAGCCTGTTCTCCAGTAGAATTGCCGTGTACTCCCATTCGGGGAGCAATATTATGCTGCCGTTTTCAAACCTGAACATGTCGACCGTGACCTGTTTGAATCCGAACTCATTGAAACTTATCTCCAGGGATGTTACGTTTCCATCAGCGTCGCTGTAGAAGCCGATGATGTATCCTACACGCCTCCCGTATGGGTCGTTTACGGGTTTACCCAGGTATTCATCGATCTTGTCGACTGTAAGGCTGGGCATGCCATTACACCTGGTAAACTATCCAGGTGTAATCATTTAAAAACCCGGGGTCTAACACGGGTTTCATCGCTTAGACCACGTATATGGTTACCCGTCTCCCGCTTTCCTCAAAGTAAGTGCTTCTCTTGCCCTGTACTACTACGGCAGCCGAGTCATCGGTGATGACAACGTAGTCCACTAGGAGGTAACCTGGCGTGATGATCGTGATGTAGGAGCCAGTGAAGAGGTAAGTGCTCTTCACGATGTAGTCTCCGAGATCCACCTCCTCGATCTTTTCGTTGCAATGGTCCAGTGTCTTGATCCCTTCATACCGGATATAGATTACTTTCCTACGCGAGCCATAGATTCCCTCAATACTGATCCCTGTGGAACCATCTACACTTATTACTCGTGGACGCAACTCGATAGTGAAATTCCCGCCCCTAACCTCTAGTGAGTCACCCTTCCGTCTTACCTCAAGGCACCCCTCCTTAAAGGGTATGCTCCACTTGTCCAAAACCCATACCTCCCTGTACATGTTCCCTGGGTGCTGCTTGAGCCGGGCTCCCTGGATTAATAAATATAATATGGTTACTACCCTAGTTTTAATTGTTGGCAACCAACACACACAATATACTCTGGGCTACTGGAATGAGTATGGGAGTAGTGTTTATCCTATGGATCCAGAGGGATAGAGGGTTGGTGAAACACTGTGCACCCGTGTCACATGGCTCTTGATCACGGTGCAGGAAACGCTCCGTATGAAGATGGTGGGGAGTGATGCAGTTCATCTGTAAGGCCTCATCAGCGTACTGCTACATGGTTGACAGCATGTTGAAAGCCCTAGGCCTCACCCCCTTGAGGACGACTGGAGGCGAGCAACCCGTAGGCAACATAGTCTTCTACGCTGGCAGGATCGACGGGGAGCTCGAAGGCTTCCTCAACAGTGTGGCAGGACACGGGTTGAGGGTAATTATAGGTGTGGAGCACGGTGGTGTGGTTGAGAAGAGGGTTTTGAAGAAGATAATCAACATACGTAGAGCAGGCCTCGAGATACTGGTTACGGCTTCAACGATGAAGGATTACAGGGTTCTCAGGGAGGAGATGCCTGATGTAAACGTCGTCTACATCCCCCTCCATGCCCCTGGCTCTAGCGTCATGAGGGATCTGCTGCCAAGCGATGGCGGTATAGCCACGCATAGCGATGAATGCGGGAGGATAGTGGAGGTTGCAGGAGAGCTGGAAGCCGTGGGTTTCAACCCCCTGATAGTGAACTTCTCTGAGAAGGAGTGCAGTGCATCCTCCCCGTGGGTGATCAATGTTGCAACCGATAGCGTGTTCAACCTATCCTCCCGTATAGTCATAGGTGTAATACTCGACGAGAGTGCGTCGAGCTACATGGTGTTCGATGCACTATACAGGAACTCCCGCCCGCTCATAGTTTGCAGCGACATGGATATCCCAGTCGACTCCCAGATGGTGATCAAGACCGGTAGATGCAGCGTCGACGAGCTTGCATCCACCATAATATCGTTGTTCAGTAGGATCGAGTATTACAGGAGGATAGGCTCTGAGCGACCAGCGAGTACGGTGGCGGGTAGAGGCATGGATGCATTAAAGGAGTTCATTGATGGCATGCGTCGACAGGTGTAGGCGTCAACGGCTCCTCACAGTGGACGCTATTTCACTCGCGATCCTGGCTAAATCCTCCTGCGAGAGTATCGAAGGTAGACGTGTCTTCAACACGTGTACCATGACCTTCCCAGACACTCTGTCTTTAATCCTAACCACCTCTCTATCGCTGAACCTATATATATCGAGTAACTCCAGATCCCTCTTAAGTAACTCCCTCCTCAACAGTACACTCACCGTCTTAGGCATACAGCACCACCCGTCTCCAGCCATCTATGAAGATTAGCAAGACTTATAAGCATTAGTAGCCGTCCAGCCTTCACCCATCCTTCAGGGCGAGGCTTTCAACTGTAACATTGTTTACAACTGAAAGCCCCGTCGCCCGCGGAGGCATCCCGCCCCGTAGATGACGGGTGTAAACCCGAACAAATGCGGGGAACCAGTGAACTCCCTAAGCAGTGAAACCTTTTTAGGGCGGGGAGGAGGTCAGAGGACCGTGGAGAGGTAGATGTCTTGCTGGCGTTCATCGGCATAGGGTATTCGCGGAGGCACTTGACTCAGGAATCCCTGGAGCTCCTGAGGAGCGCTGAGAAAATATACATCGACACATACACCTCCATGTATGAGGATGGGTACGAGTGGATTAGAGACGTGAACCCGTCAGCAGAGATAATTGTAGCCAGAAGGAGGGATCTCGAGGGCGATGCCATAACTAGGATAGTGGAGGAATCGGTGAGAAAGAATGTAGCTATTGTCTGCGCCGGGGATCCATTTACAGCAACTACACACGACGCCATCAGGGTTGAAGCATTGAAGCGAGGGGTTGAAGTAAGGGTTGCCACAGGCATATCGATAGTGAGCCTAGTTCACAGTAGGATAGGTCTTCAAGCATACAGGTTCGGCAAAATAGTCACATTGGTCTACCCCGATAACTTCAAGCCGTACAGCGTTGTTGAAACCATATATGACAACCTGAGCAGGAACCTCCACACCCTGATCCTGTTGGATTTGAGGCTCGAGGAGGGTGTCGCCATGACGATTCCAGAGGCAGTTGAGATACTGGGAGGCCTCGACGACAAGGGATTAATACTTGATCAAGTTGGCGTAGCAGTGGCTAGGCTTGGATGGAGCTCGGAGCTTGTTAAGGCTGGCAGAGTACGTGAATTAGGGAAGCACAGGTATCCTCCGCCACCACACTCACTGATCATTACAGCCAAGCTCCACCCAGTTGAACTGGAGAGCCTCAGATATATTGCAGGGCTACAGCTTTAGTTTCCCTCCCTGCTCTGAAGAATGGGCTGCTGTAATACTGGTGGAAAGATTTTTAAATGGATACCGAGTAGCTGTGATACTTGGTGTTGGTCAAAATGTCCAAGCAAATAGCACTCGCGTACATGGCAATAGTGGTCTTAGCGATATCACTAGTCACGCCGGCTTCAGCCGGTGTAACACTGCAGGATTCCACAGGGAGAACGATCTCGATTACTGAAACACCTAGGAGGATAGTGTCGCTCAGTCCATCCATAACGGAGACGCTGGCATATCTCGGAGGGCTTGATACAGTTGTAGGGGCAGACTCCCTCTCCCTCAGTGACGAATGGTTCAATATCTCCACGATACTGAGGGCACGCAACGTCACTGATGTAGGCGGATACTGGTGGTCAGCCATCAGGAGTGAGGAGATACTTGCAGCCAGCCCGGATCTAGTGCTAGCTGAGAAGGGTGCTCACATACCATTGCTCGACTTCTTCAAGAACTACAATGTTACGGTAGTGTATCTTGAGGGCGGGGCCTCTAGGAGTATACAGGACGTGTTAAGCGACATGTACACGGTTGCATTGATCCTGAATAAAACCAGCCTTCTCGCCGAGTTCTCTGGAAAGCTGGAAGCCGAGTTCCAGAAGTACAGGGAGCTAGTGGCTGAGAGGTATAAAGGGGTGAGCATACTCTTCGTAATAGATCTCACGGGAGGCATATGGGTCGCCGGCAAAGGCACATACATAGACGATATAGTTGAGAGGCTTGGACTAGTTAACGCGTGCAGAGACATCTATTCATGGACCAGTATAAGTCTAGAGAAAGCCGTAGAGTTGAATCCCGATGTAATAGTGGTTGCATCCATGGGCGGCATCAACATCAGCATTAGACTCCTCGATGAAAGCGGGTTAACGAGGCTCGGTAAACCCATAGTGGTTCTCAACCAGAGTGAAACCGACATCCTCATGAGGCCCGGTCCCTTACTGCTCTACGCGCCCCAGGTGGTGTACAATGCATTGTCTCGTGCAAACATCACCGGCGGCGCTGCCGAGTCGGGGTCCCAGGGGATGACACTCAATGGGTTACTGGCGGCAACGGTTGTGATTGTGGCAGCAGTCATTGTAGCAGTAGTAGTGCTGGTGGTGTTTAAGAGGAGATGAGGAAGGCCGCGTCATCACTATTCATTGTTTTCTCAGCTTCCACGATACTTCTCCTGGTTTTCATGGATTTCAACGGGATTCAACGTGTCCCAGCACTCCTTGACTACAGGTTTAATAGGGTTCTCTCAGCACTGCTATCAGGTGCGATAATAGGTTTAGCTGGTGTGCTCCTGCAGTCGTCCCTGCGTAATCCTCTAGTGGATCACTATGTTATTGGTGTTGGAAGCGGTGCACTAGTCTTCACATACATATTCATACTGTGGACCGGGGGGTACACCCTTAACGCCTCATTCTTCTCGATGCTTGGAGGGTTCACAGCCATGGTATTAACCATCCTGCTTGCCGAGAAGCTTTCTGGTTCAGCAACATCCTACATTCTAGCCGGCATAGGCATGAACTCGGTTTTCTCAGGGCTTTCAATACTCCTCTCATATGTAGCTGTGAGAGAGTATCCTTACGTACATGCACTACTCGTTGGGAGCTTCATAGTTGCTACAGCTGAGAAGACGCAGGTGTTATTAATCGTTCTAGCAGTATCCCTTCTCACCGTGTTCCTGATTGCTAAACCCCTTAACACCCTGGAGGTCAGCGATGAGTTCTCAATGGTAGCCGGGTTCAATCCACGTTTAACCCGCCTAGCCTCCGTTGTGCTTGCAGGTGCATCGACAAGTATTGTTACATCGATGTATGGCTTGATAGGCTTCATTGGATTGGTTACGCCGCATATAGCGAGATACGTGTCGGGTACAAGTGATAACAGGGTTGTAGCACCCTTAGCGATGCTTACATCCTCCGCGGTGCTCTACCTCACAGATTTCATTAGTAGAAGGCTTTTCGCTGTGATGTGGGGCGAGGTGCCAGCCGGGGCTGTGGCATCTTTGATCGGCGCCCCTATCTTTATATATCTACTTGTCTCCAGGCGGGGTGCATGAGATGTTGAGAGGGAAGGATGTAGTGGTTGAATACAGGGGTGGGCTAAAGGCTTTGTGGAAAGCATCCTTCCAGATACCGGGGAACAAGGTGACATGCCTCATGGGTCCCAATGCCTCTGGTAAAACAACGCTTCTACGCGCGGTGGCCAGGCTAGTTGAGTACAGGGGCTCAATACTCATAGACGGGCTCGAGGCTTCTAGGATGCCGCTGGCCGTCCTCTCGAAAATACTGTCATATGGTTCGCCGACCTCGGTGTCAACTAGTCTTTCACTGAGGGTCAGGGAGATACTTGAGATGGCTCTGTATCCGTTGAAAAATATTGACGTGGAAAAAGCGGTTGAGGAAGCCTCGATGGAGTTAGATATAACAATGCTCCTCGACAGATACGTGGGTGAGCTCAGCAGTGGCGAGTTACAGAGGGTGGTAATAGCCTCGGCACTGGTCAAGAATCCCCGGTACCTGCTGCTAGATGAGCCTGACGCGCATGTCGACGTCGGATTCAAACCAGTGCTTTCAAGGGTCTTGAGGAGGAGGGCAGCATCTTCCACAATAGTCGTGGCAACCCATGACCCAGTGTTCGCTTCATGCACATGCGACCACGTAATAGTGTTGAGGAGTGGCTCCATAGTCTTCGAAGGCGGGTTCGACGAGCTATTGGAGAACCTTGGGGTTCTTGAAGAGACCTATGGAGTCGGCTTCACCGTTAGTAATGCGCCCAACGGTAGAAGAATCATACTGCCATACTACTAGAGGCCACTGCCACCTATATCCCGCTCTTCACCAGGCATGATGCTTACAGCTGAAAGCCCTGCTCCTCCAGGGAACCGGTGAGGAGTATATATGAGGTGCTTCATCAGCCCTCACACGGCTCTTCATCGCGTGGTGACTCAGAACCGAAGTCGCTCATCACGATGGTTATTTATCCTGGTCAACCCTAATTAACCAGTGGTGAGAATTGTTGCGGCCGGCCCTACTCATAGTAGACATGCTGAAGGAGTTCGTGCACGGCCGGCTAAAGAGCCCCGAGGCTACACAGATAATTCCCGCTATAAGTAGAATAGCGTCTATTGCACGCAGCAAGGGAATCCCAGTCATATATCTGGCAGACCACCACTATCCATTCGACCACGAGCTATCCATATGGGGACCCCACGCCATGCAAGGCGACCCCGAGTCAGATATAATTGACGAGTTGAAACCGGGGCCAGGGGACATAGTCCTGTATAAGAGGTCCTACAGCGGCTTCAGGGAGACTGGATTAGACTACATTCTCAGGGACCTAGGGGTTGACACGGTAATCCTGACGGGTATACACACCCATATATGCGTACTGCATACAGCAATAGACGCCTTTTACAACAGGTACAAGATTATAGTGGTAGAGGACGCGGTGAGCGCATTCAATAAGGGCGACCATGAATGGGCATTGAACTATATGAGGACAGTGCTGGGCTCGACAATACTGAGCTCCAGGGAGGTAGTATCGCTCCTAGAAGGAGGCGCTGTGGTAAAGAATGATCGACTGTAGACTACTGGGTTCACTCAGGAATCTCTCAGCTGAGTCAGGCTTCACCGGGGTTGAAATAGTTGCCGTTATACTAGGAGTCTTCAAGGAGGGTTACGGGAGGGTAGCGGTCTCAAGGAAGACGGGTATAGGGGAACGAAGGATTAGAAACGTATACGAGTACCTCAACACTCTGAAAACCATTAAGCCCGGAGTCTACGAGGCAGTTGTAGGAGGGCTCGTCAACTCGTTGGTTGAAACAGATACTGCTGGAGAATACCATGCAACCGTGGTCTCACCCGTTGACCCGGGCCTCCTCAGGGCCGTTGAATCCAGGGTCGTCGAGCTAAGGGATTGGATAATTGTTGAAACGAGAAGCAGGGACTGCATAGAGGTTATCGGAGTCGTAGATAAGGGGGTTTCATTTCCTCGTCTACCCCCTGATTTAGTGGTAAAGTACGCTGGGATCCTGCCGGGGCATGCTAGGGTTAATTACTCGATTGTAATCCTGTGGAGGAAGTATATTCCAATACTCTATGAGTCGGCAGTGTTAAGCGCTCTTGCAAACATGTGTGTTAGCGAAGAACCCGCCCTCTAATCATCCTAGTGGGTTAAACCGTGATCCTGGGATTGAAGACAGCGGCCTGGAAGCGGATTTAAGGAGGAGACGGAATCTCATATGTGAGGCGGTTATAGCCACTCATCACAAGGCTAGTGGTTGTAATGGGACGTAGAAGAGGGGAGCTGGAGAACTGGCTCCGGAGGATCGTCTTCGGTGGACGTAGAAGCGACTACACGGTGTACGTGAGGTTCCGCACGGAGAACGGGGAGGTGTTGAAGCCTATCCCCGGGAGTCTAATAGAGGACTTCAGGGGAGGATACATATACACGCGTGACGAGGTAATACCACTTCACAGGGTTGAAGAGATCAGGGATTCACATGACACATTGGTTTACAGGAGGAGTGATGCAGGGAAAAAACACAGCCTCTAGATCCAGCCCCTTAGCTTCATGGCTTTAACAACGCGGTCTACTGCGATGGCGTAGGCAGCAGTCCTCATCGGGTGGGTGGAGAATCTCTTCCTCCAGTCATTGAAGACTCTCTCAAAGTTCACGCTCATCATCTTGTCGAGCCTTGATAACGCCTCCTCGTCTGTGAGCCAGCAGCCCATCCTGTTGTGGCTCCACTCGATCCAGCTCATTGTTACTCCGCCAGAGTTCGCGAGTATATCGGGGACTATGATTACTCCCTTCTCATGCAGTATCTTCTCGGCTTCAGGGGTGGTTGGACCGTTGGCTCCCTCCGAGATAACCTTGGCTTTTATCTTGTTCACATTTTCCTTGGTTATGACGTCCTGTGTAGCGGCTGGCACAAGTATGTCCACTGGTAGCTCGAGTAGCTCCATGTGGTTTGCTGAAACCTTTACATCTCCCTTCTTGTAGTTTGTCACCTTGCCAGTGGTCTCCTTAACCCTGATGGCTTCCTCGACGTCCAGTCCTTTGGGATCATATATGTATCCGCTGCTATCGCTCACAGCCACAACCCTGGCGCCCCACTCAGCGAGATATTTAGCGGCGTACATGCCAACGTTTCCGAATCCATGGACTGCAACCGTCTTACCCTCTAGTCCACCTATCCACTTCTTTGCAGCTTCTCTCGCCGTGAGGGCTACACCATACCCTGTGGAGACGACTCTAGCGTAGAGACCTCCGAGTTCAACAGGCTTAGCTGTGACAACCCCCCACGCCTGGTATCCAACAATCTTACTGTACTCGTCGAAGTACCAGGCCATGGTCTGTGGATTGGTGTAGACGTCGGGGGCAGGTATGTCTACGTCTGGGCCCACATCCTTGGCTATGCCGGCGAAGAACTTCCTGCTCAACTCCTCTAGCTCCCTCTGGCTGAGAGCCTTGGGGTTGACTCTGACTCCTCCCTTACCGCCGCCGTATGGTATCCCGGCCAGCGAGGTCTTCCAGGTCATCCACATGGATAACGCGACTACCTCACCGGGTGTTACGTCTTCACCATACCTTACTCCACCCTTGTAGGGTCCTAGTGCACTGTTGTGCTGGCTTCTCCACCCTAGGTAGGTCTCTAGCTTGCCATTGTCCCTCCTAATGGTTATCTTTACTTGGACAAGCTTCTCTGGGTGCCTGAGCACTTCAACGACTTCGTCGGGGAGTCCCAGGAGTGATGCTGCCTCACGCAACTGTTTCACAGCCATCTGGTATACGGGGTCGTTCTCGTAGAGTGATGCATATTCATGCATTACGCATCGCCGTTTTCGTTATATATTTGGATGCCTTTAAAAAGATTACCTATCAGTATATACGATATATACTTAGCGGTATTACAATCGAAAGCCTCACCTTTTAAGGCGGGGAGGAGGTCAGTATGATAAAGTGGCAGGGTGGTGGATGTGAGTAGGAAGAGGATCGCTGGAGCACTATTGATATCCGGTACAGTTGTCCTCGCCACATTATACACTTACCTGGTGTTCTTCACACCCATCAGTATCCAGGCAACCGTGTTGAAGCTCACGGTCTACGTGTTCGTGATGGTGCTTCTTCTATCGCTCTTCATAGTGGGCTACACGCTGTTTAAAACCAACTTCTTCCCCCCGGAGGAGGTTGAGCGGGAGCTTTCAAAGGAGTGAGTCATTGGGGCGTTGGCCCCGGTTATGGATGCTGTCCTATTTCTCCCTGTAGGCTAGTTTCACCAGTAGCCACTTCAAGACATCTGCCGCCTGCTTACTCATCTCCCTGGAGTCCTCTAGGACCTTCGCGGCTTCATCAACATACCTCCTTATGAGCATCTCACTATACTCTAGGCTCCCGGTTTCGCGGACGACATCCTGCACGTACTTCACGTGGTCGAGTGTTACATCTGTTCCAGGAGCATCGTATATTTCACTCAGCCTCCTCTTAACCTCCTCGCTACCCAACTCGTATGCCTTCACCACGAGGAGGGTTTTCTTCCTCTCTTTTACATCGCTACCAACGGGCTTACCTGTTTGCCTTGGGTCACCGTAGAGGCCTATGATGTCGTCTCTTAACTGGAATGCTATTCCAGCTGGGATCGCGTAGGAGGATAGTTCCCCGAGTAGCCTCTCATTATACTTGCCTGAGGCTATCGCCCCCATGTGTAGGGGTAGCTCGATGGTGTAGGAAGCGGTCTTGAGCCTGTGTACGAGGAGGACGTCTCTCTCTGAGACCTCGTGTAGCGACCTATATGAGAAGAGCACGTCTAGGTACTGTCCATACGCCACCTTCCTCAATCCCGCTGCATAGGTCCCCAGTAGCTTACTGAGCACTTCCCCGTTAATCCCTGCTCTCGACACGTATTCAACTGCTGTGGCCTCGAGGAAGTCGCCCACGGTTATAGCCTGGGAGTCACCGTAATGGGTGCAATCACCCGTCTTGAACTCCCTTATACACTTGTCCCTGAACCACGAGTGCACTGTTGGGCCGCCTCGCCGTATCTCATCCCTATCCATTACGTCGTCATGTACCAGTAGGTAGCTTTGAAGCAACTCGATACCGGTCATCAGGCTGGTGATTAGCGATGGATCCCCGCTCCCCCACTCCTTACTCCAGTAGCCTACTAATGTTAGGAATGCTCTCAGCCTCTTCCCGCCTCTCAGGGTATAGTCTGATGCAATCTCAACTGCGTCGAGAGTTAAAGGCGAGATAGATGAAGCCTCCTCCCTGATCCTGGAGAAAACGGCTCTCAGATTATCCTCAACTATTCTCACAGCGTAGTTGAGTAGCTCACTGTAATCAATTCCTTGACTCATGGGTACACCCTGCCTGGCTAGGGAGGCGGCGCAGTAATGGTTGCTGCGCCACCGAGCTAACTAGCTCAGTGGAAACCTAATAAATCTTTCCGCCGCAACCCGGTGGTCGAGCTAACCTATTTATCTCCGGATGAGGATATGGGTACAATCGTGGTGGCCATGGATAGGATACTTCAGGTCGCATTAGATCTCACTAAGCTGCCGGAGGCAGTCGAGATAGCAACGAAGATAGCTTCTCACACGTCATGTAGGAACATATGGCTTGAAGTCGGGACACCCCTGCTGAAAGCGTGGGGTCTCATAGCTGTTAAAGCCGTGAAGAATCTGTCAAACTGCTTCGTAGTAGTCGATACAAAGACCATGGATGTACCGGCTATAGAAGGCGGCATGCTCCTCGACGCCGGTGGCGACGCGTTCACAGTGCTCGGTGTCGCCGACGATGATGTGGTTAAAGAGGCTGTTGAGACTGCTAGAGCACGGGGTAAGCTCGTGGTGGCGGATCTAATAAGCCACCCCGACCCGCTTAAGAGGGCTGTGGAGCTCGACCGGCTCGGTGTAGACGTCGTCCTCTACCATGTGGGGATAAGTGTTCAGAGATCGAGAAGGGTGACAGTAGCCCAGTTGCTCAGGGAGATAGAAGGCTTGAGGAGGAATGTATCGGCTAGGATAGCTGTAGCCGGAGGAATAAAGCCCGGCGATGTGAAAGGATTGATCGCTAGTGGTGCAGACATAGTTGTGGTGGGCGGGGCTATAACGAAGGCCGAGAACCCTGTGCAAGTAGTCGAAAGGATTCTCGAGGAGATGAACACGTAGCATAGCAATGTGCGCTAGCAGGGTTCCCTAAGGTGTCGGCCGGGGACACTATCGAGATAGGTGTAGACGAGGCTGGCAGGGGCCCCTTCGTAGGGGACATGGTTATAGTTGGAGTAATAGGTCCGAGTAGGGTTTTTGAATCCCTGGTTTCAATAGGCTTAAAGGATAGCAAGGCGCTGGAGCCTGTGGCTCGGCGAGAGCTATTCTGGGAGATACTCTCAAGCAACGTGGATATAGTGGCATGGCTCGTCAGCCCGTTCACCATAGACAGGGGGAACATGAATGAGCTCGAGTACATTAGGATATGCAGGATACTCAAACTCCTCTCCTATAGTCGCCTAGCGAGATCGAAGCCGGGTAACTCCTTGAGAATATATGTTGACGAGGTGAAAGGCTATGGTGAAAGTGTCAGGGAGTGCGCCATGAGGATCTACGGGGAGCACGTGGAGGTAGTCATGGAGCCTGAAGCCGATGCAAGATACCCCGCTGTTTCAGCTGCCAGTGTGATCGCGAAAGTGATCAGGGATAGAAACATTGATGTCCTCGGGAAGATCACCGGTGGGCTGGGCTCAGGATACCCCAGTGACCCGGCATCCAGGGCATGGCTTGCAACAATCTATGGGAGGTGGGATAAGCCCCCGGTATTCATTAGGAGGAGCTGGGGCATAGTGAGGGATATTGCACCGGGTTGGCATATAGTTAAGCATGTGAAGCATGGTAGGAGAAGGAGTAGGTCGCTGCTGGACTTCATGGAGGGGAGCAGGCATGGTGACGAATCTACCGGCAGAGGCCAAGGCTAAATGGATTAAAGTCATGGAGGCGAAGACTCCGGAGGAGAAGATAAGGGCTCTCGAAGACTTTCTCTCCAGTGTGCCGAAACATAAGGGTACGGAGAAACTGAGGCTCTGGGCTACTAGGAGGCTGGCAGAGCTCAGAGATGAGATCGAGGAGAGGAGGAAGAAGAAGACCGGGCGTGGCGCCGTCTTTTTCGTTGAGAAAGAGGGGGATGTCCAGGTGGTAGTGCTGGGTCCCCCGAACACGGGTAAAAGCATGCTTGTAAACAAGTTGACCGGTGCTAGAACGGTTATCGCGGATTACCCGTTCTCCACAACGCAACCCGTTCCAGGGATGCTGAAGTATGAGGACATATATATTCAGCTAATTGATACCCCGCCGTTGAGCAGAGGGAGTGGTTTAATAAACAAGATCATAGGTCTCGCCAGGAACGCCGATGGTCTCCTCATAGTGCTGGATGCTACGCGCGACATAATAGCGGATTTCGAGGAGTTGCGCGGCCTCCTCGAGGACTCAGGTGTCGTACTCTCAAAGCCCCTTGGGAGAGTGGTCATCGAGGCATATAGGAGTGGGCGCCAAGGGATACGTTTCACACTGATGGGTAAGCTGCTTAACGCGACGCTTGACGATGTACGTAGGTTGCTCGAGGAATATAGGATCCATAATGCCCATGTGAAAATATATGGAGAAGTCACATTGGATGATGTAGAGCAGGCTTTATTCGAGAACACGACTTACAAGCCCTCCGTCGTGTTTGTAAATAAGGTTGACCTCGTCAGCGGGGTTGACGAGGTAGTCAAGGTGCTCGGTGAGAAAAGCGGTCTACCCGTAATAGCTGGATCAGCGTTCACAGGCTTAGGCCTTAACAAGGTGGGTGAAGCTTTGTTCACGCAGCTTGAGCTGATACGGGTCTACACTAAGTCCCCTAACACGGATCCATCCAGTAAACCCCTCGTACTCAGGAAGGGTGCCACTATAAGGGATGTGGCTGAGAGTATTCACAGGGACTTCGTTAAGAACTTTGTGTATGCAAAGGTGTGGGGTAAATCTGTCCACTATCCCGGTGAGAGGGTGGGGCTAGAACATGTCGTCGAGGATGGCGATATAGTTGAGATACATATACGTGGATAAACTTCTTCCAGCCCTAAAGGAAACGCCTTCGAGGGATTCACTGGTTCCCAGCATTTGTTCGGGTTTACATCTGTCATCTGCGGGGCAGTCGGGGTGGGCCAACCCTGAAGGCAGTCGCCGGGGTTGGGAATCCCCACAGGTCACGGAGGAAACTCTGTCTTCACCCCGGTTCCCGCGCACCGTATTTAAGCCCTTCAGCCCCGCCTTGTAAGGCAGGGTTCTCGGTTGTAGCTCTACATGTCGGAGCCCCGTGGGTGTTCATCCTCGCATACTTTGACCGGTATACCTAGCTTCCTTAATACTCTTGAAAGAGGATTCAATGAACCTCTTTGATCGCAGATGTATGCTTCTGAAGGCGTGTAGACAGCTATTATGCGTAGAGACTCCTCCTCAGGATTCCCCCTGTTAAACACCACTATCTCAAGGTGCCTCATGCTCCCCAGCATGTTTGAGACGCGGAGAAGCCTAATGGTCTCAGCATCGGTAACTAGGATCCTGCAGCCTTCCACTACGGCCTCTTCTATGAACCTTCCTACGGCTTCATCAAGCTTCCTAAGGGATAATACAAGCATCTCTGTCGTCCCTTAGGGAGTCATAGAGGGCTCAATGTTTTTATATTCAGCAGGTTAATGTATCTACTTAGGGTTCGCTGCGGCATCATCAGGGTGCATGGAATGATAAGTGATTTAGCCGAGTTTCTCAGGCGACACGGCTTCAAGGTTATCGCATACAGGGATGCTTTAAGGGTTCCCGACGAGGAGTTACCCATATATCTCGAGGTAAAGCTCGACGCGGGAAAAATCTATACTGCGATAGGTTTCACCGAAGAGCTTAGGGAAATCCTCGAGGAGAAGGCTTCGGGTGGTGAGAGTATCGAGGACATAGTGGAGGACGCTTTAAGCCGTTTAAACACATGTGCCCTCCTAGTCAAGAAGTGGGCTGATGAAAGAAGGCTTGTGACGATATTCAGGCTTAGAGAGGGGAGCGTTGAGCTCATGGATCTCCTGGAGGAGTTAAGGGAGGAAATGGAGGGGTAATGGAGTTGGGCAGGCTCTTTGGAACAGATGGTGTAAGAGGCGTAGTAAACGAGGAACTTAACCCCGAGCTAGTGGTGAGGCTGGGCCTAGCCATAGGCTCCTTCTTCGACAAGGGCTCCAGGATCCTTGTGGCAATGGATTCCAGGGCGGGCGGCGAGCTCATTAAGAACATTGTGGCAGGAGCATTGATGTCAACAGGCGTCAAGGTGTATGATGCAGGGCTCGCTCCGACGCCAGCCCTACAGTACGCTGTCAAATCCAACGGCTTCGACGGTGGCGTAATGGTGACGGCAAGCCATAACCCGCCAGAGTACAATGGGATAAAGGTGATCGGGTCCCACGGGATAGAAGTCGACAGGGATGAGGAGGAAGCCATCGAGGAGTTGTACTGGGAGAACAGGTTCAGGAGGGTTAGCTGGAGGGAGCTGTCTCACCATGTAGAAAAGTATCCCCTGGTAATCGAAGAATATGTGAAAGCCGTGGTAAGCCATGTTGACAGGGACTTGATCAAGAGCAGGAACTATAGGTTGCTGGTGGATCCAGCTAACAGCGTGGGCTCGCTGACCACGCCATTGATAGCGAGAGAGCTCGGCGTGAAACCCATTGTCGTTAATGGAACACTGGATCCCTTGTTCTCGGGGAGGCTGCCGGAGCCCACCGTGGAGAACCTTGCCGAGACATCTAAGCTTGTAAGGGAGGTAGGCGTTGCATTGGGTGTGGCTCACGACGCCGACGCGGATAGAGTCATAATGATCGATGAAAAAGGTGTCGTGCACTGGGGTGATCGCACGGCAGCCCTTCTGGCGAGATACCTTAGGGAGAAAGGGTTGAAAGGCAGGGTTTACACAGCTGTATCATCCAGTGTAATCGTGGAGGAAGTGCTGAGACCATTGAACATTGATGTGGTCTGGCTCAAGGTCGGCAGTGTTGACATAGCTCACACTATGAGAAGAAACGGAGACGCCCTATGCGGATTCGAGGAAAACGGCGGCTTCATGTATCCTCCACACCAATATGTTCGCGACGGTGGGATGACAACTGCGCTCTTCCTGGAAATGCTCGCCACCTACGGTGTACCGGCGTCGCAGTTATTCGAATCATTACCCAAGTATCATACCGTGAAGAAGAAGTATAAGATGAGCAGGGAGAGCGCTCTCGCAGTCGTCGAGAAGGTAAAGGAGGCATTCAGGAACGAGCGGTTGATAACCATAGACGGCGTTAAAGTGGTGTCTTCGGACTACTGGCTACTAGTCCGTCCAAGTGGAACCGAGCCGTTGCTTCGCGTAATGATAGAGGCTAAAACAATTGAACGCCTCGACGAGGTGTCCCAACTAGTGGATTCACTAATCAGTGAGGTGACTGGTAGGTGATGAGGTACTGGGGCCTCGACGTCCTGGTTTGCGTGCACTGTAAACACCACCCGTTAGAGCTCACGGTCATAGAGTCCGAGGAGCAGAGCATAGACGTCGAGAAGGTTGAGGCCCCTGTGTGTAAGGAATACTGCGGGTACCTAAGGGAGAAGATAGACAGGAATAAGGCTTATCCTTGCCGTGAATGCCTCAGGAAAGGCATCAGGACAGGCGTACTATATTGCCCTAACTGTGGGAGATGGTACCCTATAAAGAACGGCGTGGTATACATGCTAACTGATAACAGGAGGAACCCTGAAAGAGACAGGGAGTTTCTAAGAATGTTCAAGGATAGAATACCTGGACGCATTCTGGAGCACGGGAAGCCCGTTAATCTTCATGGAGTTGAGGAAGGAGGGGAAAAACAAGGTTATCTCGGGCATAAATAATCCAGCTGGTATCTACCCTTCTCCATGAGCCTATCCCATAGTCTTTCAACAACCCTATGCACGTACTCTACAGCCTTTTCCTCGTCAACCCTGGTTAGCTTCCTGTTTCTCACAATGATCCTGCCGTCAACTATGACGGTGTCAACATCCCTGCTACTAAACGAGTTGACTATGTGGCCCATCACGGTCTGCGAGTTGACCGGTGTGGACGGGGCCTCAGGCCTTAATACAACTAGGTCTGCCTTCTTGCCTACCTCAATGCTGCCGAGCTCCCCTTCGACATGGAACATTCTGGCAACATTCACTGTTGACATCTCGAACACCTGTAGCGGGGTGAGGACCCTTGGATCCCTGTTCCAGAGCTTGTGGATCAAGTATGTTGCCCGCATATTCTCGAACTGGTCGAAGACGTAGCCGTCGTTCCCTATCCCCACGTTTACTCCAAGCCTGAGCATTTCTGGTACCCTGGCTACGCCGACGGCGTTCAACATGTTGCTCAACGGGTTATGGGCCACGTGTACCCCGGTCTCCTTTATTATGTGGAGTTCGTCCTCCGTGATGTTCACGGCATGTACTAGGTGCACGTTGCTCCCTAGGAAACCAAGCTTCTTCATCCTCTCCACGGGCCTCAATCCGTATCTCTCTATGTTGTGGTAGACGTCGACTAATCCCTCCGCGGTGTGAATGGCTATGAGTGCCCCGTACTTTCCAGCCGTTTCATGAGCGAGCTTGAAGAGCTCGTCTGTAACAGTGAAGCTTGCGTGGAGGTATATTGCACCCTTAACTAACCTGCCTGGATCCCTGTTGTTCTTCACGATGAACCTCTCATTCTCCCTGAGGCCCCTCACACCTTCCTCGAGACTCCTCCTCTGTGTTGCTTCGAAGGACACTATCCCCCTTATCCCCACCTCGTTAACTCCTTTCTCAATGTAATCCAGGACCCCGTCTATCGCGTTAGGGCTGCTTATATTGTCGAAGAAGTTGGTTACCCCTGACTTCGCGAACAGGATTGAGCCTATGAGGGCTGAGGCATATGCATCCTCATAGGTTAACTCTACGTCGAGGGCCCACCATATCCTCTGAAGGTTTTGCTGGAAGTCTGTTGGAGGCTCTATTTTCGAGAACCAGGGGCTCCCGGTTAGGAGTAGCCCGTAGAAGTGGGTGTGTGCACACATCAGTCCCGGTGTTACGACTCTGCCACGTCCATTAATGGTTTCTTCCCCAGTGTACTTACTGGTTCCGTCGCCTACTCCTACATCTATGATGCGTCCATCTCGCACAGCTATGTATCCGTGATCTATGATGCGTCGCTCACTATTCATTGTAACGATCAATGCGTCGGATATTAGTATGTCGACTTTCTCCCTCAAGGACACCCCCTTCAAGATCTCTAGGCGGCGTCCAGGATAATAAATGATATGCGCGGGCTCCAAACCACTCTATTCGTCTATCCCTGGAACAGCTAGCTGTACTTAAACAGCTTGAACACCGCGATCTTCACTGCATCCGTTAAAATCAATGTCACGGCAACCGTGTACACGAATGCAATGAGGATCACTGGTGGTGGAATCGGCTGGATAATCCACCCCTTCCATGCGATAATGGTACCGGCGAGGATGTCAGTGGTTAAAGCAATAGTCATCACCTTACTCGGTTTACTATGCCAGAACCACCCGGTTTCACGGAAGTTCAAGATGTTGAATAAACCAGATGTCAGTAAGGTGTAGAACACAAAGGTTCTCGCCTGTTCTAGCTGCAATGACAGCACGTGTAGCCCTAGGTAGAGAGCCAGGAATAGCTCAGCTATCTTTACAAGTCCAAGTATCACTGATACCTTGACCAGTCTCCTTACATTCCATTTCTCCGGTTTACTGCTTGGCCTCAGCCGATCCGTGCTTATGGAGAGGGTTACGAAGTCGTAGAGGAACAACATGAGGATCATGTGCGTCGGCGTCAGGATGGGTGCACCTAGGAGAAGCGTGGATGCCGACACGAAGTATACTACTTGGAATGTTTTAACGATCTTGTTTATAGCCCATACAACGATCCTCCGGTAAACCACTCTCCCCAATCTTATCACGTCAACTATGTTCCCGAGTCCAGGCTTCGTCAACACTACTGATGCAACGGATTTAGCGATGTCGGTTGCATTGCTGACTGCTACACCCAGATCCGCCTGTTTCAATGCGGGTGCATCATTGACGCCGTCACCCGTCATTCCCACTACTTTACCCTTGCTTTGGTAAAGTCGCACGATCTCATATTTGTCCTCTGGGACTACCTCGGCGAAAACGCCCGCCGAGTCCAGGAGGTCTGCGAGCTCCTCTCGGGGCACGCCTTTCAAAGATACGACTCTACCCTCTATCCCCACTGAGCGTGCTATGCTTTTAGCTACATAGTAGTTGTCGCCTGTCACCATGACTGGTTTAACACCCATGCTTTTTATCTCTTCAATGAACCTTTGGGAGTCTTCTCTGGGCTTATCGTAGATCCCTATTAAGCCGATGACCCTGAGTGAGCCGTTCTCTTCAACTCCCACAGCTAGAGGTCTCATACCCCTGTCGCCCAGGGTTCTGACGGCTTCGTTGAACCTCTCGCGATCCAGAGTCGTGTCGACATCCACTAGAACCTGTGGTGCACCCTTAACGGCCTTGAGGATCCTGCCACCCATTGACACTAATGCTTCACTCCTCTTGCTCTCCGGGCTGAAGGGCTTGAACTCCATTACGCTCACACTGCCAAGATCCACGCCCAGCTCCCCGGCTTTTTCCAGGATGGCCTTGTCTATGGGGTCTCTTCCATCGGGCTCAGATGCCAGTGCAGCGTAAAGAATCACGTCGTGCTCAGTGAACCCTTCCCTCAGGGGAATAATGTCTTTAACCACCAGTTTGTTCTCGGTTATAGTGCCCGTCTTATCAAGGCATATGACCTCCATCATGGATGCGGCTTCAACGGCTTCCAACCTCCTAACTATGACTCCAGCTCTCGCCAACTCAACGCTGCCGAGAGCCAGGGTTATAGTCGTCATGGCTGGAAGGGCTATAGGTATGGAGGCTATGAGGAGGGTGAGGGTGAAGGGGAGTGCATCCACAACTGGTGTTTGAGTGATGAGTAGTCTTACTACTACTAGGACTACGAAGAATACGTCTACAGCTAGGAGCCATCTGGTTATGCTACTGGTTATCTCCTCGATCAGCAGCCTTGGTTTCCCGGCTTCAACGAGCTCCACTGTCCTACCATACCTGGTTCTAGGGCCTGTCGCAGTGATTCTTATGATGGCTTCACCACGGGCAACAGCTGTTCCAGCATACACGGGGTCACCGGGGTTTTTCTCAACCGGCATTGATTCACCGGTTAGGGTTGATTCATCAACTAGTAGGTGGCCCTCGAGGACTACTCCATCAGCAGGAATAATATCTCCGAGTCTAACCTTCACTACATCGCCTGGGACTATGTACTCCGAGGGGATGTCACGCCATTCCCCGTCACGCAGGGCCTTCACCACTATTTTAAGCCTGGACTTAAGCATTTCGACAGCCTTTCCAGCGCGTTGCTCGTGGAGTACCCCGATGAAAGCGTTGAGGAGCAGTAGGAGTATCATTATTGCTGCATCAATGTATCTTCCAAGGATAAACGATATCACTGCAGCAGCCTCAATCGTGTATGCTGTCAAGCCCTGAAGCTTCTTCACGAAGATCTTTAGAGTGCTTTCCTTCTTCTCTGGTACAGTGTTGAACCCATATATTCTCAGCTTTTCCTCGACTTCACTGGAAGAGAGACCTGTGAGTCCCCGCATTTTCAACAGCCTTCGTAATGACACATGGTTCCTGGATGCGGGAGCCACCTAATATTGATTCCCTTGGAGAAGGCTAACCGGCGTCGGCGAGTCTCTTTTCCTCATGGGAAAGCTCTGTAGCAGAGGCTAGATATGTGGAGGCCACTATTAGACCCCCTCCAACGAGTTTATAGGGTTCCGGTTCTTCAAGCCCCATTATCAACGAGAAGAACAGGGCGAAGACGGGTTCGAGAAGGAAGATTAATGCCGCTGTCAGAGGCGACACGTATCTCTGCCCCCACACCTGTAGAAAGGTTGCGCCAACAGTGCACGCTGCTGCCAGGTACGCTATGTAGACAAGCACCCTGAGGCTCACGCCCTCCGTGGAAGCCGATACGAGTGGATACATGAGTGCACCTGGAAGGAACATGCCGTAAAGTAGTTCCATGATGCTAGACGAATTGAAACGTGATACTAGGAGTATTTGGGCAGCCCACGCTATTGAGCCAAGGAAGACCAGTAGCACGCCTATAGTAAGCCCCCCGCTCGGCGAGGTAAGCACGTATAAGCCGGATACTGCGAGGAGAAGCGCGACTCCATCCATTACGCTATAGCTTTTCTTCACGAGTGCTATATAGACATGTACATGCACAGAGTTCAACCCGGTTATAAATGCACTGATGGATGGAGTAGTGTAGACTGTGCCAGCCGCCTGGAGGTATAGTCCAAGGAGATAGGCTACTCCAATGATCACACCTCTATACAGGCTCCCGGTGTGGATAACGCCTCTCGTAGCCTTCGCCAACAGTAGAGGTGTCAATAGGAGTATGGCCACGAGTGATCTTGTCGCAGCATATGTGAGGGGCTCTATATCCATCACGGATAGCTTGATAAATGGGAATGACGAACCCCAGAGCACCGTGGCTGCCACAAGGGACGCTATGCCCATTGCCTTTCCTCTGCCTTCTCGCATACTTGAGGCATCCATGGATTGCTTCACTCCTCTCGTTGCATGAATCGTGATGGAGGTAAGGAGGAAGATGGAGAAAAGAAGAGATGTCTTTGAAACAATCTATTGTTAATCAGGTATTATCCTTGTGCCGGCATTCCCCTTTAACGCATCATAAGCCTGCTTTAGATGGGCTATCACAGCCATCTTGCCGCCGTTCTGCACGAATCTCACACCTGCAAGTATTTTGGGACCCATGCTTCCAGGCTTGAAGTGGCCTTCCCTATAGTACTTTAATGCTTCGCTTACACGTAGCACGTCAAGAGGCTTCGCGTTCGGTGTACCGTAGTTGAGGTAGGCTTTCTCTACATCGGTCAATATAAGTAGGACGTCTGCCTCCAGCGCTGACGCCATTCTTTCAGCACCGAGATCCTTGTCTATCACAGCTTCAACACCGTGGAGTAAGCCGTCGTCCCCCCTGTACACTGGGATTCCTCCACCGCCGTCGGCTATCACTATGAATCCCTGTTCAACCAGGGTCTTGATAGCGTCTATCTCCACCTGCCCTATTGGATCCGGTGATGCAACCACCCTTCTATATCCTCCGCGTGGATCAGGCTTGAACACCCATCCAAGCTCCTTTGAGAGCTTTTCAGCCTCATCTTTCTCGTACCATGGTCCTATGTACTTCGTGGGATCCTTGAAGGCTGGGTCATTCCTGTCGACGAGTGTCTGCGTGATAACGGTGACGACTCCTTTCACCAGTGAGCCGAGTAGTTTCTTCTCGGCGAGCTTATTGTATAAGGCTTGCTGTAGCATGTAGCCGAGCCAGCCTTGGCTCATGGCGCCTGCCACGTCGAGGGGCATTGGCGGTATGTTCTTGTTCTTTAATCCAAGGCTCATCCACTCAGCTATTATGCCTACCTGCGGGCCGTTTCCATGCGTCACTACTACTCCATACTTCTCTTCAACCAGCCTAACTATGAGGTCTGCAGCCGTGTACGCGTTCCTCCAGTATTCCTCTGCTGTCCCTTTATCACCCTTTGTTTGGAATGCATTGCCGCCTAGCGCTATCACGATGGTGTCGGGTCTTGCATCGGTTTTCATGCTGGCTACCACCCTATGATTGGTCATATCATTATTTTATGGGGCATTTAAATATTGGGCCCCCGTCATCAGTACTCGGGTGGGATTATACCTTCATAAAAGTTTATTCGTTTAGGCAGGCAATCCCACTAATTTATAAGCCTTCGAAAACATTTACATAAACCAGGGTTGGGCGATGCTCGAGGCACGTGGCATCGTGGTGGAGGTTGACGGCAGAAGGGTGGTCAACGGCGTTGACGTGGAAGTCGCCGCTGGTAGGGTTGTTGCTTTAATGGGTCCCAATGGTAGTGGGAAAACATCCCTCGTGTATGCCTTAATGGGGCACCCAGCCTACAGGATCGTGGAAGGAAGTGTAATGATAGATGGAGTAGACTACACTCTGAAACCGGCTCACGAGCGGGCTCTCGCAGGCGTATTCCTGGTTTTCCAGAACCCTGTCGATCTCCCCGGGGTCACGTTAGAGGCGTTGATAAAGAGCTCCCTGAACAAGAGACTAGGTAAAGGCGATCTCTCGGGGAACATACCTGGGTTAAGTGAGAGAGTGAGGAGCGAGGCGAAGCTGATAGGTTTAAAGGAAGAGCTTCTCGCCAGGGATCTAAACGTGGGCTTCAGTGGCGGTGAGAAGAAGAGGAGTGAGATACTCCAGGCCAGAATACTTAGACCCAAGTACCTGATCCTCGATGAACCGGATAGCGGGCTCGATGTAGACGGCGTCCGAATAGTGGCGGACTATGTGAGGGAGGTAGTTGACTCTGGGGGAGGAGTCCTCCTGATAACACATAATCCAACCCTACTCAGATACGTGAACCCCGATATCATTCATGTGATGCATGGTGGAAGAATAGTGGTGAGCGGTGGAGTCGAGATCGCTGAGAGAATAGCGAGCGAGGGCTACAACTGGCTGAGGTGACATCCATGGCCGTTGAGCTCTCAAAGAGTCTGGAGCACGGTGAGATGGAGCCAGCAGAGTACAGGAAGGAGATCGAGTTAAAGGGTAGGATATCGAGAGACATAGTTGAGGAGATATCCAGGCTGAAGAAGGAGCCCGAGTGGATGAGGCTCCACAGGCTTAGGGCATTGGAGGAGTTCTATAGATTGCCTTCACCTAACTGGCTTCCATGGATCAGGAGCATAGACCTAGATGAAGTAGCCTCCTACTATGTTAAGCCTGAAACCACGGGGGCCAGCAGCTTCGAGGAGCTGCCGGATGAGATCAGGAGGATCTATGATGCACTGGGATTGCCTGAGGCGTACGCCAAGTACTTGGCTGGGCTCTCAACGGTTCTAGACAGCGAGAACGTCTACACAGTGATGAAGGATCTACTAAAGGAGCTTGGAGTAGTAATGGTGCCGATGGATGAAGCCGTCCAGAAATACCCTGACATGGTTAAGAAGTATTTTGGCCGGGTATTCCCCTACACCGACCACAAGTTTGCAGCACTGCATCACGCTTTATGGAGTGGTGGAGTATTCGTATATGTACCCAAGGGGGTTAGAGTACCCTACCCTGTTGAAGCATTCTTCTTCATAGGAAGCGAGCTTGAAGGACAGTTCGAGCACACGGTTGTCGTGGCTGATGAGGGCAGCGAGATAACATTCATAGAGGGGTGTAGTGCCCCGAGACTGAAGAAATTCAGCTTCCACGACGGCATGGTGGAGCTCTATGCTCACAAGGAGGCTAGGGTGAACTTTGTAACCGTGCAGAACTGGAGCAGGAACATAGTGAACTTCAATAATAAGAGGGGTATCGCCGAGGAGAATGCTGTGATAGAGTGGATTGAGGGAAGCATCGGTAGCAAGGTGACGGTTACGTATCCAACAACTATTTTAAAGGGCCGTGGCGCAAGGACTGCAAGCACCGTGATCGGCATCAGCAATGGAGATACAGTGAAGGACACTGGTTCAAAGGTTATTCATGCAGCACCATCCACCAGTAGCAGGATAGTCTCGAAGAGCATCAGTGGCAGGGGAGGGGTAAACGTCTACAGGGGGCTGATACAGGTTAACAAGGGCGCAAGTAACTCGAAAAGCTACACGCAGTGCGACAGCCTCATACTAGATGAGAAGAGTTCAAGCAGTACGTACCCGATTATACATGTAATGGAGGAGGATGCAGATATAGGGCATGAAGCAACAACTATCAGGGTGACCGATGACCAGCTCTTCTACCTGGCGTCAAGGGGGTTGAGTGAAAAGGAGGCGCTTTCGCTTATAGTGTTAGGCTTCGTAAAGGACATATTCCCCCGGTTACCCTTTGAGTACGTGGCAATGCTATCTAAGGTGATACAGCTAGAGTTCAGGGAGCTGGGGGGAGTCGGGTGATGCAGCTGCAGACAGGGGACTCGCCAACCATCAAGAGATACATTGATAAATCCGTCATCGAGGAGCTGGCTAGGAGGATCCTTGCTCGGGAAGCCTCCCTTAACACTATTTTGACCATAGAGGGCTCCATGTCTGAGACCAAGATATACGACCCTGCTTCGAGTACAGCAGTATTCGAGTCACTCCCCAGCCCACTGAAACCCCCCGCGGTATACAGGGTTAAATCGTTAGGCGGGGAGTCGGAGATAGCTGTAACCGGGTTCAGAGAGGACTCATTGAACATAGGCTACATCGAGTTGATCCTGGATAAGGCCGGCATCACCGTTCTAAGGATTCAGGAGAGCAGGGGATCCAGGTTCACCGGCTTAAGGATCATTGTTGCAGACGGCGTCAGCCACGAGGTGGTGATACTCTATGAATCCCTCAGGGATGCCGTCGACCTGAGCGAGATAAAGGTGGAGCAGGGGGATTCAAGCAGGTTGACGCTTACGGCTTTCTTCAAGCCGGGCTCACTAATGCATGTAGTCGCGGAATCTAGGTCTGGGAAGGGCTCAGCACTGAGTAAGACCATGATCATTGATGCTGCATCGGGGTCACGGGTAGAGCTTGAAGACTCATCCAGGATTAACACACCTGGAAGCAGTGTTGAATCATACATTAAGGCGCGTCTCGGAGGAGGCTCCATTGCAGCACTGCGTGGCAAGGGGGTGGTTGCAAGGGGTGCCGTCGATTCCAAAGTGGTCTACGGTATAGAATCCTTGATCACCGATACTGAGAGCAAGGTGTACATGCATCCCTTCTTAGAGATAAATACCAATAGGGTTGCTGAGGCCAGGCACTACGCTAGAAACTACATCATAACACTTGACAAGGTATTCTACATGGGTACCCGCGGCCTAGACCCTGGAGAAGCCACCATGCTGCTGATACGGGGCTTCATGACCATGGGCCTGAGTGGAAAAGCCAGGGAGATTATTGCTGAGAGAATAGCATCTAAGGGTCCATAGGCCATCACTGTTTCCTCTTAAACAAGTATACTACTTCCTCACCGTTGACAACGGATACCTCCACCTTGTAGCCGTATTTATCCCCCAGCATCTCGGCTAATGCACGTGGTATTATATTAGACCTGGTTTTAACTTCCAGCTCACCGACTCCCTCCTTTAAGACAGCTATGAGCCTGGATAAAGGGTTGTCACTACAGCCACCGCCCTCGGATAAGTCCAGGCGTAGGCTCATCTATCGTGTCCCCCAGCTCATAATGCATGCAGAATCCCTCCTTATATATGGGTGCTAGCGAAGCGTTCCCCCTTCACGGTGCATTTAGTTACTTCTAGGTGTTTCTAGTTCTGGTAGAGGGGTTAGCTCTCTATGCGGGTTCACCAGCTTTGTCCACACTTCATGGAGCCCGGTCGAGCCCAACGCCACGGGGCTTCCGTCTGAGGAGAAGCGCCTTAAACCGATGTTTACAGTCCCAATAACATCTCTATCCAGGGTTAAACCGTTCTCTAGCCCAGCTAGCCTTAGACGTATCAGGCTTGTTGAAAACGAGTATAGGAGGTTGAAGTGCACGGGCTGCGGCTTCGAAGCCGACAGGGACACGGTTGCTGCCCTACAAAGGAGGCTGGGGTTGGTTGAATAGACGGCTAAAATAATGCAAACAAATTACTATTCAAATGTTTATAAGCACGCCTATTGATACAACTATAACGACCCCTAAAGGGGGGACCTGCATGTCAAAGAAGGGTAAGGCTAAGAAGGAAGAGCAGAAGAAAGAGGAGCAGAAGAAGTAGTTTATCTCTGCTCTCCAATACCCTGGCTCACACCTTAAGATCACGCTTTTTTACCCCTGGTTTTTCACCCCGGGGCACATGCCCCGTGGGATGTTCCTTCATGATATAGTCGCCGGGGGCTCGTCAATACATCTCTCTATAAGGTTCTCGCTGGGATTGAATTCTCTGTGACTGAGAATACATGATAGTGCCATGTGAACGAGGGGTAGGTGGGGGCAAGATTTATAAATGGGGAGTGGGGGGAATTATTATTGAAGGGGAGGGGTTGAGATGGAAGCGCTTACCACCAAGAAGGTTATCGGTAAGCATGTTTACGGGGAGCTTTACGAGTGCGATCCAGAGATATTGATGGATATGGAAAAACTCATCAATATAGTTGAGAAAGCAGCTGAGATCGGCGGGTTCACACTACTGGATGTCAAAGCATGGAAGATCAACCCCGGGGTAAGCGTTGTAGGCATAGTTCTCGAGAGCCATATAAGTATCCATACGTGGCCCGAGTATTCTTTTGCAACAGTCGATGTTTACACATGTGGCGTGAAAGGGGATCCAGTGAAGGCCTTCAAGTACATAGTGCATGCTTTGAAAGCCAGGAGGCACACCCTGAAGGTTGCCAGCAGGGATTACGAGGATAACTAATGGTTAAAGCAGATGTATGCATAGTGGGGGCTGGACCAGCAGGGCTCTCCGTTGCAAGCCATCTCAAGCTCAGAGACGCAGTGGTTATCGAGGAGCATGGAAAGCCAGGGATACCGAAGCACTGTAGTGGGCTTGTCGGTGTTGAGACAGCGCGGCTGATAGAGAAATATGTTGGTAGAGTCGTTGATTCATCATACAACACAGTCTACTTCAACGCGTTCGGCAGGCTCTACAAGGTCTCATATAGGGATGACTTCGTGTTCCATGTTAACAGGCCCCTGCTGGAGGAAAAACTGTCCTCACTCGTCGAGAGGAAGGGACATAGAGTTAGCTATGGTGTTGTTGCAAGGCCCAGAGGAGTGGACTCTATACTAGCAGGGGGAGTAGAGTTCAAGTGTAATACACTGCTCATCGCTGAGGGTGCAGTGGGAAGATTTAGACGATTTTTTGTAAACCCCTATTCTGGGTTTATTATTGGAATCCAGTCCTTGTTTAGAGTTAGAAATATAGAGATGGATTCGATATATATTTACTACTCAGAATTCACACCTGGCTTCTTCTCCTGGATTATACCGTTGGACCAGGATACAGCACTCATCGGTGGAGGCTTCACTAGAGTTGACGCAGGCCTCGTGGAGAAAGCTACTAGGCGAGTGGTTGAGGCTTACGGAGTGAGGCTCGGCGGCGTCGTCGAGAGGTTCGGCGGCATTATACCGATGCAACGCCCTATTCCAGACCCGGTTATCGCCGGGAAAGCGGTTTTCCACGGAGACAGCGTGCCATTGATCAAGCCGTACACCGGCGGTGGACTACACTACATCTTCAAGCTCTCAGAGAGGCTTGCCAGGCACATTGATGAGGGAGACATAGCAGGGTACAGAGGGGTGTACTCCAAGAGTATACGTGGCCTCCTGCTGGAACACCAGGTTGTCAGCATACTCAGGTCGACCCTGATCGAGCTACCCGTGCCCTTCGTAGCCGGCTTAAACAAGTTGAACCTTTTCAAACCCCCCGACTACGACAAACACCACCTGTTACTAGTGAAATCCGTGCCCCTCATGCTCACCGGTTTACTCCCGTTCCTAGCCGGGGCCACCCGGCTGGAACAGGGTGCCCAGGAATCAATGGAAGGCCACGTGAAACTCCATGTAGAGGAGGTTAGAGAAGCAGGGTGAACCATTAAACCAAGTGCTCTAAGTCCACGTAGTCTGCCACGCTCGGTATGCTACGGTTCCTCCTGGCCTCCCTGAGCTTTAGCTCGGCATAGTACTCCAGCATGTCGCGTGGGAATAAGGGCTTCAAGTACTCGTGGTCGCTGAGGAGGCTTTCCACGGCTTCCTCGAGACTCCTAGGGAGCCTGCTCGAGGTGGATGGCTTATCATACATGTTGTAGTCTACGGGGCTTCCTGGATCAGTCTTTTTCCTCAATCCATCTAGCCCTGCTAGCAGTATCGCTGAAATCCCCAGGTACGGGTTCATCGAGGCGTCAGGGGTTCTAACCTCTATCCTCCCACCGTTGAGGGGCACTCTTACCATGGTGGAGCGGTTTCCAATACCCCACGATATGTATACGGGTGCCTCGAAGCCCTCTATGAGCCTCCTGAAGCTGTTAACGGATGGATTCGTGAAAGCCGTCAGGCTCCTAGCATGGTCTAGTATTCCCCCGATGAAGTATCTCCCGGCATCGGTTAGCTCGCCTCCATCAAAGAAGATGTTTCTATCCCCAATCCACATGCTTACATGTATGTGGAGCCCACTACCGTAATCGTCTGCGAAGGGTTTAGGCATGAAGACCCCGTTGAAGCCATGAGTGTTCAGCACTCTTTTTACCGAGGCTACCGACAACAGTATGCTGTCCCCGAGGCCAAGGGGGTCGCGGTGGCTAAGCGATAACTCGTATTGGTTCAGGAACCCGTTCTCCCTGTGGATCTTCGACACGCTTATACCATTGTTACCGAGAACCCTGATGACATCTGATAGAGCCTCCTCAACCTCCAGCGGTATCTCTGAGACATAATGGCTCTTCACAACCTGGCCTGCGACACCCCCCTTTGATGCGCTCACAAGCAAGCCCTGTCTTCTTCTACCAAGGTAGAATCCAACTTTCCCGGTGATATAGAACTCCAGCTCGCATCCCGCCCTGAAGACATAGCCGTTCTCCCATGCTTTCTCCACTGTTTTACCCGCAATGGAACGGGGATCCCATGGGTGGGGTTCACCAGTGTGGGTCACGATTCTCCCCGTGGTCATGTAGCCTCCATTGAAGCTCGACAAATCCACTATGGTTGAGGACGCTGGCTCCACGAAGAGGTCGCTTCTCTCTATGCGACCGTATCCAGGTATGCTGGAGCCATCGATGCCTGCTCTAATTCCTTCAAGGGTCTCTGGGACCCCGTCAACTGCTATGGAGACCTGTCTATGTACGCCGGCTATATCTGTGAACAATATGTGTAACACGTTCCCGGTCATGTTCCCACGGGAAGCGTGGATTCTCTGGATACATTTTTAAATTGATTCGAGGATAAATGTAAAACATCCATACCTGTTGCAGGGGTACATGTATGAGTTACGTGAAGATGGATGAGCTAGACAGAGAGGTATTGAAAGCCTTACAGGAGGATAGCCGGCAATCCCTCAGGTCTATTGCCGAGAGGCTCGGTAGGCCTGTTTCAACAGTGCATGAGAGAGTTAGGAGACTCATCGATAAAGGCGTTTTGAAGGGTTTCACAGTGCTCGTGGACTACGGGAGGCTCGGCTACACTGTGAAAGCACTTATATTGATGAATGTTGACGGCAAGCATATAATAGATGTCGAGAGACATGTATCCCAGCACCCGAATGTATTAGTGGTCTACGACATAACAGGGGAATTCGATGTCGCAGTCATAGCAGTCTTCAAGGAGATACGTGAACTAGACGAGTTCATAAAATGGATACTGCAGAACCCATATGTGAAGCAGACACGTACAAGCATAGTCTTCAGGACGATCAAAGAAAGCATTCACCTACCTTTAAAGTAGCCTTCTAAAAGCCCTAGTTCTCGGCTTCGAAGTCATGGGGCTTTATCTCGGGTGGCCACTCACCTGTCTTAAGGTATTCGTCAATGGATCTAGCCGCCTTCCATCCATCACCCATAGCCTTGACGACTGTCGACTCGCCTCTTATTGCATCGCCTCCGGCGAAGACGCCTTTAACGGTTGTCCGGTATTTCTCGTCGACTACTATGGTTCCCTTCTCAGTGAGCTTTAACTCAGGTATATCCTTGAAGAGTATTCTATTCGGCGTCTGCCCTATCGCTATGATCACAGCATCCACCTCCAGCTCGAACTCGCTGCCAGGGATAGGGATAGGCCTTGGACGCCCGTCTCTACCCGGCTCACCCAGCCTCATTTTGATGAGACGCACTGCTTTTACCCGCCCTTTGTCGTCGCATACGAATTCAACGGGGGAGACCAGGAACATGAATTTAACGCCTTCCTCTTCAGCGTTCTCAACTTCTTCCTGCCTAGCCGTCATAAGCTCCTTGGTTCTCCTGTAGAGGACGTACACCTCTCTAGAGCCGAGTCTCAGTGCACTCCTCGCGGCATCCATTGCTGTGTTCCCGCCACCAATGACGGCCACTCTGTTCGGTTTTTTAATCGGCGTATCGTACTCGGGGAATAGGTAGGCCTTCATAAGGTTCACCCTTGTAAGGAACTCGTTCGCCGAGTAAATGTTGAGGCAGTTGACTCCAGGTATGTTCAGGAAGTTCGGTGTTCCAGCCCCTGTACCGAGGAAGACAGCATCGTACTCCGTGAGGAGGTCTCTTAGACTCAGGGTCTTCCCCACCACTACATCGGTTAGTATTTCGACACCTATCTTCGACAAGTATTCCAGCTCGTAGCGGACTATCTCCTTCGGAAGCCTGAACTCGGGTATACCGTATACTAACACGCCGCCCGGCTCGTGGAGGGCCTCGAATACCCGTACCTCGTGACCCATTTTCCTCAGCTCGGCTGCAGCTGTCAACCCTGCGGGTCCCGAGCCTACTATTGCGATCTTCTTCCCCGTGGATGGAGGTATCTTCACCTCTGGGCGTATTCCATGTTTCCTCGCGTAATCCGCTACGAATCTCTCTAGTTTGCCGATGTTGATCCTGTCCCCTATCCTACCCATGATGCAGTTTCTCTCGCACTGCTCCTCCTGCGGGCAGACTCTCCCCGTGATACCTGGGAGAGGATTGGTCTCCATGATGATCTCTAGTGCACCTTTAACATCTCCCTCCCTGAGCTTCCTTAGGAAACCCGGTATGTTAACGTGCACTGGGCATCCTTTGACACATGGTGCGAAGTTTAAGGGGCATTGGAGGCATCTCGATGCTTCTTCCATTGCCTGCTCCAGGGTGTATCCTAACACTACCTCGTTGAAATCCCTTATCCTCTCCGCAGGCTCTCTCCTCGGCACTGGTACACGCTTCTTCTTTACACGGGAGCCCCCTGTAGACATCCTCAGCCACCCCTGGAAACCGTGTTGAGGTATTTCTCGAGTGCGATTCTCTCCTCTTCAGTGTATTGGGCTAGACGCTTAGCCAGTTCGTCGAAGTCCACTTTATGCGCGTCGAAGTCGGGGCCGTCGACGCATGCGAAGACCGTCCTACCTTCCACTGTGACTCTGCATGCCCCACACATACCTGTGCCATCAACCATTATGGGGTTTAAGCTGGCGTATGTTAGTACGCCGTGTCTACGGGTTATCTCAGCAACCTTCTTCATCATTATTACTGGTCCAGCAGTGTAAACGAGGCCGGGCTTCACCCCGGATTCAAGGAGACTCCTTAAGGCGTCGGTTGTGAAACCCTTCACCCCGTAGCTTCCATCATCGGTTGTAACTATTACTTCATCACTGATCCTCCTGAACTCCTCTTCGAGTATTACAAGCTCCCTGGTTCTGAAGCCTATTATACTGATCACCTTGTTTCCGCGTTCCCTCAAAGCCTTGGCGACAGGATAGCAGACGGCTGAACCCACGCCGCCGCAGACTATGACTACGACACCATACATGTCTATGTGTGTCGGGTTGCCTAGGGGTCCCGTGATATTCAGTACATGGTCTCCTACATTGTACCTCCCCATCTCCATCGTGGTTTTCCCTACTTCTTGAACCACGAGCTCTATGAAGCCTTCGTTAGCATTCCAGTCGAAGAGCGTGAGAGGTATCCTCTCCCCTTTCTCATGTAGCCTCACTATGACGAATTGCCCGGGTTGTGCTCGACGGGCTATTAGCGGCGCCTGTATTCTAAACCAGTTGACGCGTGGGGCGAGCTTCCTCTTGGCTGTGATCACATACTTAGGCATACCTAACGCCCACTCTGTATTCACAGGGAGCATGGTTAATAAGCTGTTCACTCTCCATGATGAATGGATCATGGAGCGAAGCATTAATTAGTGTGCAACAGGAATAAAATATTGGTGTCGAAATGCATGTGCCAACACCGCGTAAACCCCGTCCTCACAGACGTGTCGACCCCTACAGGTGGCTCAGGAGCGATGGCACCCCTAATTTCAGCGACAGGGTCTTCAGGGCTGAGAAAGAACTACACTTAATAGCTAGGAGAAACCCCAGGGTTGTCTACCCGTCGACAACCCTGTTGAAGGCGCTGGAGGAGATGTCACTGTACGGGAGAAGCCTCATAGTCTCAGACAGCGGTAGGAGGCTGCGCGGCCTGCTCACCCTGGGGGACATCGTCAGCTACCTGGGGGGCGGGGAATACTATAGGATTGTCGCGGAGAGACACGCCTACAACATTTACTCGGCTCTCGAAAGGGAGACCGTGGATACGATAATGGTGAAGAACCCGATACACCTCTATGTTGATGACACGCTTACAAGAGTGCTTGAATCAATGATAATCCACGGAATAGGCGTAGTACCAGTTCTCGACAGGGATGGAGCAGTATACGGTATCATCACCGAGCATGATTTAGTCAGATACCTCTACGGTATTGCCACCACGGGTTTAAAGGTTGCTGAAGCAATGTCAAGGCCTGTTGTCACAATAGGCATTGATGCATCGCTGAAGAAAGCATTGGAGAAAATGACAACCTACGGGTTCAGGAGGCTACCGGTGACAAGCGGCGACAACGTTGCCGGCATGCTCACCGCCATGGATGTGGTTAAGTATTTCGGGGATCACCGGGCACTTAGAGATGCAGCCAGCGGGGACATAAGGGAGGTGCACTCCAAGCCTGTTGAAGAGTTGATGAGCAGGGAGCTCGTCACGGTGAAGCCGGGCGACGACCTTGCCACAGCGATACAGGAGATGATGGATAAGGATGTGAGCTCTGTTCTGGTGGTTGATGACGAAGGCGTACTCCAGGGAATACTCACAGAGAGAGATGTACTCTACGCATTGACGATAGCAGGCTACAGGTCGGTGTGAGATGAGCCTGGCCGAGTTCATTGACCCGGATCCATTGGTGGTCGATAAAAACGACTCTCTCTCAACGTACTTGAGGCTGCTTAGTAAGAGGGAGAATGATAAAGCAGTAGTGATGGAGAACCGGAGGATCAATGGGAGACAGGTTAAAACAGTAGCCGGGGTTGTCACAGGCCGGGACATACTCGGCAAGATAGTCAGCGAGAGGCTCAGGCTGTCATCACCTGGGAGGCTCAGGGTATCAGGCTTCATGAGCACCCAGCCCTTCACAATCAAGCCTGACGCCTCCATCAGGGATGCCTTAACGGCAATGGCGTCTAAATCCATAGGGATACTTCCAGTTGTAGATGGATTCAACTTCAAGGGAGCAGTCTACAGGCGGAGCCTCTTAAAACTCGCCTTCCACATAGGGGATCCAGCCTCAAAGGCTGCGAGCAGAGTATTCCTGAGGACGCGGCTCGGCGACAGCCTACTCATGCTAAGGCAGAGCATGCTTGAAAGCGGTGAGGGATTTGCAGTGGTCGTCGATGATGAGGGGAAGCCATGTGGATATATAACCGTTATGGATCTAGCCTACGCCTTCGCAACATTCCTTGAGAATGTACCGGAGAAGCATAGAAAGGAGAGGATAAGTGAACTAGTAGTACGCGACTACTATAGGCGGGATCTACCCGTGGTCAAGGAGGATGCAGAGCTCGGCAGGGTAGCTGAAACGCTGTACGAGAAGAGGAGTCGCGGCGTGCTTGTAACGGGGGAAAGGGGAGTTGTAGGCGTTGTAAGGGAGCATGATTTAATAAGCTACTTAGCCTTAACGAGTCTGGGTATAGGGTAATGACAACAGGGGAAGCAAAATTCATTGTTGACGCAATGCTGGGCTCGCTTGCGAGATGGCTCAGGATACTGGGCTACGACACTGTTTACGGTAGTAGAATGGAGGACTGGTTGATCCTCAGGAGAGCGGAGTTAGAGGGGAGAATCATACTGACCCGTGACAGAGGCCTCCATCACAAGGCTTTAAAGAGGGGGTTGAAGAGCATCCTGCTCCAGGACGATGACCTGGCATCGATGCTTGCAAAGGTGTCTGGTTTAACAGGTGTAAGACTCTACGTGGACTATGAGAGAACCCGGTGTCCTGAGGATAACACGCCGCTCAGGAAAGTAGACAAGGAGGAGGTCAAGGACAAGGTTCCTCCAAGAGTATACAGTATGCACGAGGATTTCTGGGTTTGCCCCCGTTGCGGCAAGGTATATTGGGTTGGAAACCACTGGAAGATGATAGAGTCCATACTAGGGGATGCGAGAGGGAAACTAGGCTTCTTCAAAGGGCAGTTGAAGAGGGGGATGGTCAATGAACCCGGTGCACCCTTCAGAGCTGACGCTTGAAGAAGGCTCCCTGCTCGTCAAGATAGCGAGGGATGCTATCGAGGCCTATGTCACGAGAGGGGAGCGTATCGATGTATCTATGTATAGGCTGGGCGAGAAGCTGTTGAGGCCCGGTATGACCTTTACAACGATAGAGAGGCTCGATGAATCTGGGAGGCCGCATCTACGTGGATGCATAGGGTTCCTTGCCCCGCTTCAAAGCCTAGTGGAGTCAACGGTGGAGTCAGCTATAGAGGCAGCGGTAAACGATCCACGCTTCAACCCGGTTGAGCCATGGGAGCTAGATAAGCTCATAATAGAGGTAACAGTGCTCTCTCAGCCATCAATAGTCGATGTAGGCGATAGATGGGTGTTGCCCTCGCTGATAATCATCGGGAGGCACGGCTTGGTTGCTGAGAAAGGATGGTTCAAGGGAACCCTTCTACCCGTAGTGCCCGTGGAGTACTGCTGGGATGAGGAGACATTCCTGGCTGAGACATGCGTCAAGGCTGGTCTGAGACCCGATTGCTGGCTAGACAAGTCGACCAAGATACACCTGTATGAGGGAAGGGTCTTCAGGGAAAGAGAACCCCGTGGCGAAGTATACGAGAGGGATATGAATAAGGAGTACAGGAGCCTTTGCTCGAGGAAAACGTAGCTTCCCGATATTCATGGAGCCAGCGTAGCATGTTTTTTATAGATGGCAACATAGTGTATCGTGGTGAACGCGTTGAAAAGAATCACCGTCGAGAGCCTACTCTCTATACCCCTGGAGGATGCTGCGGAAACCATAGTGGGCTTCCTCAAGAGCTACTTCGCGGGCGCCGGAGCCGAGAAAGCCGTCGTGGGCTTAAGCGGTGGGCTCGACTCCTCGGTAACCCTGAGGCTACTCGTGGACGCCCTCGGAGCCAACAAGGTTACAGCCGCCATAATGCCGGATACACGGGTCACACCTCCTGAGGATACCCGTGACGCGGCTGAGCTCGCAGGCAGCCTCGGCGTCGAATACTTCATTATACCTATAGACACAGTGGTCGACTCCTACAGCGTGATACCTGGGTTCGACGCAGGCAACAGGCTTGCCACGGGGAACCTCAGGGCAAGGATCAGAATGAACATACTGTACTACATTGCAAACAGGTTAAACGGGATTGTTGTCGGGACAGGGGATAGAAGCGAGTTACTTCTAGGATACTTCACCAAATACGGCGACGGAGGCGTCGACGTGCTGCCTTTGGCATGCCTCTACAAGACCCAGGTGAGGGAACTCGGAAGAAGGCTTGGACTCCCTGCAAGGATACTGGGGAAGCCGAGCTCTCCGAGGCTGTGGAAGGGCCACCTCGCCGAGGAAGAGATAGGATTAAGCTATGAGGCCGTCGACCTAGTGTTCTACTCGCTGATAGACCTAGGGTTGAGCATCAGTGAGGCCGTTGATGCAACCGGGCTACCGGTCGAGGTGTTCGAGAGAGTTCTATCACTGCATAGGAGGAGCCGGCATAAGAGGCGGCTCCCCCCGTTCCCCAGCCTTCCCTGGCTCCAGGAGCCGGTTAAAGAGATCTAGCTTTCACTGCAACGCCGAATAAGCGGTGCTCAACCTCTATATATGGGTTCTCAACCACCACCTTAATGTTCAACGGGTGGAAAACAAGGTTCACCACGGCTCTAGCCTTCTCAAGTATTAAAGTGGCTTCAGCCCCCTTGTATCTACCGTTATCAATGGATACGAGCACGCCGCGGGATGCTTCACGGATACCTATGGATGTAGTCGGCCCCTTGAGGTCGACTGCTTGAGTTATGAAGACAGCTTCATCTTCAACCGAGACGTCGACACCGTCCTCCACTGTGAGAGAGCCCTCAACCCGCTCCCTGGATAAAGCAAGCTCACCCGTGAAGACGCCTCTTAAAACCACTAGTGGGGCTGAGTAAGCCTTTCCGTCAACCTCTACGATACTATTCCTAAATGTAATGTAGGCCACTTGGATCCACCAGTGTACCCAGGAGACTACTTATACTGTAGCTGAGTTGAAAAATGTGAGCCGGCCTTCCCCTGCTCTAAAAAGACGGAGCCTTTAATCGTAGCCAGGTTCAGTTAGCTCCCTCTACCTGAGACAACCCTGGCTACTGAGTGGGCTATTGCACCGTATAGTGCACCACTTACCGCTATAGCGGATACCACTATTACGGCCTCGTTAACCGGGTATATGTCGCCGAATAGAGCGGCGTCTAATGCGAAGGCGGGTAGAGCCGGTAGTGCACCAGCTAGGATCGCCTGGAGTAACCCGTACTTCTTATACAGGAACCCAGCGTAGGATGCCTCGCTGAACACGCCCTGCGCAACTCCATAGATAAGGTTTGTCAAGCCTCCCGGGGTAGGTATTATTGACTCCAGGAGTGCTGGTAGCACTTCGCCCAGCACTGCACTACCGGGCTTCCGGATTAGTGAGGCAGCCAGTGGAGCCGGCATGAACCACAAGCCGTAGGTTACCAGCCTGGCGGCGACCGGCCCTCCAACAGCCTTTACAGCGTAGTAGACATCCCACCATATGTAGAAGAGAACCCCGTATATGGCTGCGATGACGCCTAACACCAGTATGTCGACCAACGTATACTTCTCCATGTGATCACCCCTGGTTTCGGCTTATATCATCAGGGGATTATTAATCTTTAAATCACCATGTTATCATAGAGTAGTACACCAAGACACCTATATATGCCGCCATCATCCATACAAGGGAGCTGGTCAACGAGCAGCCTCAACGGGGTTTAACACAATGTTGTTCAGTGATGCACACCTACATACAAACCCTGTGAAGGGCATGGGTGCCTCCAGAGTGTCCGAGAGGTTTAAGAGAGAGGGTGGGTGGTTCATGGCACTTGTCGCACTGCCGCCTTACCACTACGGAATAGAGGAGGTCGGTGTCGACTCGTATAGAAGGGTTCTCGAAATACTGAACAGGGAAGCACAGGTTGCGAGAAGCCATGGGCTGAGGGTTGCCCGCCTCATGGGTCTACACCCGGCTGAAATAGATGAGTACTATAGGCGTGGCGTGAAGGGGAGGAAGCTCTATGAACTAGCCAGCAGCGTCCTGGACTTGATAAGGAGCGCGCTCAAGGCAGGGCTTCTCGACGGCATAGGCGAGGTCGGTAGACAGCACTATGCCACCAGTGTTGAAAGAATAGTGTTATCCGAGATGGTGATGATGAATGCACTAGAGATCTCCAGGGAGTATGACGTAGTCATCCACCTTCACCTCGAGCAGGGCGGGTGGGTCACAGCCTTCTCCGTTGAGAGGCTGCGGAGGCTCCTAGTACCCGGCCACGGGAAGATAGTGTTGCATCACTCATCAAGCGAGACAGTGCTGGCAGCCGAGGAGCTCGGCCTAGCCTACACTATACCTGTTAAAGGCTTTGACGAGAAGCTGGCGTCCCGGAGACCAGTAAACGCGATGGTGGAGTCAGACTTCATAGACGACCCGGAGAGACCCGGGGCGGCGGCCTACCCATGGGAGATACCGAGGGTTCTCAAGGGGCAGCTCGAGAGAGGTGTGATCGATGAGGAATACGTTTACAGGATCATGGTTGAGAACATTACGAGATATTACGGTGTAGCACCATAGAATACGGTGCAACTAGGCAGCCTTGCCTAAGGGATCCCTGGGCGGTATGAATGGGTTTGAAGTGCGAGATATGCGGTGAGAGGGAAGCCGTCTACACCTGTAGGCTCTGCGGTAGGAGAGTATGTGGCGACGACTATGACTCAGTGAAGGGCGTGTGCAAGGTTTGCAGCGAGGCCATGTGCGAGATTTGCGGGAGGCAACTGGCCATAGGTTACTGCAAGTATTGCGGTAGGATAGGGTGTGAAGACTGCCTAATACAGGTCTCCACAGTTGAATACGTGTGCAAGGACTGTGCTTTCAAATACCGTTTAAAACATTGATAACCCATGTGTAGGCCGGGAACAAACGGGGTGCTTGGTGAATGGTCAAACACGGTAAGCCGTCGTGGAACACCATGAGCTTCCTCCTATCACTTCTACCAATTGAGGATCCAGACCTGGTAGTGGGGCCTCGGCAAGGCGAGGACGCAGCCGTTCTGAGACTCAGGGACGGATTCCTCGTGGCACACGTGGATCCAATAACCACTGGCGTCAGGAAAGCCGGATACCTGGCTGTGCACGTGGCTGGCAACGATATAGCTGTTAGAGGAGTGGCACCAAGGTGGTTTATGCCGGTTACACTTATACCAGCCCACTACAGTGAGGCCGATGTAGAGGAGCTTTTCAGGGATATGGGTGCAGCGCTCAGAGAGATCGGCGGGGTAGCCATAGGGGGGCACACAGAAGTTACGCCGGGGCTCGATAGACCGATAATAGCTATGACGGCCATCGGGTACACTAACGGCAGGGTTATCTCAACCAGGGATGCAAGGGAAGGCGACCACGTGGTGATCATAGGTAGAATCGGTGGTGAAGGCGCAGGCGTCATCGCATGGGACTTCGAAGACCTGCTCCTCGGGAAAGGTGTACCGGAGAACATTATCAAGCGGGCAAAGGGCTTCATATACGATGTAAGCATAGTTAAGACAGCTCTAGCTGTGAAGGACTACGTGAACACGATGCATGACGCCACTGAGGGAGGAGTAATCCAAGCATTGAGAGAAGTCGCCTCCGCGAGCGGGAAGGATATAATCGTGGATGCAGACGCCTTCCAGATAGAGAAGGAGGTCGAAGAGATCTCACAGAGGATCGGCGTCAACCCCCTTAGGCTTTTAAGCAGCGGGTGTATCGTGGCATCCGTGCCCCCCGGCAACCTAGACGCCTTGCTCAGCAGGCTGAGAGGGCTTGGAGTAGGCTTCAGCGTTGTGGGACACGT
The DNA here is from genome assembly GCF_000186365.1 of Desulfurococcus mucosus DSM 2162. Lineage (NCBI taxonomy): Archaea > Thermoproteati > Thermoproteota > Thermoprotei > Desulfurococcales > Desulfurococcaceae > Desulfurococcus > Desulfurococcus mucosus. The sequence continues at coordinate 169,306 of NC_014961.1, forward strand.
CGTTAAGGGTGGTGGAAGAGTAATCGTTGAGTCCAAGAGTGGTGGAAGAATAGTTGTAGACACGGATGTTGTTGATGAAATTTATAAGCTGTGGAATCAATGAGAGATGCCTGGTGAACCAGTGTGAGCGAGGCGCTTACGGGCATAGATAGAGCGGTGAAATCCCTTAACACGCTCTCCCGTAACATAAGGTCCAGGGTGCTTGGAAGCCAGGAACTGGACGCTAAAACTGCCAGCACAGCCTCGCATCTAGTAGAGATCATTGAGAGCATAGCGGTGAGCCTGCAGCGATTAGAGAACAAGTTGAAAACCGGGGAATCCGGGCAAGGAGTTGTCAGGCTGGCCCCCTACACGTATGTTATCACAGGTAGGGGCGGAGTAGTATTGATGAGAACCAGGCCTGAATACATTATTCTCTCGGTGGACTCCGAGCACGGCTCTGTCAGCGTTAAAGCCAGGAAAACCCTGTTGACAGCTGAACCAGGGAGGATACTGATGAAGACCAGGGGAGTCGGGGTCGAAGTAAACCCGCTCAACATCGATGACTACAAGGCTAAAAGAAACGAGTTGAAGAACGCGTTGAGAAGCCTTGAGAAAGTGGTTAACTTTAAACTAGCATCACTCCTAGAGCACTAGCCCTCTCTTATTCTTACTTCTTACCAGGACCCCTGTGCACGAGGAGCTGGTTCTCCGTAGAAAAAGAGCGAGCCTACAACTGTAAAAACACACTTGGTTTTGAGCCGGGTGTCAAGCAGGGTTTCCAAGGCTGTGAAGCCGTAAAAAGGAGGGCTAGGCGCTCTTTACTCCCTCTCCCTCTGGTACGATGGCCTTCGGCAGCTCCGCGAACTTCTCCTTCATCTTCTGCTCCGCTACGATCCTCGCTTCCTCCAACACCTTCTTTGCCTCGCTGTCCATGCCTACACCTATGTCTGTTGTCAGATCCACTACTCCAGCGCCCACAGCTGTCTCCAGCTCTCTCACAGCGTACTGTAGGTCGATCCATATGTCCGGGGCAACGCCCTTCAATATGTTCACGGCTTCCCTCATGACCCCGATGACCGGGGCAACCTCGTTGACTGCTCCACCATATATTATGAAGGTCTCCAGCTTCAGTGCAGCGTGCTCCAGAGCGTACTGCACTGTGAGTAGCTGCTTGCTCACCTTCCTTATCTCAGCAACCTCCTTAGCATACATCTTGGCTCTCAGCTCATCCTTCTTCGTCAGGGATTCAACTATCATCTCGAATAGCTCGCGATCCCTATCCGAGAGCTTCTCGAGGTAGTTGCTTATCCTGCCTATCGCGGTCTTTATCCTGTACTGGGCGATTATAGCCTTCTTCTCCATTGGATCCTTGTCATTCGTGAATAGCTTCCTCAGCTTCTCCCCAACTGTTTCCTCCCTCTTATAGTAGCTCATGGCAGTCCACCGCTTGCTTTATGGCTTGACGCTTTACTTTTAAACCCTTGGACTGGATCCGGTGCAAGGGAAACACTTATATTATCCCAGCTGGTTAATCTAGGAGTAGTGGGCAACCCTTTCAGGCCCCATTGATCCAGGGGTCGCCCAGGTCTGGTGGTGGCCGTGGACAGCGAGTTGAGGAAGTACATCACATGCTGGAACAACTGTAGCTTGAGGCATATAGAGGCGCTCGCTATGCTGGGACTAGTGGTGAAAGCGGAGGCAGTTGAATGCGGCGACAGGGGCTTCATGAAGATCAATGCAACCCTCTTCGATGGGGGGCACGTTGACTCAGCATGCTTCCATAGCGAGGAGGTTAAGCAGTCCCTCAGAATAATCAATATATACATAGGCTTCGCTAGATCCAAGGGCTCCCTAGGGAAACTCACAGTAGTTGATACTAAAGGCGCCTCACAGGAAGCTTAGTAGCCTAAAACCATGATTAAGCAAGCCTGCTTTCAGCCGAACCACCCTACCTTGGAAAGTAGTGCGAAGGCCTATAAGCTCTTCACGCATGTGCTCAACCGGTTCGAAGAACCCATCTGACCTCTTCCCCGCCCTAAAGAGCCGGGGGTTTCCTCGTTCAGGAGGTTTACGGGATATCCAGGGCTGTGACGGGCCGTATATGTGTCCTTGAGTATTGGTCAGTCATGGGGCCCGCTCATCGCTTGGGCTCGCCGGTAATACCATTCATCACTTGAACCAAACTATGTCTACTGCCCTAAAATATTCCATGTATATCCACTGTTTGCACGTCTAGATCCACATAGTATTTATCCACCCGTGTTCACGTGTACGGGCCTGTGCAGGATGCTCACTGTTTCCTCGGCTCATTGTTAATCACGGAGAACGCATACTCTCTCCTCGGCTACCCCGTCGAGAAGCCTCTGCAAAGCCTTCACTGCATTCCTGTACGCGTTGAGTCCACGCTGTGAGACACCGATGCCGACGGGGCCGATCTCACGTAGCTCCCCTGCAAGGGCTTCAAGCCCCCCGCCCCCTATGATGGTTACTGCTCCACTAGTCTTCTCAACCACTAAGCCCCCGTATCTCTCCATAGCCCTGGAAATAGAGTATCCCAGCGTGTTTGCAGCAACATGTGCTTCATATCCTCTCAGCCTGGGTAGTGCTATCATTGCAACCCAGTATTCTTCTCCAACGCCCCCGTCATCCTCCTCGAATAAGAACCTTTCACCCCTCCTAAAGTACGATGAGGAACTCAGGAGGGCCACAACAGGGTTCGACGCTTTCAGTGATGCAACTCTTACACCATGAGGGGTTTCCCAGTCTAGCTTGAATAATAAGTCTAGGTGTTGCTCCCTGTCAACGCCGTTCGTGAGCGCTATGTACTCGCCTTCTACTCCGGTATTGAACGCTATCCCCCCGTAGGGTTCCAGAGTATTGTTCAGGAGCTCTTCAACCCTGGAGAAAAGCTCGTTGAGGCGTCGCCTCCTAGCCCCGTAGCCCACGCGCATAGCATACCTCTCTACTTCTTCAACCCTCACCACTGTGTAGCGGGGCATACGTGTCCACCGCCTCTACTTAAATAGTGTCTTCCAGTATTATTTAAGACGGTGCACTACATGGGCGGCATCTTCGGCGTCGTATGCAGCACCAATGTACCCAGGGGGCTCGTTGTCACAGTGCTTCGCAGGCTCATATACAGAGGGTATGATGGGGCTGGTGCTGTATTCCCGGTCAACGGGGTTCTCGAGGTGAGGAAGGCGCCGGGACACCTTGACAGCGTTGTTAAACAAGTGGATCTCGAGGACATTCCATCCAACATGGTTTTAGCGCATACAAGGTACGCTAGCCGTGGATGGCCCGTGTACGAGAACACCCACCCGTTGCTTGACTGCACCGGTAGGATAGCTGTTGTAGGGGACGGCATAATAGACAATTACGAGGACTACAGGGCTAGGCTTGAGAAGGAGGGACACGTGCTGAGGTCGAGGACCGATACAGAGGTTGCAGCCCACCTCCTTGAGAAATACTACAGGATTGAGGGCGACTGGCTTAAAGCGGTTCTCAGGGTTGGAGCCGAGTTAAAGGGCCTCTACTCCCTTGCATTCATGGTTCTCGGTGTGGATGGCATACTATTCGTGCAGAACGGTCAACCCCTCGTCATAGGCATGGGTTCACACTGCGTCTTCCTCTCGAGCGATATCCCATCGCTCTACGGGCTTGCTGACACGGCATACATAGTTGATGACGGGGTCGCCGGGCTCATAGGGCTGGATAGGCAGGTGCTCTACAGGATTTCAACCGGGGAGCAACTAGGGCTCCAAGCCCTCCAGAGTAAGCGTGTCAAATACGGCGTTGAACACGTGGATAAAGCCGGGTTCCCGCACTACATGCTGAAGGAGATATATGAGATCCCTGAAGCAGTTTACAGGGTTACACTCTCTATCATGGATAAGTACCTGCGGCTGGCATCCATGATAATTCATGGTGCAAGAGACATATACATAGTTGCGAATGGTTCAAGCCTGCATGCGGGGATGGTTGCAACATACTACTTCAATGAGCTGGCGGGAATATCCGTGACACCCGTCTCAGCCGCTGAGTTCCCCTACTCGGTTCTAGAAACCGTTTCCACGGGCTCGGTGATTATAGCGGTGAGCCAGAGCGGTGAAACAAGCGATGTGATAAACAGTGTAAAGCAGGCTAAGCAGAGAGGAGCAGTGATAGTCGGTGTAACCAACAATGTGGGCTCAAGGCTCGCATTAGAGTCAAACGTGTATCTCCCCATAGGGGCGGGCCCAGAGATCGCTGTACCAGCAACAAAATCCTTCTCCGCCACAGTAGTCGCGATGCTACTGCTCGCAATGTACAGCGGGATCTACACGGGGAGGCAGAGCTTCAACGAGTATAACTCACTGGTCGGCGAAGTAAGGGAGTCCAGTAAAGAGTTGAAAACAATACTCACCAGGCTGGACACCGAGATAGCAACAATATTGGACTCCATGCCATTATTCAACAACACCTATGTCGCTGGAAGCGGCATCACATACCCGATAGCCCTAGAGGGGGCGTTGAAGCTGAAGGAAGCAGCATTGATACACGCGGAGGGCATGCAGCTCGGTGAACTCAGACACGGCCCCCTCACACTGGTTGGAAGAGGTTTCCCAGTCATATTAATCGAGCCCTTCGAGGATTCAGCTAAATCATTATACCTTAAGGTAGCCAGGGAGATAGCGAACAGGGATGCCGTACTACTCGCGATCTCAACTGAAAGTGGACCCCGTGAGGGCAGGGGAATATACATAGAGGTGCCGGCTAGGAGACACCTCTACCCAGTCATAGTTGCACTACCCCTCCAGTTGCTCGCATACAGGATCGGGGTGAGGCTGAATAGACCCATTGACCGCCCACCCGGGCTAGCTAAGGCTATAACAACATAGCTTTAATACTCCAACCACATGGATACCTTTTAAGCGATGAAGGCGATGATGTATCCTAGTCCAGGTTGACTAGTGATGAGGAATCTCCGGGACCGAGCCGGAGCACAGCCGAGGTGTATCACATGGGTGTCAAACTCGATCCATGGGGTCACTACGCTATAGAGGACTACGTTAAGCTCCTCGCGGAATTCGGGATCCACCCTATAGACGAGGTGCTGGGATCCCTACCCAGGAAGCACATGTACTTCGAGAGACGGGTTATCTTCGGGCACCGCGACTTCAACCTATGGCTCGACGCGCTTAAACATGGTGAAAAAGTCGCAGTGCTCACGGGCTTCATGCCGAGCGGTAGACCGCACCTTGGTACAGCCATGGTGTACGAGGAGCTGAGGTTCCTTCAATCCCTCGGAGCCCATGTGAAGATAGTTATAGCTGATGCAGAAGCATACATAGTTAGACGTGAGGAGAGAAGCGACGTGGTGAAGAGAGGCGTAGACTTCATTGCACACGCAATAGCATGGGGGATAGACCCCGAGAAGGCTGAGTTCTACTATCAGACAGCCATGGATAACGAGTACTATAGGCTCATACAAATGTTCTCCCGTAAGATATCTATGGCGGAGATGGAGGCCATTTACGGGGAGCTGACCCCAGGCAAGATAGTTGCATCACTAACCCAGGCAGCCGACATACTGCACCTCCAGCTCGACAAGTACGGCGGCTACAGGCATGTTGTAGTCCCAGTGGGAGCGGACCAAGACCCCCATCTAAGGCTTACCAGGGATCTAGCAGACAGGTTCGAACAGGAGTTGGGGTTGAAGAGGCCGAGTTCCATATACCATAAACTCCTGAGAGGGCTCGACGGTAATAAGATGAGTAAGAGCCGCCCCGAGTTCGCAATACACCTCGACGACGACCCGGATCTAGCGGAGAAAAAACTGTTGAACGCGCTGACCGGTGGGAGGGCCACGGCCGATGAGCAAAGGAGGCTTGGAGGAGAGCCTTGGAAATGCAGCATATACGAGCTCTACGTGTACCACCTTGTAGGCGACGACAGCGAGCTCCGCGAGGTCTACGATGAGTGTGTAACAGGCAGGGTGCTATGCGGGCAGTGCAAGCGTAGAGCGGTTGAGAGGCTTAAGAGGAGGCTCATCGAGCACCAGGAGAGATACAGGGAGGTGTTGTCAAGCGGTATAGTGGATAAAGTGTTGAGGAAGCCCTCGTTCTAAACCATCCCATACCAAGCTGGAGTGAATCAGGCGTTGAGGCCTCTGAGAGGCCTCCTAGGTATCCTAACCCTGATCATGGATTTAGCCTCAGACTTCTCGACCACTGCTTCCTCAGGTATCACATCGGGGGGTAGACGTAGTTCGAGGCGATACGCCCTATGCTCCACGCTCCTATGCACACTCCATCTTTCAAAACGGATCTTCTCTCTCAGGGCGCACTCAACGGTGAGTCTTTGATCCCTGATGCTCACGGATAGCACGCTGAGATCGGCTAGAGGCATGTCTATTATCACCTCATATCTGTCGGGATACTGGTTAACCGTGTAGAGGGGTTCTATGGCCTCAGCCTCCATCGCGAGTTGTCTACGCATAGTGTTCTCGAGATCCCTGACGAGCTCCCTCATCTTCTTCACGAACTCGTCAAGCGGGTCGAACCCCATGCTTCACCACCGTTTTAAGTATACATCAAGGGCATTTTCTTCTCCAGATCCTTCTCTAAGCTACTCATAGCCTCCCTCGTCTGCCTCATTAAGTCACGCATCTTCAGCTTCAGAAGCTCTGCCTCACTAATCAACCTGCTCACATCCACCTCGAGGCCTGTGACCTTTGAAAGAGCCTGTAAACCTACAGCAGCGGACTCTGGATCCGGGATGTCGTAGAAGGATTCAACGAAGATTACTAAAGCGTTGACCCCCCTCCTCCTAGCCTCCTTCATGAGTGCAGCATAGGGACCCGTGATGAAGCCCTCCTTCAACTCTTCAAAGCCTAGTTCCTTCAACCCCCTCCACTCCCCTGTCGACAACAGGAATACATTAGGCTTCTCGAGCTCGAACCTATTTGGCACCGCTAGGCCTGACACGGTCACAACATTCTCCATCCCTAAACCATGGAGGTATGTGAGAATGGAGTCGATTAACGGGTGCATTATACCCAAGGGGAGAGGCACTTCCGAAAGCACCATGAGTATCCTGCTTGCCTCAGAATAATATATCTGTATAGGGCTCACGGCACGCCCATTATGGACAACGGAGATATGTGAGAGGCTGGGAGCATCTATTTCTCCCACAATACTGAAGCCCTCGCTCACGACGAGGTGGCGTCCGGCAATCGATGAGACGAGACCTGTGTCAGGGAAGCTCAGTATGAGGAAGCGTGGAGGGCCATCCTGCCTCAAGGCCTCGGAGTACTCGTATATGGATATGGTGTCGAACCGCAGGGTCCTCACAGGCTTATCCATGGGGGAACACCTCGCATGCTTCGAGACGGGCGCCCGCCCCGGGTGCAGGAACACGGTGTTCCAGACGCGTTTCAAGCTCACCGATATTCATGTATTCTACGGAGAGATAAAAGCTTTCCCATGTATCCGGCCTCCAGTAATCCATCCCGAGGCCGGGTGAGATGCCAATCCGTAAATATAAGGATGTTATAGCATCAAAGCACATGGGTGGTGTACATGGATGGATTTTTCGATAATCTGGATTCATGGGTGAAGCGGCAGAATACTGTGAGAGAGATGTTTAAGAGGGCTGAACAGAACTACGAGGAGCTGGATCGGTTAGCGTTGATAACTCTCTCAAGGCTTGCGTTCCAGCACATGGAGAAAACAATCGAGGCATTCGACCAATGGTTGAAGGATCCCATGATAACCAGTCATATGCCCAGGGAAATGCTGGTGGAGTTATGGTCTAGGCTCAGGGTCATCCTCTACGAGCTGATAGAGCTCGACATAGATCATACAAGTAAGTTCAGTGAGCACTTGAAGAAACTCGCAGCGGAGAACGCGATAAACCCGTTGTTCGCCTTTGAAAAAGAGGAGAAGGAAGGCAGACGCGGTGTATCGCCAACGATATGAGTATGTGGCTATGCTTTTTTCCTAGACTTAACGTCGACTTCAACATCTAGGGGAGCTATCTTAGGTTTCAAGTCATTGAACAGCTTCCTAATGTTTTCAGCATCGCCACCGATAATACCCATGTGGGAGTCAAGGAACTCCTTCCCGCTCCCGGTGGCAACCAGCTTCTTATGTGCATTCACCTCCACGAAGCCAAGGTACTTTAGCATCGTGAGCTCGTTGAGCACATCTCTACTGGTTGGGTTCTGCGTGAGCAGTGTGAACGAGTAGCCTAGGTCGTATCCGCTCTGCTTCATCAGGTAGAGGAGGCTCATCAACGCTTTCTCACTTATCCCGTTGCTAAGGGATATTATGTAGAGTAGTTTAATGGCTCTTGGATTCTTCTCGAGGTCGCCTGGAGTGACCACGGGTCTGGTCACAATTCTGATTTCCTTCCCTTTCTCTACACCACCGGTCTGAGCCTGCTCCTTCTTCTCCTTTGGCATTGTAAATCACCTAAAGCAATTACGTTATGTATGGTATAGTATCGCTGTCAAGGTATATAAAAATGGTTCCCGGTGCCGGCACTGGGAGTTCACTGGGGGATCCAGAGGCTTCCTCAACCCTCCAGCAGTCTTTTCTCAACCTCCTCAACACTGTAGCCGTTCATCAGCATTACGGCTGCCTTGTAGCGGAGTAGCTCGGGTATTCCACCGGTGCGACGGCTTATCACGGTGTTCAATAGGCTTGCCACGCTGCCAGCGTCAGCGGGCTTAAGGTACGAGGCTACGAGCGAGTCAACTGATTGAAGAGACCTTGTGACGCGGTCGACGTAGCGTGTACTCCTGGACTCCCTGACTATGTATATGTGTAGCAGGGCTGAGACAGCTATCATGGCCTCCAGCATTAACACATCGATCCTCAGCTCGTTCATCAATGCGGAGAGCAGGGCACTGGAAAATGCAACTGCTACCACGCTGAGCAACCCGGCGAAAGTATTAATGTAGAAGAGGAGAACCCCTGCGAGCGAGGCTAGGAGTGATGCAGTGTTCAACGGGGTGGGCTCAGCCATCGTGAAGAGGGCGTAGGAGGCTAGAGACATTAACACCGGTATAGATAACTGCAGTTTCTCCTTAATGTACGAGCGTCTAGCCGCCTCCCCAAGCCCCATCAGCTTCTCCTCTATCCTGTCAAGAAGCATGTAGACCTCTAGCTCTCCACTTCCCGCTTGCAACCCTGCTTCAAGCTCCTTGATGAGGGGGACAGTGTACATGTAGGCCCTGAATAGCTCGGCTGTAACTACCTGAGGCATCCTCACGGCGTTCAATGCGTTAAGCAGGTTTTCAACCCTCTGTACACGGTGCTCCGGGACCCCGGTCTCCCTCACCTTCCCTAAGACGGCTCTGAGATCCCTTGAGACAGCCTCTATAACAGGGTTCAAGGCAACTCACTTAGAGTATTTATCCCCTTAAACCCGTTAAACAGGTTTAAGGGATTAAATAGCTTGGCGAGCACATGTGCCGCGATGATGACCACGTATAGATGAGGCCTTAGGGGCTGGGGTCTATGAAGAATTCAGCGGCGCTGAGCTTACTGGTTAAAAATCCTGCTAACACTATTGTTAAATTCATGATATAATTGACACCGGTGACACAGGGAACCCGGTGTTCAACATGAGTGAGATACGTGTGGAACCGGTTTCACGTAGAAGGATAAGCGCGCACAGCCACATCATGGGGCTCGGGCTAGATGAGAAAGGCAAGGCTAAAATGGTTGGAGACGGGCTCGTGGGGCAAACAGAGGCAAGGGAAGCCGCTGGAATAGTCGTCAAGATGATTAGAGAGGGCCGGATAGCTGGAAGAGGCATCCTGCTCGTCGGGCCCCCGGGCACCGGGAAAACAGCCCTAGCAGTAGCCATAGCCAGGGAGCTCGGCGAGGAGACACCCTTCGTCATAATGAGTGGTAGCGAGGTATACAGCACGGAGAAAAAGAAAACCGAGATACTCATGGAGGCCCTGAGAAAAGCCCTTGGCGTGAAGCTCAGGGAGGTTAGAAAGGTCTATGAAGGCGTCGTCAAAGAAGTGAAGATCCGAAGAGCCAGGCACCCGATGGTTCCCTATTTAACAGTGCCTGTAGAGGCCCGTATAGTTTTGGCGACAAGGGATGAGGAGCTTGCGTTAACAGTCCCGGAGGAAGTGACACAGCAGATCCTCGAGATAGGTGTGCGTAAAGGCGACGTCATATGGATTGACGCGGAGACAGGTAGGGTTCACAGGGTTGGACGCTCAAGGGAAGTAGAGGGTGCTAGAACATATGATGTAGAGACGAAGAGAATAGTTGAAGTACCTAAGGGTCCCGTTAAAAAGGAGAAGGAGATAGTGAACGTGCTAACCCTCCACGACCTGGATGCAATATACGCTGCTCAGAGAAGCATGATCAGCTTCTTCGGGCTCACCTTTGAAAGAGAAATACCCTCAGAGGTGAGACGCCAAGTAGACGAGACGGTTAAGAAGTGGATCGATGAGAAGAAAGCCGAGATAATACCCGGCGTACTCTTCATAGATGACGCACACATGCTCGACATAGAGGCCTTCAGCTTCCTTACAAGAGCTATGGAGAGCGAGTTCGCGCCAATACTGATCCTGGCAACTAATAGAGGCATAGCCAGGATAAGGGGTACAGACATAGAGTCCCCTCACGGTATGCCACTGGACTTGCTCGACAGGCTCCTGATAATACCTACACGCCCCTACACTCCGGAGGAGATAAGGGAGATAATAAAGATACGTGCCAGTGAAGAAGAGGTAAACATATCTAGCGAGGCCCTTGAGAAACTGGTTGAGATAGGGAGCAAGACAAGCCTACGCTACGCGGTCCAACTCCTTGAGCCGGCCAGGATAATAGCTGAGGAAAGAGGCTCGGACAGAATAGATGTGGAGGACGTTGAGAAAGCCAGGAAGCTCTTCATAGACGTGTCAGTGAGCACAGAGTACTTGAAGCAGTATGAGAAGCTCTTCATGAAGTAGCATATGCCTGGAAGATGATTAAGCAATGAATACGGCTGGAAACCCTGAGAAAGCCAGGAGGTGGCTTGAGGAAGCCCGCTCCAGGACACCGCACCACTCCGATGGATCGATACTTGGCTCCATGACCACGGCACCACACCCCATTGGAGTCGAGGCCTTCAAGGAATTCATACATGTGAACGGCAACGACCCAGTCATATACCCGGTGGTTGAGGAGGCATCGAGGATACTTATAGAGGGAGTAGGGGCGTTACTCGGCGCTGAACACGGCATCCACACCTCAGGGGGCACCGAGTCAAACATACTGGCCCTCTACATAGGTAGAAGGATCAGTAGGGGCAGAGAGAACACCGTGGTAGCCCCTTCATCAGTCCATAGATCAATTGACAAGGCATGTCTTCTCATGGGGTGCCGCCTTGTAAAGATACCTGTAGACCCACTTAAACCAGTGGATCCAGGGGTGCTCGAGGAATATGTGAGGAAGCATAAGCCCTTCGCGGTAGTAGTAACGGCTGGAACGACTGAGGCAGGGGTAGTCGACCCGGTTAAAGAGGCTGGTGAGATAGCGGAGGAACACGGGGTCTTCCTCCATGTTGACGCAGCATACGGAGGCCTCCTCATACCGTTCCTACATAGAAGAGGCTACCTCGCAGAGGATTTGAGAATGTACCCCGGGGTCTCAAGCATCAGTGTCGACATGCATAAGAACGGCTGTGCCCCGATACCTTCAAGCATACTCTTCCTTTCACGGAGAGACTACATTGAGGAGGCATGCTTCGAGATGGAGTATATGCCGCGAGGGAGGTCCTGCGGCCTCCTCGGCACCAGGCCCGGGGGAGCGGTGATCGCGGCTGCAGCAGTCTTCATGACTATTGGTGCTAAGGGATACGAGGAGAACGCTGTGAGGATGATGGAGAATGCACTTTACCTACATGAAAACCTCTCGCATCTCCCCATGATTACCTCCTACAAGCCGATTCTACCGCTCAACGTCTTCAAGTCAACGATATACACGTATGAGGAGCTCTTCAAGGCACTGCTTGACAGGAAGCTATATGTCTACAAGTCGCCGTCGCTGCAGGCATTACGCGTCGTTGTAATGCCCCACGTGGAGAAGGCGCATTTAGATAGGCTTATCAACGCACTTAAATCAATACACGGGGTGCAATGATTCTTGGTGAACCCTGGCGAGATATATAGGTCTCTAACAAGCGACGACTTCAAGGTGCTGGCTGCCGTAGAGAAGGGTGTTTCAAGAGGAAGAGAATATGTTCCATTAGAGATGCTTGAGAAGATAAGCGGGCTCCACGAGGAGAAACTAGTCCTAATACTTGGTAAGCTCCACGAGTTGAAGCTCGTGAAGAGGAAGACTATATCCGGCTACAAGGCTTACAGGCTCACATACATGGGTTACGACATGCTTGCATTCAGGGCGTTGGTTGCTGGGAACATACTCGAGGCGATAGGCGACAGGATAGGCGTCGGTAAGGAGAGCGAGATATACCTGGGGCTTGCACCAGGCGGCTTAAAGGTGGCTGTAAAAGTTCTCAGGATAGGTAGAACCAGCTTCCGTAGAACCAAGCTCCTTAGGTCCTGGAGTAGTAGGCCGCATATGTCGTGGTATGATGAGTCGAAGCTTGCAGCTGAAAGAGAGTTCAAGGCCTTGAAAGCTCTTTCATCGGTTAATGCACTTGTACCAGTCCCAATCGGGTACAACAGGCATGTCGTTGTAGTAGAGTACGTGGAGGGAGTGGAGCTCTACACGCGCCCGGATCTCAGTAGGCCCGGCGAAGTATTAGATCTCATCGTGGAGACCATTGGTAAAGCATACAGGGATGTCGGTATAGTCCACGGAGACCTAAGCGAATACAACATCATAGTGACGGCTGATGAGAAACCCTACATAATAGATTGGCCGCAATACGTGTACCGCGATGAACCAAACGCTGTAACCCTGCTGAGAAGGGATCTTTCATATATCGCAAGGTTCTTCAGCAAGGTCTACGGACTACACGTAGATGTAGAGGCACTCTTCAACAGGGTGGTTAACCCCGGCTGACCTCCTCCCGCCCTAAATGGCGAGGCTTTCAGTTGTAAGAGCGTGAAAGCAGTTGGAAACCTTAAGTGAATGGGTGAAGCAGGTGGGCCCGTGCCAGGGTCCATCTAATGGTGTTAGGAGGCATCTGAAACCAGCCGGAAGCTCCGTGAAAGAGGGAGCGCTTAAATAAGGGTGTTTAATGATATCAGGTTGATCAGGTGATACCATACTGTCAACGGTAATGGGTGTAGACATACAGCCTGGTTCATCGCCTAACAGTAGGAGGCAGCCGCTCTACTCAGTGGTGATACTCAGGGGAGGAGAGCTTGTAGCATCATTTGAGGACATCGAGTTACACCGGTTACTGAGGCTCGTCCTAGAGTATCATGTAGACACCATAGCGGTTGACAACATATATGAGCTAGCCCCATCAGAGAACGCGCTGAGGAAGATACTTGAGTTGCTCCCAAGCGGGGTCAGAGTAGTCCAAACCACAGGGTTACCCGGGGGCTCCAGGAGCATAGGTGACATCGCGAGAGAGCTCGGGATGGATCCACGTGTTCAGACACCTCTTAAAACCGCCTACATCAATGCCTTGGCCGCCTACAAGGGCATTGGTCAAGAAGTCAAGGTCTTCGCGGAGAAAACCAGGATAGTTATCACGAAGGGGAGAAGCGTATCACAGGGAGGCATGAGCAGGGATAGGTTCCTGAGGGGCATCAGGGCTAGCATAGTGCAGGCAACTAAGGAGGTTAAACGCGTCCTGGATGAAAACGGGTTCGACTACGACATGGTGATTAAGAGGAGTAAAGGCGGCCTCGAGAAAAGCGTCTTCATAGTCTACGCCCCCAGGGACAGTCTACATGGCTTGGTGAAGCAGTTCAGATACAAGAATGTAAGGATCATGATCAAGCCTTATAGGAGCAGGAGGCTGCTTGAAGTAGGCGAGGAGAAGACACGGATACCAGTAATAGTTGGCGTGGATCCAGGCATGGGGATAGGTGTAGCCGTCCTCACATTGGATGGTGTACCCCTGCTCGTTACCAGCATGAAGAGCCCGGACAGGGATGACGTGGTCGCCGCGGTAAGCGAGCTCGGCAGACCCATAATAGTGGCCACCGATGTCTCAAGGCCCCCTGAAACAGTCGTAAAGCTTGCAGCAATGCTTAATGCAGTACTCTATGCACCAGACCAGGACATGAGTGTCGACGACAAGAATAGGATTGCAAGGGAGTACATGGATAGATACTCGGTCGACATACCTGATGCACATGCCAGGGATGCCCTCGCTGCAGCTGTGAAGGCTTACAACAAGTATAGGAACACTATTGAGGAAGCTAAATCCAAGCTCGCCGGGATAAGGGATGTGGATAGATACCAATTGATAGCTGAGGTGCTCAGAGGCCGCCCGCTTTCAGAGGTGCTCGAAGAATACTTCAAGAGGAATATACCTCGCCGTCAACCAATAGTGGAGGAGAAGCCTACAACTCAGCAGGGATGCGGGAAGCTACGTGAGAAAGTAAGTGCACTGGAGGCGCTTGTCAGGAGGCTCATTGAGGATGTTGAGAAGAGGGACTCCTACATACGGGATCTAGAGCTAGAGCTCAGGTTAATGCGCTCCAGGAAACCAGGTGTAGAAGAATACGAGAGGAAGATAAGCAGCCTCATCGAGGAGATAGAGGCGTTAAGAAGGAGGATCGACGATAAGGATGCCGTTATAAGGGAGCTCTACGGGAAGCTGCTCACGCTCGAGGGGAACATTGTCAAGCTTGGACGCGGGGAGCTAATAATGCTACCTAGGGCCGGGAGTCAAGCAGTGAGGCAGGGGAGTATTAGCAGGGGTGTTTACATGGATAAAGTACTGGAGATACCTGCTGAACTAAGGGAAGCCTTAACCAACGTAAGGGGCTTCATAGCGTCACCTATAGTAGAGGTGGACCCCCTAAAGGAAAGAATACCGGTTGTGAAGCCTGAAACCGTGGTCGAGATAGGAGACTACGTCCTCGTTGATAAAGGGGTTGTGGAGAAGGCTGAGGAGCTCTGGCGTAGAATAAATGAACTAGTGGAGCTCGAGAAGCATGAGAGGATCCTGAGGATGATAGAGGATTACCAGAGATCCAGGCTTAAAAAGCAGACGCCTAATACAGGGTAACCTGGTCGTTCAACACCATCTCAGTGACTCTCTTTATGTTCGCCAACTCTTCATCCGCTATCCCATTGATCTCGCTCTTAATATGCCCGGGGATCTCGGTCATCGATGAATCACTCGGGATCAGTTTAATGCTTGCTACAAGGGGTTGATCAATCGGCTTCCCTATCTGGCTCAACAGCTCCACATAGATGTCTGAGAACACGCCATTGTAGATCTCGTATACTCTTTCAGCTATCCTCCTGGCCACCACATTATATATCTTGCCCACGTGGTTCACAGGGTTCTTCCCTGCGGTTGCCTCTAGGCTTATAGGCCTCATGGGCGGGATCAAGCCATTGGCACGGTTACCCCTACCAGTGGCACCATCGTCGCCGTGCTCAGCGGAGGTGCCTGTAACGGTTAGGTAGAAGCTGTCTCTCTCAGGTATGTCAGCGGTGTTCACATGTATTCTAACATTGTAGTCGGGCACTATCTTGCTGGATAGATCTGACACCGCCTCCACTATGTCTTCTTTGACCTTGAGGTACTCATATTTGTCTCTAACCTCGCGGTCGATTATCGCTGCAGCTATTGTGAGCACTATCTCCTTCCCCCTTCTAAGACCCATGACCTTTACATCCTCGCCTACAGCGGGCACTTTCGACTTGAACTCCGGGCTGTTGAGAAGCCGCTCGCTTTGAAGCACTAGTTTCTCCAGGCTGGAGAGCGGGGCGTATCCCACGCCTATACTCGTGTCATTCGCCAAGGGCACAGAGGATTTCCCTGCCTCGAACACCGTCACCAGGTCTGCACTACCCTTTCTCACCATGTAGTCGACTATTACATGTTTCTCGGGATCAAGGTATCTCATATTCTTCTTAATCCACTCCTTCACAGCCTCAACTATTATCCTGCCGAAGGGGATCTTCACTAAGCCGTCTTCGGTTCGCACCTCTGTAGTAGCCCTGCCAGCCACCACTATGTATATTGGCTCCAGGAGGATGCCGCCGCCGAACCTAGGGTTGGATTGCCCGCCTACCAGCAGGGTTTTATCCAGGTTGTGGTGCAGTATCGTCCCAAACTCCTTTAAATAGTATTTTGAAAGAGCCCTGGATGCCGCCTCACTGGCTGAGTCAGCTATGTAATCAGGGTGTCCCACCCCTTTTCTCTCAACTAGTTCAACCTTCATGCTGCTAACACTAGCCATCCTTAGGAGCTCTATTTCAATATTTCTCCGTGCACCCACATTCATCCCTCCATTTAACCACTTTTACTAGGGTATTACTGAGCTTCATCACAGCATTTAAGTTTAACTATTCATCAACTGCAGGGCGGCGAGGCTACGTTGATTGACCACTGGCCTCGGAGACGGCTCCCCTATGGAGCCCAATGATCCTTGAGGGACCCGGGATCCTTGATTCAACCTCAGCCAACCCAATCCTATACCTTGCCCCCTTGTACTCTAACACGGCTTTCTCGAGGAACTCCCTTATGCTCTCTGAGACATCCCTTACATCCTCGTCTCCAGGGGTCAGCACAGCGTATGCTATGGCCTGCCGGCTTACAAGTTCCTCGGATCCCACGATCACCTTGATGTAGTCGCCATATATGTCGTCGCTGAAGAACCTAGCCCCTACGGCGAGTCTCAGAGGGATGGATAGGAAGTTCTTGGAGCCATATATCATGAAGGCTCCCCTGGGCAGGTACTCTCCGGATGGAGGGGTCTTAGAAACCTGGCTCCCCGGGACCCAGAATACCTCTATGAAGCTAAAGCCAGCTCTCCACGCCCTCGAGTAGCATGCCGCTAGATATGATGCGTCAACCACGTCTTCCACGCTGTGAAGACCCCTACTCTTCAAGACTACTGCGGAGCCGCCATGTATATCGGCGTGGATGAATACATCGTTGTCACCAAGGTATTTTCGCACCACCATCTCGTTCTGAGACTGGTCTCTACCCCCTATTGCTAGGAAACCATTCCTCGTGAAAAGCCAGTGGAATCTCTCATACCAGAGGGTTGGAGACAGTCTTCTAACGGTTTTATCCTCGATGCTCATGGTGCTTGAAGCCTCGTTCAGCTGACGGCGCATTTCCTCGAGCACCTTCACAGCTGACTCTATCTTTCCTACCAGCTCTCCCCGCTTCTTCTCGAGTTCCACGACCTGCTTGTCGAGGCCTTTCCGTATGGAGAGCTCGAGGACCTCCCCGTTGACTCTGAGGACTACTATGCCTTTATCCTTATAGACGCCTACAACACCGGGGCAATCCTTGGCGATGTGCTCCCAGCCCTTTACAGCCCTCGTTGATCGAGCACACTCCAATGCTTCGTTGACCGAGGCGTAGTTACCGTATATTAGTTGAAGGATCCTCCCTATTTTTTCAACCTCTTCACGGTAACCCCTTATCACCTCCTCCTGCCTCTTGATCCTTGCCTCAATCTCCTTCACCGCTGCAGCCAGTTCATCAAGTCTCCTCTGCCGCTCTAGCTCGGCCTCGTACTCCGTGAAGTAGGCATCTATCGCGGTGTTTATGTCCTCTACTTGTTTAACACTATTATTGTATACATCACGGAATAGAAGCGGGTTGTATGATGTATAGATGTCCAAGGTGTTTTCACCACTATACACCAGGTATCCCATCCCTGTGGACGCCTCTCTAACTATTGAGCCGTACTCCTCGATGAGCCTCTCAACATCGGGTGAAGGTATTTCTGAAACCCTCTTGTTCTTCGCCTCGAGGAGTCCTGCACGGTAGAGGATCTCCTCGGCTATGTGGCCTGGGAGACCCCATGCTGTAACCAGTGCCCTGACTAAGTCTCTTCCCTCCTTGAGTCTATCTCTAAGCGTTGCACTATCCCAGGGGTCTGATCCCTTGAACGGCGGGGGCTTATAGGTCTCCGAGGGCTTTATCACTCGATCCCTGTACTCAGTGAACCGTGTCGAGTAAATTATTCTATCACTAGGGTCTGCGACCACCCATTGTCCCCTCGGGACAACCTCTATGTAGTGTCTCAGGGGCTTCTCACGCGCACCTGTTTCGAGTACAACTATGCGCTCCCACCAAGGCTGTCTAACCGATAGTATCCTTGAATCCCTGACCCTGCTTCTGAGGAATCTCGTGAAGCCATCTATGTCTTTCTCCTCCGGTATGCTTTGGGATAAATGTATCCTTACAGCTGGCTCGATCTTCAAATGGGTCACGCCACTAGGGCACCTTAGTTTAAGAATCCAGTATGACTTGCAATGGTATGCGTTGTCAACGAAGCAGCTTGTTAGAGATGCACCGTGCCTACCCACCCAGGCATACACGTCTAGTATATCCATGGCCTTCTTCAGCAAATACACCACCGCTTCAAGGCACCATGTTTCAGAGGCGTGCTCCATGCTGCTTGAAGACTTATAAGTCGCCCGCTTAATCCTAGTATTCTGTACAGTATGTTTTAAACCCGTTAAATCAAGGCACTCTGCGAAACCCTATCCGACCCCGGTAGCCATGACGCGGTGTGGTTTATGGACATCGAGGATAAGATATGGTTGTCCAGGCTTGTTACAGGGATAGTGTACGGCGTTGTAACATACATTCTAGTGTTGCTGATGGGGCCTGTTGAGGCAAGCGCGATAACATGGGGTCTCTCCCCCATGGTGTACTATGCCACCGTAATGTATGTGGCTGTAAAATACAGGCCGGTGAAGAGGATGCATCTCTACTTAAGGGGGCTCCTATCATTCTACACAGCATGGCTCTCCACAGTGTTCATACTATACGATCTAACACATCCCTCATAGAGGATAACCGCCGGAGCCCTGGGCTCGCCATGGGTTGAGGCATGTTTATAAGCCTCACAGCAACCTCTAACCTGTTGAAGACCCTGGTAGTCGGGCATGTGCTTCAAGCAAAGCTAAGCAACGTGGCGAGGGTTCCTTAAAATGGAGGGAGCCGGGTGCGGGAAGCCGGTTGTAGTCGTAGAGCACCTTGAGGAAGGCTTAAGCCCGTGGATACTCCTCGAGTACAGGCATCTCTCAAGCATCTACGGCTCCCAATGCGTGGTCTTCACAAATATGCCTCTCAGATACCACAGGATTATGGCTAGGTATGGGAAGCCTGTAGCGGAAAGCATAGTTGACATGGTTGACAGGGGATTGGTTAGACGAGAGGACGTCATAGTATTGGATCCAGCTAGTCCAAGAGAGTTGACCTACCGGGATCTCTCAACAGCCAGGTACGTGGTGGTCGGAGGCATCCTCGGTGATCACCCGCCCAGGAGGCGTACATGGGAGCTCCTGACAAGCAGGCTCACAGGGGCGAGGGCCTTCAACATAGGGAGCGGGCAGTACAGCATAGATGGAGCAGTCTACTATATTCACTACATGTATTTGAATAAAGGAGTAGATGGATACAGGTATGTGGACGGGGTATCCATTGAGACGCCTGAAGGAGTAGTCCGGTTACCCTTCCGGTACCCGCTGGTAGACGGTAAACCCCTTATATCAGGCGACCTAGTATACTACATAGTCAACAAGAGGCTGCCGGACCACGTGTGGAGCGAGGTGAAGGGCTGAGTACCCATGGGGTTACCGAGGTACGAGCCGGCGCCGGATGTATGCAGAGCTATTGAAGCAATAAGGGATGCACTTGGCGATGAGCTGGGCTACATTGACGTCGAAAGAGTGAGGTGCTATAGGAGTATTGGTGCTAGGACTAGGGCGCTCGCCAGGATCCATGGTGTTGAAAGACTGCTTCTAGTGGCACTCGGCATTAAGCCTATCTATGTAATAGAAGTGGTCTCCGAGAAGTTCTACAGGCTCGGACTCGAGGACCGGGTTAAGGTGCTGATTCACGAGCTCCTCCATATACCGAGGAGCTTCTCAGGCGGTCTCCGGCCTCATGGAAGATACGTGAATAACAGGAGGGTTGCATCCCTTTACAGGAGGCTTGTGGAAAAAGGGGGTGTTAAGATTATCTGTGAACGGGTGAATGATGCATCCTGGTGTACGGGTGGCACCGGTGAATGAACCCCTGATCCTTGAGAAACCCGACCCAGCGGCACTACCGGATCTCATTAGGAGAGCCATCGGCGAGAGGAACACGGTCATCGTGATCGGCGAGTGCAGTGTTGAATACGAGGGCCGGAGCACATCGAGGCTAGGTAAGGGTGACAGGGTGCTCATGATAAAGCAGGACGGCTCAGTCCTCGTCCACCGCCCCACCGGCTATTCCCCTGTAAACTGGCAGCCAGACACCAGTGTGATAGAGGCATGGATTAACGAGAGAGGCGAGCTCTCAATACTGGCCGTCAGGAGTAAGCCGAGGGAAGTGTTGAATATCTCTTTCTCCAGGGTTGACTCGGTGATTATTGCCAGGCTAAGGGATGACGCTGAGTTCACAATGTACCTCGATGAAGCCGAGATGAAGAGGGTGCTCGTGGGAAACCCGGAGCTAATAGAGCCCGGGTTCAGAGTGGTCGAGGATGAAAAAAGACTTGGATCCGGGCAAGCAGACATATACGGGGTCGACAAGGAGGGTAGGCCGGTCATAGTTGAATTAAAGAGGATCACAGCATCCAGGGATGCCGTCCTCCAGTTATACGGCTATGTGAAAGCATATGAGGCGACATACGGTAAAAGACCCAGAGGTATACTCATAGCCCCGTCCTTCTCGCCTTCAGCGATTGAGACGCTGCTGAGGCTTCAGCTCGAGTACAGGCAGGTGGATCTCCGCGAGCTCTACCGCTTAGCAGTTGAGAAAGGCTTAAGGAGAAGCCTCCTAGAATACGGGCGGAGACCCGGAGAACGGGAGCGTGGAACCGGGGAGAAGACCCGTCATGAGTAATCCAGCCTTGGATCAAACAGGTGGTGATGACGCCTGGAGATATGATGCAACAGCTTCATCGTACGATGAACTCTACCGGGTTGAACAATACAGCAAGTACGGTGTACTAGTAGCACTGTTAACCAGGTACATGGATTCAGCCACACTGCTTGACGCTGGATGCGGGACGGGTCTACTGGTAGAATACCTGGCTGAAAGAGGGCTCGACAGGTATGCGAGGTACATATGCCTGGATCCAAGTGTTGGAATGATAAGCAGGTTGTCGGAGAAACCAGTCGACTACCGTGTGATACCCGTGGTAGGCTACGCAGAGGAGATCCCGTTGAGGGATTCAAGCATCGATATAGTGGTCTCAGTGACGGCGTGGAGCAATATAGGTGGAAAGAGGGAGGCTACCCGGGAATTCAAAAGGGTGACTGGTAGGGGTGGCTTGATAATTGTGTCAAGCCATGTGAAACACCATTCCACTCCCCCGGCATTGTTCGATGCGTGCTTTAAGAAGATCGCCGAGCACATAGATGAATTCTATGTCTGCGTGAAGAACTCGGCTACACAGCCGGAAACCTTTTAAAGACCTACGTGTAATTTATTAGACCAACGATACCTAAAGACACGTGGTGCACAGCCATGAGCAATGTATCCAGGGGTTACAGGCCGCCTTCACCCATGAAAGTCTTGAAGAGTGCAGAGGGGCAGATAATACTGGTCAGGATAAAGGGCGGCTACGAGTACATTGGAACACTGGACTTGATTGATGGCACAATGAACATAGTGTTAAGCGACTGCACAGAGTACAGTAGTGAAGGAAAGCCCACATCTAGGTATGGGAGAATAATAATCAGGGGAAGCCACGTCGAATTCATCAGCACCAACTATGGCCAGGTTGCACCCGACAAGGTTGCCTTCTGACATTCTTTCCGCTTTAAAAAGAACCATCACACTCCAGGGGATGCCGGAACCTAAGACCTTGTCCTATTGTTCCTTTCAGGCACAGCATTGATACTCGGCGTCTACCACTAACCTAGAGTCAGCTCAAAACCTGCTGAGGCAGAGGATGAATCGGGATCCTGCACCATGCTGAACGAGCATCATGCATGAATTAGCCTGGTTCCCGCTTCAAAGAAAGCACGGGTTGAAACTAGTGGTTACTGATTTATAAGATGCACTAGGTATCAGCTGGATCCAGGAGGGCTCCTGGGAGAGGTTGGTTCGATTTGGATACAGCTATACCCAGGAGGGTTGAGGTATTTGTCCTTGCTGACGACTATGCTGGGATGACACGGGGACTCCTCGCACAGCACGGCGTCTCCTACCTTGTGAAGGCAACCATGGAGGAAGGGAGCGAGGTCACCGTGTTATTCGACACCGGGTATAATGGTGAAGCAGTACTCCGCAACATGGAGGTGCTTGGGTTAAGCTTCGACGACGTCGACTACATTGTGTTATCCCATAACCATTACGACCATGCAAACGGGCTTCCCACATTGCTGAAGACGGCTGGGAGGAAGAGGCTGGTGCCAGTCATAGTTGGAAAAGGCTTCTTCCACAGGTCGGTGGCTTTGAAGCCGAGGCTACGTGTACTCAACCATGAGTGGACTAGGGAGGAAGCCGAGGCACTGGGCGCTAGATTCATAGAGGTTGATGGTAGACTCGACCTGGCACCAGGGGTCTCGATTCCAGGGCTCATAGGGCTCGGGGAAAGGCTGGGATTCGAGAATAATTCAACAAGTTACTACATTGTCGCAAACGGTTCACTGGTCGAGGACTGGGTTAGCCATGAAGTGAGCCTAGCTGTGAGGAGTAGGAAGGGGATTCTCTTGCTCGTAGGATGCAGTCATCCAGGTGTGGCTAGTATTGCAAGGAAGGCGTCCAGCGTGCTTGGCGATAGAATACACATGGTTATGGGCGGCTTCCATCTTGTAGATGCTGATGAGCATAGGATCGCGAGGACGATCCAGGCACTCCGCGAGCTCGGAGTTGAGAAAGTGGTTGCAGGCCACTGTACAGGCTTGAAGGCTGAAGCAATGCTTCTTCAAGCCTATGGAAGCGACTTCACCAGGATCCATACAGGGCTCTCCGTAAGCATATAGTTGTCAACGCCTACCAATAGATGTCTTGAAGCCCTGTAGTAGATTCTCTGGGAGCGAGCAGCATGCATCATATATCTCCGAGGAGTCGTCGAGCAGTGGGTGATACGGGTTTGCAATCCTATCCACAAGCCCTTCGTCAACGGCCGCCGTATCTAGTTCTCTCTTAATGTAGTGGGGCCTCATGCATCCCAGATATATTCTACCATTGAATAGTCTCCTGGCCTCACGCAGGTTCTCTAACACCGTGCCGGCTTGAGGCGTGGTTGCCTCACCGGGTTCCGGTATGTACGCGAGTAGTGTGACCTCATTTAATCCGAGATCTTCAACTGCCTTGACCTCTCTTCGAAACACCTCTTTGGAGAACCCGGGGTGCCAGAGGTAGAGGTGGGGTACCACGTGTAAGCCTGCATCGCTCATGAGCTTCAGTGATTCCAGGTAGGCTTCTACATTCACTGGGAGTCCTCTCACATATTTTGCAATATAGTTGCTTAACGTGAACTCGTAGTCCACTACATCTATTATTCCCCTTAATGCTTCAAGCGTGCTTCTATCCCTCTGTAAACCTAGGTGCGCGTTGTATATGAAACCATACTTCCTCCTCGCATCCCTCAACACGTCGATGAAGCCTTCAATGGGCAGGTAGCCTTCCCTGGTGAAACCGCCGCTGACCAGTATTCCCCTCACACCCGACTCGTAGAGCCCCCTAAGGATCTCACCAGCTCTATCCCTGCTTAGATGGGTCATGTGTCTAAGGTACTTGCCTCTGCAGAACCTGCAGTTCAACCAGCAGGCTGAGCCGGTGATGGATACCGAGGTGAATTTCTCGATGTGCAGGAAGTACTTCAAACCATGACACCTATACTCCTTAACTCCTCGATCACAATCTGCCTGTGTTTCTCAAGTGTTCTCCGCGATGGATAATTGTATATGGAGCTGGGTAGGTCAGTGTAAAAGGGCCTATTGCACCCGGGGCACCCCCTGGTGTATAATGCCTTGAAAACATCCACCGGTGGCTGCCTTTTGAAAACTCCGGCGTCGACATCTATGTAGTCCAGTGGGTTCTCCCCGTTCTCGAGGAGCTCTACGGCTAGTTGGACGACCCTGTAATACTTTTTATCTATACTCTTCATTGAACCGGTGTCGAAGTAGTTGAATAACGCGGCTCTCGCACCGGCCGAGTATATTTTGATCAAGGTGTCAACGGCCTCCCTAAGCCTCTCCCCTAAGCCCACTATTAAGTGAACATATACACGCCCCCTCCCAAACACCTCGACAGCGTTTTCTATGAAGCTCCAGTATATCTCCCACGTGTACGGCTTCCCCCACTTAGCAAACAACTCACGTGTCGCAGTATCAAGGCCCACCCCTAGCTCGCTGACACCGAGCTCCTTGAACTCCTCCAGAACCCCCTTGGGAACAGGCGTTATTGCCAGCGATATGGGTAGCCTGCTGACTCCCGAGATACCTTGTATAAAGGACTTTGCCTCCGTGATGAAACCCTTCTTGAGAACCGTCTGGAAGCATATCCGCTTAAACACGTCTCTCCACGATCTCAGAATAAGCGATGACTCCACTAGAGGCCACACTATTTTCCCAAGCCAATCCTGCCTGCCTACAGTCATCCTTGACTGATTGCAGAACCCGCATTTCCCGAGGCATCCATTATCAGAGTATTGTAGGAAGTACGCTGTAGTAGGTTCATCACTCATTCTCACGCTGGATAACCCTAGCTTAGCGAGGGTCCCGATGGATGCTCTAACGAGCATTCTAATCAACCGTTAGCTTCTTGATCCCTACAACAGATTTATAGCTTCCACAACCATCCATGATCCATGGTGTTGCATCAGGAGGCAGCCGAAGTCCTTCATGGTGAGGGAGGGATGCGGCTCCGGGTCGTGATGGATCTAGAGGGGGCCCCGGTTTCATGGAGCATGGGTATGGATGAAGCCATGCTCGAGCTCAGGTTGCAGGACAGGATTCCCGATACGCTGAGACTCTACGTTATTAAGCCGTCCGCCGTCACTATTGGGTACTTTCAGAAGGTAGAGGAATCCGTGGATCTAGGATATGCCTCGTCAAGGGGCATAGATGTAACCAGGAGGATTAGTGGAGGCGGCTCCGTATACCATGATGCAAGCGGTGAAGTTACATACGGTATCGTGCTGCCTGCAAGAGGAGTCTTCAGCGATGTCCGCGAGAGCTACGAGGCCATTTGCAGGGGGCTTGTGGAGTCCCTGCGCATACTAGGGGTTGACGCAGCCTTCGCACCAGTCAACGACATAGTTGTCAATGGAAGGAAGATCTCGGGCAGTGCCCAGGCACGTAGAAAAGGCTTCCTCCTACAGCACGGTACAATGATGTATGCCACGGATCTCGATGAGGCATCCAGAGTGCTGCGGGCTCCACAAGCCAAGTTGCAGGCGAAAGGCGTGAGGAGCATAAGGGAGAGAGTGGTGACTCTCCGGGAAGCGTTACAGAGGGACATAGATAAAAGGGATGTTGCAGAGGCCATGGTAAAGGGCTTCGCTAAAGCGTTGGGTGCTGAAGTATTCCTAGATGAATACAGGGAGGACGAGTTGAAGCTCGCCGAGGAGCTGTCATTGAAGTACAGGAGCAGTGAGTGGGTGTTCAAGAGGTGAGATCCATGAGGTTTGTGAAGACTGTGAGAGGAGAGAAAACTGTTGAAATAGAGGTGGAGGTTAGCGACTGCAGGATTAAAAGAGTGGTTTTCTCAGGGGACTTCTTCGCCTACCCGGACGACGTGGTTGAGAAACTAGAGGAGGCATTGAAGGATTGTGGAAGCGATGAATGCGTGGGCGAAGCGTTCAAAGAGGCTAGGAAAGCACTCCTAATAGGTGTTGAATGGGATGTCCTCGAGAACGAGGTTAGGAACGCGTTGAAGACACTTTGTAGCAGTAGCCCAGCGGAGGATTAGAGCAGTAGCTCCAACACTGTTGCAGCCATTACACCTAGAAGGAAGCCGGCGGTTGACTCCGAGGAGTGTTCTCTATGAGTCTCCGGGATTATCTCGTGTGACACTATGAATACCATTGCACCACTACTGAAGCACGTTAACGGCGCCAATGCCCCGGCTTCAACTATTCCAAGGAACCCTGCTCCAAGCGATGCCAATGCCTCAGCTAATGCAGCAATAAGTGAGAGGAGGAAGGCCCTCCCCCTGTCCCCAGTGATCACGTACGGTAGTCCAGCCATGAAGCCCTCGACAACATCCTGCACCCCTATAGCGACGGCCACTGAGAAGCCTAGAACCGGGTTCCTGACCGTTGAGGACCCGACTGCCAAGCCCTCCGGTACATTGTGCAGGATCATCGAGAAAGCTATCAGCCAAGCGATCTTCAACCTAGCCTTCATAACCCGTGGCCCTTCGTATCCTTTAACAAGGTGTTCATGGGGAATCAATGCTTCAAGCAGCCACATCACAGCGAACCCGGCTGTGAAGAACACTAGTTTATATGCACTTAGCTCGCCCTCGTAAAGCATGCTGAAGGAGACGGCTATCATGACGCCACCGGAGAACCCGAGGGATGCATCGATCCATCTCACTGGGGGCTTGAAGCCTGCTAGCACGGGTAGTATGCCCACTATCGATGAAACCAGGATAAACCCTGTGTTCGAGAGTAGCTCACCGAACAACAATGTCTCCCTCTCCATGGAGGCTTTGAACCATGCTGCCTAGCGCTGTAAGCTTCCCGCTTACTTCGCTGAGTAGTCTACTGCATGATGTGTGGGGCATTAACGTGACGCAGTTCTTGTACAGGTGTGTGAAAGCGGTGTTTAAATCACTGTAGAGGGCTTCAACTCCTTCACCAGGGTTCTTGATGAGATCGTCTAACACGTCCTCTAGCAGGCTGATTAAGGCATGGAGATATCTTTGCTCAAGCAGGTAGCCGGGGTTTTTCACGACGCTGGCCTCCCTTATAGTCCTCACCTTAACCGGTATCCACGTGCTCCCCCTAGCCCTCCTTATTGCTTCCATGAACATGGCTGACTCCAAGGGTGGAATACCCTCGAAGGGGCCGTCAATGATTTCCTCCACCAGCTCCACTAGGCGTCTACCTGGGTTTTCAACAGTGATTGCTTTCCCCAGTATTTTCTCGAGCACATCGTGGACTTGATGCGTCAGCTTTGTCTCGCTTAACGCGTCCAGTAGGGATATACTGCAATCCACTCCTTGATCCCCGTTAACCAGCCCGGATAAAGCCACGTGTTCTAGGCTGCTGAGCAGCCTCGCTGAGCCAATCCTGGATGCGATCTCCTCGATAAGCTGGATGTAGACGTCTCTCTCAACCACTTGTTTAAGCGAGCACAGTGCTGCCAAAGCACTGGCGGGTAGCATGGAGCCGTCTTCGTTTAACACGGTCTCCAAAAGGGCGTTGGCAGCATCCCTTATACTGCACGCCCCTGTTTTAAGGCATGATGCAATATTCGAGGCGGCCTTCTCCACATGCTTCACCAGGGTGGCTTGTATTTATAGCACTGTGATAGCTTCTTAAATAGAGTGGTTCCAGGGTGTCGGCAATGATAGTCTGCATCCCGGCTATGACTAGTGGTGGAAGAAACTATGTATCCCTGCACTTCGGTAAAGCCCCCTACTTCGCATTCTACGAGGTCTCAGACACAGGCTTCAAGCAGCTGTCCCTGGAGAGGAATCCGTTCGCAACCATGGGTAGTGGTAGCAGTAAGGGCCAGGCGATAGCCAGGTACCTGGTGAGCAAGGGTGTGGAGGCTGTAATAGCCTACGAGGTTGGTCCCGGCGCCTTCCAGCATCTAAGAGACCACGGGATACGTGTCTTCGTCGTGGAGAAGACTCTTCCAATCGAGGAGGCACTTAAACTATTCATTGAGGGAGCCCTCACTGAGGCTAAGGAGCCGGTTGAACGCGACTGAACCTAGATGATGCAGCCCATGGTACAGGTACACGGCTTCTGTTTCTCGTTTATTACCCTCTTCAACAATACAACTCTATTGAAGGAGGGTGTTAGGTATACCTAACAGGTGACTGCCCATGGAGACAACACTGGACTCCGCTCCACCCGGCTCACGTGTAAGAATATCCAGCATACTGCATCACGGTGGATGGGTTCACAGACTCTACCAGTTGGGGGTTTTCCCCGGCGTGATAGTGGAGGTTGTTCATAATGAAGGGCGGGGTCCAGTGGTCATCAGGGTCAACGGCTCAGAAGTGGTCCTTGGCAAAGGACTCGCGAGGAGAATAGTCGTTGAACAGCTGCGTGAGGAGACGGGTTGATCCATGGGGGTGGATGCCGTGGAGGGTAAAGTGATAAAGGTCCTCTTCATAGGTCAGCCGAACGTCGGGAAGTCATCGATATTCAACATGGTGACCAAGTCTCATGTGGAGGTCGGTAACTGGCCGGGTAAAACAGTCGCCGTGAACAAAGGGGAGGTATCGTTCAAAGGATACAAGCTCATACTCTACGATCTCCCAGGGATATACGGGTTTACGACTCTGACCCAGGAGGAGCTTGTGGCAAGGGAGGCTATACTGCTCGAGAAGCCTGATGTCGTCGTGGTCGTAGTCGACTCAACGATACCTGAGAGAACTATGAATCTAGCAATCCAGGTGCTGGAGCTGACTGGAAGAGTAGTATTAGTCTTCTCTAAAACCGACCTAGCCCATGGGAGAGGCATACATATAAACTATGAAGGGGTAGCCAGGGAGCTTAACGTGCCAGTGGTACCCGTGTCAATAGTTTCAGGCTTCGAAGTGGAGAGGCTGCTGGATGAGATAATCAATGTGGCTGAAGGGAGGAAGGGGCGGAGGGAACCCCTGAGGATAGATTACAACGGGTTGAACGAGTACGTTGACTCACTGGAGGAGATGCTTTCGAGAAGCGGGAGGCTTAAGGAGTACCCGGCTAGATGGGTTGCGGTCAGGCTCCTGGAAGGGGACAGTGTGCTTGAAGAAGTAGTGAAGTCAACTCTTTCAAGCGATGAGTTCAAACGGGTTGAGGAGTTGCTGGGGGAGGCACGTAGACTCATAGGGGTTCCCGCCGAGAGGATCACTGAGGCCCGTTTCAAGCTGATAAACGCGATTGCCTCGAAGCACATTGTGAAGGTTAAGGTGAAGCCGAGGGGGCCTTCGCCTTCAATATTCTACAAGCCGGTTGTAAGCATCCTCATAGCTCTAGGCATATATCTCTCAATATTCATGCTGGTCTTCACGCTTAACACAGGCTTCCCCTTGAACACTATTCTCTCGGCGATGGGCTTCGAGAACGCTGCATCAATAGTGGAGGAGTACTCGCTCAGCGGCCTCGTTGAGAAATCGTTCACGGCTTTAACCAGCATGCTGGAGCCTATGTCCCATGTGAACCCGGCTCTATACAGCTTCATAGTGGATGGGGTTATAGGTGGTGTTGCATCAATACTGGTTTTCCTTCCATTGATAATAGTGATGGTCATCGTCCAGGTGATAGTGGAGGACAGCGGCCTAGCCCCAAGGCTCGCAGTCGCCTCTCACAGCTTCTTCTCCAAGATGGGGCTAAGCGGGCACGCCTTCTTCCCCTTCATGCTTGGATTCGGCTGCAATGTCCCCGCAGTGCTGGCGACCAGGACTAATCCCAACAGTGTGGAGAGGCTTCGACTACTCTTAACGCTGTCCTTCATACCATGCCAGGCCAGGCTCGTGGTGCTACTGGCCTTTACATCAGCTGTCTCAAGGCTTTTCTCAGGGCTAATACTGTTGTCATCGTATCTACTTGCCGTAGCAGTATTCCTGGTTGTGAACTACGTGCTCTACAAGCTCAGCAGGAGTGACGCTAAGGAGCCCCAGCTACTCATGGAGGTGCCGGCTTTCCACAGGCCTCTTGCCAGGGTCGTCTACTGGAAGACCCTTGCCACGGTGAAGCACTTCGCTAAGAGAGCTGGCTTGGTGATATTCGCTGGCAGCATGTTCGTCTGGTTCATAACATCGTTCACCACCTCGCTCACATACACTGGTAACATGGATGAGAGCATCGCATCCATCGCGTCAAGGGGGCTCCAGTTCATTACTGCACCACTGGGGATCACTGGGGGCAACGCGTGGATTATAGCTCTCTCAATTATAACAGGCTTCATTGCGAAAGAGCTCGTCGTGTCAACGCTTCTCGTGGCAACGGGAAGCGACACTGTAAGGGGGGCTATGAGTGTTCTCGGGCTCAGCGATCTCCAGTTGTTCTCGCTGGCCGTTTTCACAACCCTCTACATGCCGTGCCTTGCCACGGTTGCAACAATATATTCTGAGAGCAGGAGTGTGAAGACGACTCTTACAGCCGTGGCTATCTCACTGGTCGCAGCATACATTGTTACTGCGGCAGCTGGTTCAATCGCCTCACTGCTCACCGGTGGTTAATCCCTCGCTGCAGGTTGACTCCTGCATCTCCCTGCTTACAACTATATCGGTGACGACCTCGGCTACATCCCTGAGGTAAGCTATTATCCTTGTAAGGCTTATCACGAGGCTCGGGTCTAGGCCAGGCTTCCTCACCTTGTCCTCAAGTATCCTTAACTCCATTATCGTGTCCTCGAGACTGGGCATTTCCTCAGGGTTCTCGAGGGCTGCAAGATACTCGCCGAGGATCTTCTCGGCGGCTGCTCTCACCTCACCCAGTAGTAGGCCAGCTTCACGCCTGCTGTCCATGCTATGAGGCCTACTCCTAGACCAACGGTATAGTTGAGCGGCATGGTCACCCATCCTCTCCAGTATCTTAAGCAGGTTGGCTATTGAGATGGCTTCCCCCATGGATTTCAACCCTGTTTTCTCGAGGAGCAGCCTACCCTGCATCACCATGTTGAGCTGCCTGACGGAGTAAAGGTATAGCTTGTCAATCAAGCTGTCCCGTTCCTCGATATCTAGCTCAGTACCCGACGTGATCGAGGACTCGACATCCCTCATCATGGCCGGCACCAGTCTACCCATCTTCCTCAGAACCTCTGAGAGGGGTAGCGAGAGAATGTCCACTAGGCAGGCCACTGTAATGTATCCCTCCCCCTCCTCTATGATCTCCAACCCTATTATGTTTCTCTCAAGCAGCCTGTAGATCTTCTCCTTGAAGGAGTTACAGGTGGAGCCACAGAGAACCTTAATGGAGTCAACGCCGTTTATGTAGAGGGATACAAGCCTCATTATCGATGCGTTCGGGGAAGAGTCATCGTACTTGAATACTTGGCAACTATAGCCTGCACGGCTCTTCACGAAGGAAGGCCTTATCAGCAACGTGTAGTCTGGCAGCACCTCGATGTCGACTTCGTCACCCTGCTTCAACCTGTAGTGGCGTAGCCACTTCTTCGGTAGGGAGACACCTAGGGAGGCGGCCCCCATTTTTTGCAGTCTACGCTTATACATCTAGGTGGCACCCTCGCTAAGTATCTACCTGTAAATACCGTAAATATAGCTTGTAAACACTCTTACAGTAGGCGATGTAATAACATGCCTGATTTAACCATGGCGCGGTATAACACCACCCGGTGGAAGAATGAGGGAGCCACTGCTACAGTCCGTTGCATTGATCACTGCAACCCTCGCCTTCTCCATAGCACTATACTTCATTATCACACCGCCGGCTGCACACCCCTACGCGCATCAAGGCTCAATAAGCAGAGTACTCAATGGAGCCGGTTCAACCCTTGCAGCACCACAGGTGATCGAGTGGGCTAGGAGCTTCAAGGAGGCGACTGGAATAGTGGTTGAATACTCACCGGTGGGCAGCGGGGCCGGGCGAGCCATGTTCTTCAATGGTACAGCAGTGTTCGCTGTCAGCGACCCTCCACTGGATAAGGAGACATACCTGGAGTACAAGGGCCGGGTACTCCAGTTCCCAGTGTTAGCTGGCGCGGTTGTCGTAACATACAACCTGCCCGAGATACCCAGCGGCACCCGGTTGAACCTCACGGGCGAGGTGCTTGCATTGATATATAAGGGAGAGGTATCCAGGTGGTGTGACGAGAGGATAAAGAGCATTAATCCAGCTGTAGCCGGGTTACTGCCGGACAAGGAGATAATAGTCGTCCACAGGTCGGACTCCAGCGGGACCACACGCGTCTTCACCGGCTACCTCCACAAGGTAGCCCCCGATATATGGGGCTCGAAGCTAGTGGGCTTCACGGTGGAATGGCCTGTGGATGCAACGGGCAGGGGGCTGGGAGGCAAGGGGAATGAAGGCGTGGCCAGCATCATCAAGGCCAACCCATACTCCATAGGCTACGTGGAGGCTAGTTACGCATTATACACCGGTATGCCTATCGCTCGGTTGATGAATAAAGCCGGCTTCTACACGGAACCCTCGAAGGAGGCCGTTCTCTCAGCCATAAACAGCGTTGTAGACCAGTTGCCTGACACACCGCTAGGGGACTTCAGCAGCGTACTCGACGCACTCCTCGATGCACCGGGCTCCGGCTCATATCCTATTGTAACCTTCTCATACATGTTTGTTTACAGGGACTACGGCGACCCCTACACGGCTCGGGCACTCGGGGAGTTCATAAGGTATATTCTCACACAGGGGCAGGGGATGCTCCTACCAGGCTACTACCCGCTCCCAGGGAGGGTGGTTGAGATAGGCCTCAAGGCGGTTGACGCCCTGGGGAGAGGCGGTTAGGATGCGGGGCGTTGACCGCGCCTTTCACATTCTCCTCCTCCCCTCACTCGTCTCCCTCGTGATCCTCACGCTTCTCACGGTTCACGTGATCGTCTCCTCGCTGCCCGCTCTCATAACACAGGGTCCATGGCTCCTCGTTGAGTCGAGGTGGGACCCCGTTGAACACGTGTATGGTTTACTCCCAGCTCTAACGGGGACGCTGCTGACCGGGTTAATATCGGTTCTCATAGCAACACCCATCTCACTCTCCCTGATGTTCCTCATAGGCGACATGTTGCCATCCCCGGCCTCCAGGATCCTCCACCGCCTCCTCGAGGCAATGGGTTCCCTCCCCACAGTTATCTATGGTTTATGGGGAGGCTTCGCGCTCTCCCAGATCCTGCGTGACTCAATTTACCTCCCAATCCACGCATACCTCGGTTTCATCCCCTTGTTCTCCTGTAGGCCTCTCAGCGGGCAAAGCATCATGACAGCTGGCATAGTGCTCGGCTTATCGATGACTCCCTACGCGTCCTCACTCCTTGTAAACGGCTATAGATCCCTTCCAGGTAAATACGTTGAGGCAGCGTACGCTCTCGGATTCTACCGGTTTGAAACATACAGGCTGATAGCTGGAGTCATGAAGCCGCTTGTAGTTGCTGCAGCAATGCTCTCCCTCAGCCGGGCGCTCGGAGAGACAACGATAGTGGCTTTGTCAATAGGTAACGCCTACCTTGCATCCCCCTGCGTCTTTAACCCGGGCACCACTGTTTCAGCATGGATTGTGAACCAGTTTGAGAGCTCATTCATATATCCCGGGGCCTCCTCAGCCCTCTACACTGGTGTACTAGTGGTTATGGCTTTATCACTGGTGTTAAGCTACATCGGTGTCTCATTGATCAACAGGTGGCAGGGTGTGATCCATGGCTAGGGATGCAAGGCATACGGCTAATATAGCAGGGCTTGCAGCGGTGGCTGTGGTAGGGGGAATAGGTGTTGCATCCCTCCTATCACTACTATACAGCGTGGTGGCGAATGGGCTTCCCCCGCTTCTCATGGAGGGGGCGTCATTCATAACTGGTTTACCTGCGACACCAATGGGTAGCAGTATAGGTGGCATCGCACCGGCGTTGATAGGTACAATTGCCTCCTCAGCAATAGCCACGGTGCTCGCACTACTCCTCTCCCTCTTCACATCCCTCTTCACGCGTGAATACCCCTACTCTCGGACAGCTGGCTTCATTGAAGCCGTTGTCAGGGCGTTCAACGGGGTTCCAACAATAGTGGCATCGATGTTCACCTATACAATCATAGTGGTTAGAATGGGGCGGCCGAGCGTGCTAGCAGCCTCCATAGCTTTATTCATAGCCGTACTCCCAACAGCACACTACTATCTATCATCGGCTCTGAGAAGCGTTGAGGAAAGATATAGGGAGGCAGCGTTCTCCCTCGGCTTCAGAAGGATCCATGTGTTAAGATACATCTACCTAGGGATCGCCAGGAGACAGGTGGCTTCAGGGGTTCTAATGACCTTTATAAGGGCTACTGGTGAGACAGCACCACTGTTATTCACCATGGGGTTCCTGACGAACACTGTTTTCCAAGGGCTAGACCAGCCTGGGAACGCTGTCTCACTGCTGATATTCAACTATGCTCTATCCCCCTACAGCAACTACCATGAAGCCGCATGGGCGGCATCCCTCCTCCTACTCCTCGCCGTGCTTACACCGGCCTTAGCCATAGAGTTCCTGATGAGGGAGGTGAGGAAGTAATGCCCCACATAGTTGAAGCCAGGGGTTTAACGGTTAGGCTCGGCGGCAGGGTGGTTTTAAGCAACCTGGATATAGGTGTTAAGAGTAACACTATATCCGTTATCATGGGGCCCAGCGGCTCAGGGAAGTCGACGCTGCTAAGGGTCTTCAACAGGCTGATAGACTTAAACCCTGAGGCCGAGGTATCCGGGGTAGTCAGGATAATGAATAGGGATCTCTACGAGTGGAACCCTTACGAGTTGAGGAGGCATGTGGTACTGGTTCAGCAGGAGCCCACGCCGTTCCCGAATCTAAGCATATTCGACAACGTGGCATTACCTGCCAGGTTGAACAAGGTCGCCGGGAGCAGGGGTGAACTGGAGAGGCTGGTTAAGTGGGCTCTTGAAAGCGTAATGCTCTGGGACGAGGTCAAGGATAGATTGGAGAAGCCGCCGACAATCCTGAGCGGGGGGCAGAAGCAGAGGCTATGCATGGCGAGGGCTCTGGCATTGAGGCCCGAGATCCTTCTCCTCGATGAGCCCACTGCGAATATAGATCCAGCCAACACGGTTAAAATCGAGGAGAGTTTAAAGGCTTTGAAGAACGATGTAACCATTATACTAGTGACGCACATGCCTCATCAAGCGGCCAGGGTGGGAGACTACGTCTACATATTGTACGGTGGGAGAGTAGTCGAGGAGGGCCCTGTGAACGATGTGTTTATACACCCTAGACACGAGGTAACCATCAAGTTGCTTGAGAAAGGTGGGTAGGATGAACCCTGAGCTAGCCAGGCTGAGGAGCCAGGCGTCAAGGCTCTACCTTGAAGCAGTGGGTCTAGTCAGGGATTTAAGCAGGCTGCTTGAGCCAGGCGACTCCGTGAGGGGCATGATGGATGAGGAAATCCATGAGAAAACAGAGATACTCTTCATCTCCTGCAACGAGCTATTCAACAGCGTACTCGTCTTCATAGCCAGGAACCAGCCCCTGGGGCCGGAACTAGTTGAAGCAAGCAACCTACTATACCTTGTCTACGATATCTACAGGTACGCGAGGTACGCGAGGGAAATATTCCTAGCGGATAAGAAGGGCGTCAGGCTCTCAACACCGGGGCTACGTGAAATCGTTGCTCCCGCACTGGGGATAGCGGTTGAAGCCATGGAGAAAGCCTACAAGGCGTATTTCGAGGACTGCACTGAGTGTGTAGAGGAGTTGAAGCGTCTCGGCGAGGAGTCGGATAGACTATACATGGCTCAACTAGAGAAGACATCAGCTAACACCATGCTACGCAACACTGACGCCATAGCGCTACTCGTCCTTAGACACATAGAGAGGATAGTGGATCACGCTGAGAGAATCTCAACCCTCCCGAAGAAGTAGAGTACACGCCAATAACTGGATTAGGTTTAAAACTCCGGTAAGCGATCACGGAAACCATTGAGGAAGCCGGGTCGTCTAGCGGCCAAGGATGCGGGGCTTTGGTCCCCACGCGGGAGGAAACCCCGTGACCGGGGTTCGAATCCCCGCCCGGCTACCTCCACTCACATCATACCGGGGGCATCCGGACTCCTAGTTCCAGCCCCCTGCCCGGGGAACGGGTTTTCCATTGTGAAAACGTATAAGCTGGTTGAGGAATCAATGAGACACGGTAAACCCGGTTGAAGGTGGAGGGATTGACCGAGCTCGTATATCAATACGACTCGTATATAAAGGAGTGCGATGCAGTGGTCGAAGCCGTGCAGGGCAACAAGGTGTTCCTGGATCGAACGGTGTTTCACCCACGTAGCGGGGGTGTTGAAAACGACACGGGCTTCATCATAGCTGGCGATGTCCGTGTAAGGGTTTTAAACGTGTACTATGACAAGGAGACAGGAGACGTAGCACACGAGGTTGACGATGCATCATCGATAACCATTGGATCCCGCGTCAAACTACTCCTTGACTGGGATAGGAGATACAGGTTGATGAGGCTCCACACCGCTGCACACGTGTTGTCAGCAGTAATGTACATGGACCACGGGGCACTAATAACTGGTGGAAACATAACCCCCGAATACGGTTACGACGATTACAGTCTGCAAACCTTCAGTAGCGGAGTATTCGAGGAGGCTGTTAGAAAGGCGAACGAGATAGTTGCAAGGAACATAGAGGTTAAAGTATACTGGTTGCCCCGTGAGGAAGCAATGCGGATACCAGGAGTAGTCAAGCTAGCTGGCAGGATGCCTCCCAATGTCGAAAAGCTTAGAATAGTGGAAATACCCGGGGTAGATATACAGGCAGATGGAGGACCCCATGTAAGGCATACCAGTGAAATAGGCGTGATAAAGCTCCTTAGAACAGAGAACAAGGGTAAGAATAAGAAGAGACTATACTTTAGCGTGGAGCCATAGGATAAGGGATTTTAATCTCTTCAAGAATCCCATACACAGGGACACGCCGGGGTGCCCGAGCGGACCAAGGGGGTGGGCTCGAGACCTTCCGGCTAACGTGGGAGACCCACTGCCCCCTCCAGGGGCACGCGGGTTCGAATCCCGCCCCCGGCGTCTCCTATGTTATCGTAAAAACGGTTCCCCTGGGATGCCTTGCAATGGAAGCCGTGTTGGGAAGGTAGTCGCGGCCCCGGGTCTACGTGGAGGAAAGGGCCTCGATGAAGCGCTTATACACGGGGCTCGGCTTCAATGGTTTACTCTTGAACTCCGGGTGGGCTTGCGTCCCATAGTAGAATACCTTGCCCTCCTTTAACTCTATTATCTCGGCATGGCCTTCCTCACTCCACCCTGTCACCCTTAGCCCGGCTTTCTCCAGGATATCTATGTACTTTGGGTTTAAACCGTATCGGTGCCTATGCCTTTCGTAGACTTCCCTGGTTCCATAGATACTCCATGCAAGGCTGCCTGGCTCAATGATTATCTTCCTCGCCCCCAGTCTGAGCGTGCCTCCGAGTTGACCTATCCCCCTCTGCTCGGGTAGGAGGTCTATTACTGGGTGAGGTGTTGCTGGGTCTAGCTCGGTGCTGTTAGCGTTCTCTAGTCCAGCGAGGTTTCTCGCAGCCTCCACCGTCATCAGCTGCATGCCGAAGCATATGCCTAGAAGGGGTTTTCCAGCTTCACGGGCAGCCTTGATCACGTGGATCTTGCCCTCGCTCCCCCTGCGCCCGAAGCCGGGGAGCACTATGATTCCATCGGCCTCTAGCACTCTACTGGTGAGGGATTTATCGGCCTCGATCTCCGTTGCCTCAAACCACTGGAGCTCGACTCTTACATCGCTCCATATTCCAGCATGCCTCAGTGCCTCCACGATGCTTATATAGCTGTCCCTCACCCTTGTATACTTACCAACCATTGCTACCTTCACCCTCCGCGACGCCTTAGAGTACTTCTCCACCAGGCTCTCCCACGCTGAGAGATCGGGCTCCCTGTACTCTAAGCCAAGCCTGGATGCCACATACCTGGTTAACCCCTCTCTATGCAGGATCAAGGGGACCCTGTAGATCAGGTCTATATCCGGGTTACTGAAGACAGCCTCTACAGGTATGTTGCCGAACAACGCGACCTTGTACCTTGCCTCCTCATCCAGGGTTCTCGAGGATCTAACCACGACGGCATCGGGCTGTATACCTATGCGGCGGAGCTCCTGTATACTGTGCTGGACAGGCTTCGTCTTCACTTCCCCGCTAGCCAGCACTGGTGCTAATGCCACGTGGAGGAAGAGAGTATTGGAGGAGCCTTCCTCAAACCTCATCTGCCTAGCTGCCTCGAGGAAAGGCAACCCCTCGATGTCTCCAACTGTTCCCCCTATTTCCACGATGACCACGTCTGCGCCTTGCTCTCTCGCAGTCTCCCTGATCCTCTCCTTGATCTCGTTGGTGACATGGGGTATTATCTGGACGCATTGCCCCAGGTACTCGCCCCGTCTCTCCTTCGAGATCACCTCGTGGTATATCTGCCCCGACGTTATGTTGTTCCTCCTCGAGAGTTCTACACCGAGGAATCTCTCGTAGTGACCTATGTCGAGGTCTGTTTCCCCGCCATCCTCCGTTACAAATACCTCTCCATGCATGTACGGGTTCATCGTGCCTGCGTCGACGTTGAGGTATGGATCCACCTTGACCGCTGTAACCCTGTAGCCGAGGGACTTCAAGAGTAGGCCGGTGGATGCTGCTACAACCCCTTTACCAAGCCCGGATAGTACTCCACCTGTTACAAATACGTATTTAACCATGGAGCCCGCCTTAACCTATAATTATGTGGCCTATATATACTTTGAAGGGGGAGATGCTTGCAGACAAAGGTGAGAACCAGGTACGTGGCGTGGCGGGTCCTCCACGGGTTGCTTAGAGACCTTGCAACCCGGATTAACTCAGGGTATAGGCCGGATATAATCATAGCGGTGGCTAAAGGCGGCCTGATACCTGCAAGGATACTCGTAGACCTCCTAGGCGTGGAGGAGATGGGCCTCATAGAGGTCAAGTTCTACAAGGGTGTAGGCGAGGCCAGGGAGAAGCCTTACGTGACGTTCACAGCGTTACCGCCGATAGATGGTAAAAAGCTCCTGGTGGTTGACGACATAGCTGACTCTGGCAGAACCCTCCAGGTAGTAGCGGATGTTCTAAGCAGGTTTAAATACATGGATCTAAGGTTCGCCACGCTCTATGTTAAGCCGTGGAGCACCATTATGCCGGACTACTACGGTGAGATAGTTGAGGAGTGGATAGTGTTCCCATGGGAGATATGTGAGGCCACAGGGGAGGGAGTCAGGTTAGAAGGCATCGACGTCGAAGACGTGCTCAACTACTGTGTTGAGAAGACTGGGACGCATTGATTCCTTCAACCCGTATATACATTGATGGTGTAACACCCGTCTACACTGGGCGTCAACATAAAACCCTTTCCAGGAGACCACGGAATAACAGGGCGTAGACACGGGTTCTTGAAACAGTTTTAAACCATACCATGGAATAGAATGAAGTAGCGTGCGGGGGTGCCCGAGCTTGGTCAAAGGGGTCGGGCTTAGGACCCGATGGCGTAGGCCTGCGTGGGTTCAAATCCCACCCCCCGCACTCATTCACAGGCACCGGGCCCAAGGAACCTGAATACTTAGGAGTGGCCAGGGATGGCTGCCGGGGATCCGGATTACTCAACCAGTCCAACTATGCAATACATCAAACCATGTAGCACGGTGGTAGATGCATGTTGTTCACCAGCAAATTCGTCATAGGCGTGATCCACCTGCCAAGGCTCCCCTCAACCCTCTATAGAGCCGAGGGCTTAGAGCAGGTGGTTGAGAGAGCTGTGTCCGAGGCAATGACCCTCGAGGAGCTGGGCTTCAGCGGTGTCCTCGTCGAGAACTATGGGGACTACCCTTATGAGAAAAGAGTACTAGATCCTCTGACTATTTCAGCGATGAGCATCGTTGTGAGGGAGGTCGTTAAATCAGTATCGATACCCGTTGGCTTAAACCTCCTCAGGAACTCTGGCAGGGAAGCCTACGCGATCGCCATCGCAACAGGTGCCAGGTTCATAAGGGTTAACGCGTTGACGGAGACCCTGGTGACGGACTCCGGGATACTGGAGCCCGAGGCGCCTTTACTCAGGGTTCTCAGAGCCAACTATCCCGGCATCAGCGTGTTCGGGGATGTGATGTGCAAGCACGGCGTCAGCCTGAACACTGTTCTCTACGCTGGAACACGTGAGGACGCTGTGAGGGTCGCCGTGGAGGATCTCGTGGAGAGAGGCGGGGCAGACTATGTTGTTGTCACAGGTGCTAGAACCGGTGAGGCACCTGGATTAGACATGGTTTCACTGGTTAAGAGGTATTCAAGCAGGCCTGTCGTAATTGGAAGCGGGAGCAACCCGGGTAACCTGGGTGCACTGCTATCAGTGGCGGATGGGGTCATAGTTGGCTCCTACATCAGGGTTGGTGGGAGAGCCGGCAACCCCCTTGATCCTGCGAGGGCTAGGGCGTATATATCGGCTTTCAAGTCGGCTACGGGCTGAGTACGCTGTGTTTCTGGAGGGCTTCCTTTATAAACTGGTTCAATGGGTGGGTTTTTAACTATAACGCAAGGTTTATAAGCCGATATATACAAAGAATAGTTAGTCACACCCTCAGCCAGGTGTTTTAGCCGTGTTTACAGATACACCCACTCAGTCTCCTGAAGCCCAGTCAAGTGGGGAGGAGAGTAAGAAGCCCAAGTGTCCTCAGGACAAGATAGTGTATGATGCTGCCCACGGCGAATACGTGTGCCAGGACACTGGTGAAGTAATAGAGGAGAAGGTTATAGATGAGAGGCCTGAATGGAGGGCCTTCACTCCTGAGGAAAGAGGTAGGAGGGCTAGGACCGGCGGGCCTGTCACAGCGGCAGTCCACGACATGGGGTTCGCGACGTCAATAGATTACACTGACCGCGATGCAGCTGGCAGAAGGCTCACTGAGAAGAAGCATGAGTTGGTGAAGCTGAGGAAGTGGCAGGCGAGAACAAGGATACTTACAAGTGTAGAGAGAAATCTGGCGCAGGCCATGAACGAGCTGGACAGGCTTGCAGACGTCTTGAACCTGCCTTCCTATGTTAAAGAGGAGGCAGCTAGGATTTACCGCGAGGCGGTTGACAGGGGGCTCGTCAGGGGTAGAAGCATAGAGAGCGTTATAGCGGCGGCCATATATCTAGCATGCCGAGAAATGAAGGTACCCCGATCCCTCGACGAGATAACGAGGCATACAAGGATTGGGAGGAAGGAGATAGCAAGGTGCTACCGGTTACTGTTAAGGGAGCTCAGGATAAAGGTGTCAACAACGGATCCAGCAGACTACGTCCCCAGGATAGTGCACGGGCTTGGATTACCGGGTCAAGCAGTTAAGTTAGCCATTGAGATAATAAACACTGCTAAGGAGCACGGTGTAACAGGAGGTAAGGATCCAGCCGGGCTCGCGGCTGCAGCCGTATACATGGCGGCTGAGAGACTAGGCGAGAAGAAGACTCAGAAAGAGATAGCCCATATAGCAGGTGTCACGGAGGTAACCGTTAGGAACAGGTATAAGGAGCTCGCCAAAGTGCTTGGCGTGGAATACGAGTAGCCGTATACGTGGAGTCGTTTAACCAAGCTGTTAGGGAGGCATCCCCAAGGTCTGACCTCCTCCCCGCCCTAAAGGGGTTTCCTTTAGGGCGGTTCACGGGTTCCCCGCATCTGTTCGGGGCTACATCTGTCATCTGCGGGGCAGTCGGGGTGGTCAGAGATCCCCCCATCTGGAGGAGGGCTTTTCTACGTATGTTTAATACGGCCACAGTGTCCCTGTCAGCTTCGAACCCGCAGTTGGGGCACTTCATCCTCCTGTACCCGTTTTCAATGAGCCTTGAGCCGCATAGGGGGCAGGTGGAGGACGTGTTCCTCGGGTCTACGGCTATGTGGGGGACTCCGTGTTTCTCGCACTGCCAGTCCAGCCAGTAGCCGAGCCTGCGGTAGCCTAGCAGAATCAGCTTCGTTTTATGCTGTCTCGGCAGCCTTCTTAAAGACTCTACCAAGTACGTCAAGTCCTCTCTCGCAACAGCGTAGCCGTCGCGCCTGGCCGTCAAGGCTATTTCGCGGGAAACCTTCCTAGCCCAGTCCTCGATTATGCTCCTAGCCTTCTCGTGGAAACGCCTTACCCTGTCCCGTATGCCCCTCCGCCTAAGCCACGCTCGATAGCTCCCATTAGAGTACTTCCTCTGCAACCTTTCAGCGAGCTCCCTGTACCTCACCGCCTTCTCGACAGCGGTCTCGAACCTGTATTCGACCCTGTGGTTGCCCGCCACAATATACTTCTCGTTGACGTCCACCGCCAAGACGTCGACGGGGCTGATGGGCTGAGGCTTTGGAACCCTCTTCGCAACCCTAAGCAGGAACTTTCCGCTCCTATACGTCAAGACAGCCTGGCGGCTCGGGTACTGGTCGTATCGCCTATCCCAGCCGATGATCTTCAACCTTAACCCGCCTATGATCTCGACGTAGCCGTCTCTAACCCTGTATCCTTGTTTCTCCGTCAGCCACATCCTCGGCCTCCTAGCCCTCGGCAGCCCGCCATTTCCGCCGTTGCCCAGCCAGCTTTTAAGGATGGATTTAGCCTCCCTGTAACAATCCA
Source organism: Desulfurococcus mucosus DSM 2162 (assembly GCF_000186365.1). Lineage (NCBI taxonomy): Archaea > Thermoproteati > Thermoproteota > Thermoprotei > Desulfurococcales > Desulfurococcaceae > Desulfurococcus > Desulfurococcus mucosus. Next base: position 211,807 of record NC_014961.1, read on the forward strand.
CCGCGATTCTAGAGGGCAGGCCGAACCTCGACTTCAGCTCTTCGTAGAGCAACCCGTGTACCGCGCCGTCGCCGGGCGTTTTCTTCAAACCGTTCTCCTCCATATATCCGTGAATCCTCTTGATCGAGTAGTTCAGCGCATCACGGTACCTCCTAAGTAGGCTTAAGAGAAGGGGCTCCCCCACGGGCTCAGGGCTAACCCTGAAGACAACGCACAGGGTTAGGAAACCCTCACCGCCCATAGAGGAAACCCCACCTCTATTACAACGGTAAAAGGAAAAGGCTTTAACCCGGGCAAGCTCTCGGTTCACAGCGTCCTGCTCAGTCTATCACAAGTATGTTCTCAGGGGGGATCCCGAAGTCCTCAATCAATATCTGTTTAACCCTGTGCCTGTGGTCTCCTTGAAGCTCTATCCTTCCCTCCTTGAATGTGCCGCCTGTGGCTAGCTTGGTTTTCAACGCCTTAGCAACTTGCTTAAGGAACTCCTTGTCGTTGGGCAACCCGTCCACAATGGTCACGGCTTTACCGAACTTCCTTGTGTCAAGCCTTATCTTGACGAGGGATTGCTCGAGGCTTGCCTGCTCACATAGCTCAGGGGGTAGACCTCCACAGGGTGTCTCATCCATGTTCTTCTCCATCACCAACCCGTATAGGTTTCAGGTATTGATAATGCATAGGAGGTTTTTAAAACCTTGAGCCGCATAGTCTTCTGGATGGGCGAGAGACATGGTTAAGTATAAGTGCGGCAGGTGCGGATACGTCTTCGACGACGAGGAGATGAAGAGGATCTTTGGGAGACAGGTGAAATGCCCTAATTGCACTTACGAAATAGTCTACAAGATCGCGAGGCCTTACAGGATCGTTAAGGCTATCTAGTCCTTGCACTGCCAGCGAGTGCCGCTAGCTCGAAAACCAGTTTACCAGCCATGATACTTGTCACATCGTTGACGTCTACAAGCGGGTTAACCTCAACTATGTCGAAGCCGATGACACGGCTCGACGCCTCTACGATTCTTTTAAGCAACTCCAGTAAGTGTAGTGGGGTAAGCCCGAAGGGCTCCGGGTTACCTACGCCGGGTGCGTAGGAGGGCTCGAGTACATCCATGTCTATACTGATGTATGTTTTACCCAGGTCGCCTAGTGCCAGGGGTCCCTTTAACGCTTCCAGGATAGAGTACACGGTGACGTCTCTAGTCTTCTTCAAGAACTCTAACTCGTCACCACTGTATGCTCGGGAGCCAATGTGTATTACTCTGACCCCGTCCTCTACAAGCCTCCTCAGGAAGGAGGCATGGTTAACCCTGGATCCAAGGTACTCGCCCCTCATATCTAGATGGGCGTCGAACACTACTAGCGTGTCAACGGAGCTCTTCAACGCCTTTACTATTGGATAGGTTATAAGGTGCTCGCCTCCGAGGAATCCCAGGAGCATGCCGGGATACTCGTCTACAACGCCTTTCACCACGTCACCTATGATTCTTAAAGAGCCCTCTACGTCGCCGGGCGGTAGCACGATGTTTCCTAGGTCTATAAGGCCCTCGTTCTCCATGAGCCTCCCGGTGGCCAGGCTGTAGAACTCGATGTTGCATGCAGCGTTTCTCACGGAGTCAGGTGCAAACCTTGAGCCCGGCTTATAGGTGGATGTATAGTCCATTGGCACGCCGACCAATACGCCGACGCTGACACCTGGCTCCATGCAGGCGAACCTAGTGGATGGCTGGAGCATTAGCCTCCAGTTCAATGCCGCACCACCCGTAACGAGTTATTTAAGGCGGGCGCTAGATTTTAAAAACCATGCCACCACGGGGGGATACGGCTTGAGTGGAGGCAACGAGCAAGACGTATACAGCAACATATTGGAGTTAGCGAAGAAACGCGGGATCTTCTGGGGGAGCTTCGAAATCTACGGGGGGCTCGCTGGCTTCTACGATTTCGGGCCCGTCGGAGTCCTACTTAAGCGGGGCCTTATCGATGCATGGCTGAGGACATTCGTCTACTCCAACGATCTAGTCGTGGAGGTTGAAACACCCATGATAAACCCCAGGATAGTGTTCAAGGCAAGCGGCCATGAGGAGAGCTTCATGGATCCTGTCGTGGAGTGCCTTAAGTGTGGAAGGATCTACAGGGCAGACCACTTGATCAAAGAGGCGGCCGGCGTAGAGGTTGAGGGATGGAGCCCTGAGGAAATGCGGAAGGTAATAGTTGAGCACGGTATAAAGTGCCCTGAGTGCGGCGGCGACCTCGGGAAACCCTTCTACACGCTTCTGCTGTTTAAAACAGAGATAGGGCCATACAAGGGTGAAGTAGGCTATCTAAGGCCTGAAAACGCTCAGGGAATGTTCATAAACTTCGCGAACGTGCTCAGGATGATGAGGAATAAGCTCCCCCTCGGAATAGCCCAGGTGGGGAGAGTAGCTAGAAACGAGATCTCGCCACGCCAGGGGTTGCTGAGGCTCAGGGAGTTCACGATCATGGAGTTCGAGTTCTTCTTCGACCCCGAGGAGGCGTCAAAGGAGTCTGCAGAGTACATCAGGGAGGTTGAGGATAGAAAGGTGAGGGTACTCACCAGTGAGGCCAGGTTGAAGGGCGTTGAGGAGCCAGCCGAGTACACTGTAAGGGAGCTCGTGGAGAAAGGCATAGTTAAGACGCCGTGGCTGGCCTACTGGATGGGGGTTGGGGAAGCCTTCGTGGAGAGCCTGGGTGTGCCACGGGAAAAGGTGAGGTTTATCGAGAAGCACCCCCATGAAAGAGCACACTACTCTCTCCAAACCTTCGACCAGGAGGTGTATACTGAGAAATACGGGTGGATTGAGGTGGCTGGCTACGCTTACAGGACAACCTACGATCTAAGCAGGCACATGCAGTATAGTAAGGCTGACTTAACCTTCTTTAAACGGTATGAGAAGCCGGTTGAGAGAACAGTGTCGAAGGCGTACCCGGATCCAGCAAGGATAGGGGTGCTCTACGGGGAGGGAAGGGCAAGGATCATGGAGAAACTGGCTAGTAGAACCCCCGAGGACCTCTACAGGGAGTTGAGTGGAAAAGGCTACGTTGAGGTTGAGGGGGTGAGGATACCTCCCGACGCATTCATAGTGAAGCAGGAGGTTGAAAGAGTTCACGGCGAGAAGATAATACCACATGTCGTTGAACCATCATTCGGAGTCGAAAGATTGCTCTACGTCGTCCTGGAACACGCGTACACCGTGAGGGATGGCAAGGTCGTGCTGAGGCTGCCGAGACATCTTGCACCATACCATGTAGCAGTGTTCCCGCTGGTCGCTGGTAGAAGACCCGAGCACGCCAGAATAGTTGAAGTAGCCAGGGACATATACAGGAGGCTCGTGAAGAAAGGCTTCAGAGCCATATATGATGACGATGGAAGCATAGGTAGGAGGTACGCTAGAGCCGACGAGGTTGGAGTACCGTTCGCTGTGACAGTGGATTACCAAACACTGGAAGACGGGACTGTAACAGTGAGGGATAGGGACACGGCTCTCCAGGAGAGGGTGAGCGTTGACAGGCTGGAGGAGTATTTTCTTGAAAAGTACGGGCGTCAACCCTTGTGAACAATTCTAACGGTGCATGGCTCAGCGTTTTAAATAGGTGGGGGACGCTATTACTATAAATCGTGGTGTAGCCGCATGAGTCAGCCCCAGAGTGAGGGAGGTAAGGAGACGCCTGAGCAACAAAAGGTCGATGTATCGAAACTCGCCTCAATAATCCCGCCTGCATCAGAGCTGAGGAAGAAGGAGAAGAAGCTATCTGAGAAAAGGATAAGGATAAGGTTTGACCAATCACTCAACGAACCGGTGGCCCGGATACCCTCAGCACTCGCATCCATGCTGGATATAAAGAGCGATGACACGGTTGAAATAGTTGTAGCCGGCAGGAAGAAATTCCTCTTCAAGGCAGTTGTCTTCGAGTCAACTGATGAGAACACGGTCTACATATACCCTAAGGAAGTTGAGAAAAACGGTGTAGCCGATAACAGTATCGCAACCCTGAGGAAGAGCCAGGCTAAAAGTGGTCGTTGATGACCCATCTAAACGAGCTGGTCGCATACATGAGGAGCCTCGTCGACGACTATGAGAGGCTAATAGATCAAGCCAAGATAATCAGGGCCGACCATGATGGTGAGAGAGTAAGGCTTTTCATCGCTCACGCAGACAGGGTACTCGACTCCTCGAGACGTATACTGCCAGAGGCGAAGACGGTAATGGCAAGTGGCAGCAGCGATGTACTCGTGAAACACATATCGGTCTACTACAGGATGATAAAGTACGTGAGCATCAGGTACATGGTGGACCTCTTGGAGGAAGCCCTACCTTCACTCACAGGGAACCCGGGGACCCTGGCCGAAATGCAGAGGCTGCTCGCCGGATTCAGAGAGCTCAGGGACACTCTTTGACACGCAGTATCCTTCCCTTCACATACCTGTCTCCTACCCCAGTCACCTCGACGAGGGTTAGGCAACCGTTTAAACCCTTTCTCGGAGCCGAACCCAGGAATATCACGGGTCCATGCCTAGCAGGGTATCCGTAGAGTTTCCCGGAGTTCTCGACGACGTATGCTTCCAGGGTTGAGCCGAGGAGCATCATCTTCTGCCGGGTATTATGCCTCGTAACAGCGGTCTTCAACTCGGCGATGTACTTCTCGACGCCCTTCGACTCCGGAGGCAGCTTCTCGAATGCCGTGTTAGGGAGAGGCGTGTACTTGTAGAGGGTTATCTTCTCGACGCCGATCCTACCTAACTCGTTTACGACCCTTATGGTATCCTCATACACGGTTTTCGAGGCTAAGGGGAGGCTGTGCATTAGGTAGACGTATGGCCGGAGGCCGTGTCCCTTAAGGAGCCTCACGGCTTCAAGCACGTGGCGAACTCTCACAGGCTTCCCGAGAACCCTCTCGTTGAACACGTCGTTGCCTGTTTCAAGACCTATGTGTATGGGTGTGCCGCGGAGATACCTCCCAAGCACTCTTGCAACATCCTCGTTAACGAGACATGCCTTGATGTTCTCAATCATCACTACCACCTTACCCTGCGACACCGGGCCCAGGGAACTAATGCCTGAGAGTAACCCCTCTATAGCGTTGATGTTGGCCGGCGGCTCACATGGATGGGTGAGAACTCCTTCAACGAGGAGATCCCTACCGTAATCGAGGAAGTCGGGTGCGCTTAGGACTATCCTGCGTGCACCATGCTCAACCAGCTCCTCAACCTCTCTTACAATACTCTCAATACTCCTGGATCTCGCAGGCCCAAACATTGAGGGAACGCTGCAGAACCCGCATCCAGGAGGTATACCGGCTGGGCAGGTTAGGCGTTTCACACCGACATCGCTCCTACAGTTACCGCAGAAGACGCAGTTAAGGCCCCCGTGGCCTTTCACCATGGGTCTCGAGTAATTACTACAGCCCCTTACAACCTCCACGTATATCCTGTAGACCTGTGGATGCACGAGTGTTTCATCCACGCGGGTCCACGGCTTAATAGATGAGAGAACATCTCTCGGAGTATGGATATGGCTGCTCGTCAACCTAACGGAGTCGTTGACCCTGAATCCAAGTGCTGGCACAGTGCTTGGGTCACACTTCTCCTCTACGATGCAGTCAAGGAACCTTGGTAGAGGTATCTCCGCCTCCCCTACGATAACGTAGTCGACACCGTGCTCCATGAGGAGGCTTGCATACTGGAAGCTGGCTGGTCCCCCCGCGACAACCTTCAACGAGGGATTAACCCTCCTAGCGTACGTGACAAGCCTGTCGAGGGCGCCTAGGTCACTGCTCATAATCGATATGAACAAGTAGCTTGCCTCGGCTAGGACGCCTTTATCGCCGACCACCCGCTCATAGGGCAGTAGCATGGCCTCAGTTCTCTCCGAGAGAATGCCGGCCACGAGCCTGGGGCCTGCTCCAACAACATCATGTGTAGAATACCTTCTACCCGTTGACCTAGCCAGTGCATCTACAACGAGCATCACTGCCTACACAGCCTCCTGGATCCAAGGGTTCAATGCTGCTTGCTGCCCACGGCAACCCTGGTTTAGGTTCACCTAGGGTCTCCACCACTCGAGAAGGTGGTATGCCACCGCCCCCTCATTATAGATCGCTATAACGAGTTTCTTACGCACTGAGTGCAGTAGCCTACCCATTCGCACAAGCTCAACTGGATCCACGATCTCGTTCACCCTGAATACTTGGACGCCGAAGGGCGCGTGATCTATGCCCGGCCCATGCCTGTAGACAAGGTAATCGCACCCGAACTTAAGCCCTCTCCTAGGTATAAGCCCCCTTCTCCTTAGATCCCTGTACACGGCGTAGAGTTCCTCGAATCTCGGGATCTTCCCAAGGGCTATGTCGCGGAGCTCCCCTTGTGCGAGCTGCCTATCCCCTTGGAGAACGGCCACCCTGTTCATCTCTACCAGGTATAATGCTTCAATGAGTGATAGCTCTAAGGGGGCGTTGACACTTCTATCCCTCGGCTTGGCCACACCTAGGAAGGAGCCGTAGTAGCCATCCCAATATATTCTCCCAGCGCAAAGGGGATCTGGGACTACGACACGGTTGTGGAGGAGGTATCCATGGCACCCGGGCGAGGCTACTTCGCCACGGTCTTCACCAGTGCTAGGTAGCGTATTTCCTCACCCAGGTATTTGAGTAGATCGCTGAGCTCCTCCACGTACTCTATCAAGTCTTTCAGAACCATTAACCCGGTTACGGAGCCAGCGTATGTCTCATACACCTTGAATATCAGTTCCCTGAACACCCGGTCTACATCGTCCTCCAGCTTCAATACTTCATCCACATGGTCTATGGATCTCCTTGGATGGGTTGAAAGCTTTGCAAGCGCGTCACGTATAAGGTCTACCTGCTGCCTGATCCTCTGGAGCATTGAGTCGAGCGTGCTCTTCAAGTCCCCCCTTATCCCTATGTTGTTCTTGGAGGCTATGACCAGCCTGTAGGCGACGCTGTCAGCGTGCTGGATGAATCTATCAATCGTCCTAACCATCTCTATGTAGCTGCTCGAATACATCATTACCTCACTGTTCTTGACTAAGTACTCCATTAACATGATCTTCGTCTCCTCGCCGCGCTGCTTGATGAGCCTCATCTTCTCATAGGTCTTCTCGATGTCGGTGCCGGTGGAATACTGGTTCATCAGTGCGGTGAGCAGGGATACCTCATCGCTCAATATCGACATCATGTTGTTCAAGTACTCTATCGCTGTTAACTCGGCCAGCGAGCCTGGTTCAGGCGTCTCACTCATGCCTCATCCCTTCACCCAGTCATGATCCAGTATAATCTTGTCGAAGGGTATTTAACTAACTCTCCCTGGGTTCGATGGAGACCTCATTGATCGATCTCTGTGAACCTTAAAAACGTCCTTTAACATAGTTTCACTACAGCCTGCAAAGCATGTAGCACGGTATCCGGGAGAGGTGCGCCCTGTTGAGCTACTCCAGTGGAGGCCAGTGGAGGGATAGGCATCAACGTGACGACAGGCGGCCCAGGTACGACAGGGGTTGGCATCACGGTAGAACCGGTCAAGGCAACCTGCAACACCTGGAGGAGAAGAGGCTGGAGCCCCAACCTATAGGTGAGCGATGCAACCCGTTATGCCCGTTCTTTACTTGCAGCAGGAACGCGTTAATGGTGACCTCTAAGCCTGTGAGAGGTAAGATGATCCGGGTTGCGCAGTGCAGGCTGACAGGGGGAGACTGTATAAGCGGTGAATGCCAGTATGCCTCATGCAAGTTGAACGCGTTGCTGCCCGATGGAAGATGCGCTAAAGCACTCGAGAAGAAGGCTAAGCATACGAGTGATGAGGAGATGTTCAAGCAGATCAAGCAGATGGAGGACTACGACTTGTACGATTTGATCAAGTAGCCCACCTCTTATACAGGTTGTGCTCTACGCCGAGCACGTCAAGCACCTTGCCTACAATGAAGTCCACTAGGTCTTCAACGCTCCCAGGCCTAATGTAGAAGCCGGGTGACGCTGGGACCACGATGGCGCCGCTCAACGCCAGCCTGTAAAGGTTAAACAAGTCGATGGCGGAGAGAGGTGTCTCCCTGAACACCACTATAAGCCTGTTTCTCAAGCGGAGGATGGAGTCAGCTACCCTGGTTACAAGGTTATCCTGGATCCCGTTGGCTATCTTGGCAACAGTGTTCATGGATGCTGGAACTATAACCATGTCCGTTGAAACCAGGTTACTGCTGCTAGCAAGCCTGGATGTTAAATCATCATCCCTGTACACCGCGTCAACACCCGTGGCCTTACTGAGGAACCCAGGGAGATCCAGGTTCTCCTCGTGTAAAGCAACCTTCACAGCGTTGGAAGTGTAGATGACATGTATCTCCCGGTATTTACTCTTGAGGAGGCTGCTCCTCTCCAGAAGCCTTAAAGCATATATGATGCCGCTTGCACCAGTCATAGCAATGATCAGGGAAGGGTTACCCATATTGATCAATCCTGCGCGGGGTCATCACGTGGTCAGACCTTTCGAGCCCTATCATCGGGTATAGTTTAATAGTCTCGCAGGGTATTAAAGCAGGGGGTGAGCGTGGCAGTGTACTTTATCAGGGGGATACCTGTAAGAGTATTAAACGCCATGGTTAACGAGCTGAGGAGGAATGGGCTGTGGGCTGAGAGACACTCCTATAGTATAAGGATAATGTACAACGGTGTTTTCATCGCATCGCTACACTTGTACCCGGGTTTCAATGAAGCCGTCCTCAGACTGATAAGCGGGGACCCCGACGCGGTTTCAACAGCTAGGAATACAGTGGTAGGAGTGTTAAAGAAGTATTTACCGGAATACGTTGTCAAGGAGGTGGAGCTAGGGAGGGCTGGAGGCACGTATAATCATTGAGGAGGCCTTCCTAAGCCTGTTCATCACGGCTAGCCCGATCCCGGTTTCCGGGAAGCTCTCCGAGAACACCACTCTGCAACCGGCTTCATCAACCAGCCTCAACACCTTGAAGAGGTTTCTCGCAACCTCGTAAAGGTTCACCCTGGAGCCCAGGGTGAACACGGCTTTCACATTGCTCAGCGACCTGTAGTAGTGCATGGTCTCAGACGATGAGATAACGCATAGCTCGCCAACACCTCCCAGGGATCTCGCGGCCTCTATCACCCTGCCAGCTATATACTCGTAGCTGCCTTCAGCCTCCACGAGTATCAACTTGGCCTCAGGTGAGTAGTGCCTGTACTTCATCCCTGGTGCGAGAGCTATCTCGGAGTACGCTAACCCCCTGGCGAACTCGGGGATAACTATCTTCTTGCCCAGCGCCTTCTCCACTTCTTCAACGGGGTACGCGCCAGGCCTCAGGAGAACCGGTGGGTCTTCAAGTATGTTCACCACTGTTGACTCAACGCCGAAGAACGTCTCCCCGGCGTCGATTATCGCGTCAACCCTACCCATGAGATCCCTTATGACATGCTCACCCGTCGTCGGGCTCGGCCTACCCGAAATGTTAGCACTTGGAGCAGCCACAGGGCGGCCGGTGGCATCTATCAATTTAAGGGCAACCGGGTGCCCTGGCATCCTGACGGCAACAGTGTCCAGTCCCCCGGTGACCACTCTAGGTATCGAGGGGTGTCTAGGTAGGATGAGTGTGAGGGGACCCGGCCAGAACTTTTCAATCAACCGGTAAGCGTCGTCAGGGATGCCTGTTGCAACCTCGTTAAGCATGTCCAGGGAGGACACATGTATTATCAACGGGTTGTCCGGGGGCCGCATCTTCGCCTTGAACACCTTGAGGACGGCGTCCTCATAATAGGCAACAGCGCCGAGACCGTAAACGGTCTCCGTGGGGAAGGCTACTAAACCCCTGTTCAAGAGTATCTCTGCAGCCTTATCTATGACCTCCTTATCCGGGTTAACCGCATCGGTTCTCAAAACTATCGTCACATGGATCACCTAGCCGGGCTCTCCGTCAGCCCATAATCGTTATAACCCTGTTTTAACTTAGGGAGTAAATAGTTAACTCGTGGGCCGGTGGTTTATTGAACACAGAGAGAATACCTTCAGGAGTACCAGGGCTGGATGAACTGATAGATGGCGGCATACCCAGAGGCTTCATGGTGGCTGTCGTAGGGGAGCCTGGCACAGGTAAGACTGCTATGTCTATTCAATTCATTGCGAAAGGGCTTGAAACAGGCGATAAAGCCGTGTATGTTACAACGGAGGAGTCAAGGGAAAGCATACTCAGGCAGGCCGAAAGGTTCAACATAGGTTTAAAACCATATATCGAGGAGGGCAGGCTAGTAGTGGTGGATGCATTAATGGGCGAGTACGGCGATGTATGGAGCCTGAAAGAGCTGGATGTGGAGGAACTAGTGTCCACGGTGATCGAGGCGAAGAAATACCTCGGCCCCGGGCATGCGAGACTAGTAGTGGACTCCATGAGTGCCTTCTGGCTCGACAAACCAGCCATGGCCAGGAAGTACAGCTACCATGTGAAACGCGTCCTGAGTAAATGGGGGTTCACAATGCTGGTTACAAGCCAGTACGCCGTGACAACACAGCTCGGATTCGGCTTCGGCATAGAGCACGTGGCCGACGGGGTTATAAGGCTCCGCAAGAGCGTTGTTAAAGGATTCCTCAAGAGATTCCTGGTTATTGAGAAGATGAGGTTGACGAACCATGATCAACGCGTCTTTGAAATAGAGGTCGTGGACGGCGTCGGCGTACGCGTGAACGGCCCGGTGAAAGCATCCAGGTGGGATCTAGCCCTCCCACCAGATGTTGTTGCAAGACTCATAGAGAGCGGGTTCGACAGGCTGGAGTATGAGGGCTAGAAGCTGAGCTCGCTGAAACCATATGAGTAATCCCTGACGCCAGGGGTGTACTCGTCCGGATTCAACCCGGTGAGATACTTGAAGTAAGTGCAGGCTATCTCATGCCCCTCCTTCTGAAGCTCCTTTACGGGGACCCGTGTAACACCGTGTAGCTCATCCCAGGTTAATCCCTGGAGAGCCTTCGCCAGCAAGACAACCTCCTGCAGCCGCGTCAGCTTCGGCCTGGACTCCGGGCTTATCAACCAGTGGATCCTGGCTAGCTTGAACATTATGTCAGCGGCGGCTTCAAAGGTCATTGGTCCCTGGCAGTATGTCCATAGACGGTCCAGGGTCACCGGGGTGAACAAGTGCAACGGCTTCTCACGGTAAACATAGGGTTCACTGTCCAGGAACATTAAGGCTATCTCGGGCTCCATCTCCCTGTAGTTGACTGGTATGCTGTTAAGCATCTTAAGCTTGAACTCTCCTCTAGCTTTTTCAACAAGCTTCAAGGCTACTTCACTTATGGGCTGGATGACTAGTACCGTGTACTCGCCGCTCACAGGGTTCCTATCCGGGCTTATATGCACCGGTACATAGCCGTTCTTAACCCAGAACCTTAGTAGTTGCTCGTTGACGCCGAAGCCTGAGCCCACCCAGTCTAACCCTAGCTCCGCCGCCTCCTCCTTTATCTTGCCGAGAACCCAGCTTCCAATCCCCTTTCCCTGGACGGCTGGATGAGTAGCTATCCTGACTATACGCCACCCAGTGGTCTTAGCGAAATCCATGTACCTAAGGTGCTTGAGGAATCTATCCGGTATAATGTTTCCAGGGATCTTCGAGCCCTTGAGGAGTTCCAGGGCTGTCTCATCATCTATTGGGCCCTCGCGGGCTATCTGGACAGCGCACACTATTCTACCACTGCTCGTCTTCACGGCTCTCACAGTGTGGTGGGGTGCATCAGCTATCATTCCAAGGTCGTCTGGCTCATTCCGGTAGTGTGCGAGAACATATATTCCGAAGAGCTGTCTAAGCTCGTCCTCCCTGCTGAACAACTCCTCCGGCTCATACTTCACATAGGTGAGGTTGCCTGCCTCAATATCCCTGAGATCCTCCTCGCTTAGATCAGCTGGCTCAGCGTCGAGGAGCAGGGTCTTAAACTGCCATTCCTCAATTGGGTCACCGTAGTTGTACCTTATGGGCTCCGTCATCTCGTACTCGTATAGGATCGTGTTCTCATCGCTCTTTATCTTCTTGAGGAACCTCACGGAGAACCCTCTCCCAGCCCCCTCATAGCCGTGTATCGTCGAGGAGAACACAATGCGTCTATGCGACTCCCAGATCTTGTAGAGTAGGGGTACATGTATACCAGCCGCCTCATCCACTATGACAACGTCGCCGTTAATCCTCGGTATGGCGAGGGGCTCCCAGTACTCTATGCTGAACTTATCGCTCCTCAACTCTATGACGTAGCCCTCCCTCTTGATCACCTCGTACCTGTAGCCTAGTTTATCGAGAACCCTCATCGCCAGCGCCATCAATGATTGAATATTGCCTGGTTCAGGCGCGGTTACGAGGATCCTTGGCTTAGGCTTTATCTTCCTGAGCAAGTGTATGAGTCCAACGGCCCCTATACCGATGGCGCAGCTCTTCCCTCTCCCTCTGTCAGCTATTAGCACGAAGACCTTCTTCTTGCCTGGCTTAGGCTTCTCATAGAACTCCTCCATTATCTTTAAGACTCGCACCTGATCCATGGTTAATGCGTGCTCATATATCTCGCTGGGGAACAGTGAGTCCTCGGGTATGGTGATCTTCCTCTCGTAGGGCTTGAACTCGCTCTTCAACTCCAGCTTCTTCAGCACCCGGTTGCCGTCGGCATCATATATGCCGATGCCATCGAACTCTAAGAGGTGCTTCTTCACCCATTTAATGAATATGTGCCTTGGCTCAGGGTATTGTGGAACCGTCAGGTTCATCTTGAATATGGTTTTCGCCTCATCCCACTTGTCCCAGGGCGGGGTCAGCAGGATGATTATGCCTCCTCCCTCGACTATGCCTATAAGCCTCCCAAGGTCATTGGGCTTCAAGTCGTGTGTTAGATCCATGACGAGCACGGAGACGGTTGCACCAAGATACTTATCGCTCTTCTCGTAAATCGTGAACTGCATGTCCAGGTTCTTCACACCCCTGACCAATTTCTCGAATTCTTCACGCATGACGAGGGCGTCGTCGAACTCGTCATGGTACACGTAGAGACCAGTGAACCCGGGTCTCCCCTTATCTAGTCTCCGCCACTTCTTCAGGTAAAACGAGATCAGCCTGGCGGATAGGGATGCCAGCTTCTCAGGGCTGGATCCCGAGATCACGATCATTCCTCTAACCCGGTGCTTCACAAGTTTACCGGCTGCCTTCCCACACTGTGTCAGAAACTTTAGAAACGATGCAGGCACAGCCTTACCCAACTAGCCCACCGCTTGGAGTAAATTATTTCAACGAGATAAAAACACGGCTGTACGCCGGGGCTCAACCATAGGTCAGCGAGAGCCTCTTAAAGGATCCACTGCCGCTAACCCTCTTCAGCTCCCTTGCAAGCCGCTCATACATCTCTATGTCGCTCCTGCTGAGGGATGGAGGTATTTTCTCAAGTGCCTTCATGAAGTGGCTCATCCCGATCTTGGTGACGTCGAGCCTGCCGGTGGCCGCGTAATTTTCCCTGAGAGCTATCATTGATGCCTCCCTGCAGACAGCGGCTATGTCGGCGCCAGTGTATCCCTCGGTTTTTCTAGCAAGCTCCTCCAGGTTAACGTCCTCGCCTAGAGGCATCTTCCTCGTGTGAACCTTGAATATCTGCAGCCTCGCATTGTAGTCTGGTGGCGGCACATATATGAGGCGGTCGAACCTACCCGGCCTCAGGAGGGCTGGGTCAAGTAGATCCGGCCTGTTAGTGGCTGCTATAACGACGACCTTCCTCAGCGGCTGTATGCCGTCGAGCTCCGTCAGCATCTGGTTCACTATCCTGTCGGTTACCCCGCTTGGATCGCTTCCACGGACGCCTGCTATACTATCTATCTCGTCGAAGAAGACGACGGCTGGCGCAACCATCCTAGCCCTCCTGAATATTTGGCGGATGGCTTTCTCGGATTCCCCAACCCACTTGCTCAACACCTCGGGTCCCCTTATAGCTATGAAGTTGGCGCCGCTCTCGGTTGCAACAGCTTTCGCTAGGAGGGTTTTACCTGTGCCTGGCGGACCGAATAGCAGTATGCCTTTCGGCGGCTCTATACCCATCTTCTCGAAGACCCCTGGATACTTCATAGGCCACTCGATGGCCTCACGTAGCTCCTGCTTGACATCGTCGAGTCCACCTATGTCGTCCCAGCGTACATTGGGTACTTCAACGAATACTTCTCTTATCAGCGATGGCTGCACGCTCTTCATTGCTACCAGGAAGTCCTCCATTGTGACCTTTAACTTCTCGAGTTTCTCGGCGGGTATAGGCTGCCCCTTCTCTATCTCAATGCCTTCCTCCTTCATGAACCTCCGCAGGGCATTCATCGCGGCTTCTTTCGCGAGTGCAGCTATATCGGCACCAGTGTAGCCGTGCGTCATATCGGCTATTTTATCGAGGTCGACGTCCTCGGTGAGAGGCATGTTCCTTGTGTGAACAGCGAGGATCTCCTTCCTAGCCCTCTTATCTGGTGGAGGTATCTCTATCTCCCTGTCGAATCTGCCAGGCCTCCTCAACGCTGGATCAATGGCGTCAGGCCTGTTGGTTGCCCCTATGACTATTACCTTCCCCCTCTCCTTTAATCCATCCATCAGGGTCAGCAATTGTGCTACAACTCTTTTCTCGACTTCACCGGTTACCTCTTCGCGTTTAGGTGCTATGCTGTCTATTTCATCAATGAATATTACTGCCGGTGCATTGGCCTGGGCCTCCTCAAAGATCTTTCTAAGCCTCTCCTCTGATTCACCGTAGAACTTGCTCATTATCTCCGGCCCATTGATAGTTATGAAGTAAGCACCTATCTCGTTGGCGAGGGCTTTCGCTAGGAGGGTTTTACCTGTGCCTGGCGGACCATAGAGCAGTATGCCTTTCGGAGGCTCTATGCCGAGGTGTTCGAATAGCTCCGGGTACTTCATTGGGAGCTCCACTATTTCCCTGATTTTCTGCTTAGCCTCCTCGAGGTCGCCTATGTCCTCCCATGTCACCCTTGACACGCCTTCCCCTAGAGCCTCAGGTCTAACGGGCTCAGTCTTCACTTCCACATGAGTGTTCTCCGTGATGTACACCACGGAGGGCGGCTGCGTACTCGTGACTGCAAACCTTAAGAGCATGCCGAAGATGGGTGCCTCAACGATATCACCCCTCTTAACCGGGTTCCCTAGGAGCTGCTTCTTAAGGTATGGTGCTAGGTCGCCGTAAACCGGTAGATCCCCTACTGGTGCTAGCACAACCCTGGTGGCCGGCTCCACGTATACTGGTTTAACCGTTACATAGTCTCCCGGAGACACACCTATCTTCCTCCTAACGAATCCATCTATCCTTATCAATCCGCTGCCCTCATCCTCCGGGTAAGCCTGCCACACCTTGACGATCTCACTGCCCTTGGGCCCCGTCACCTCTATGAAGTCGCCTAGTGACACCCCTAGCTTCGCCATGGTCTCCCTATCTATCCTCGCTATCTTCCTACCTATGTCTCTCTGCCTCGCCTCAGCAACCCGTAGCTTGATTGATTTCTCCCCCTTTCTCTGGGTACTCATTTAGAATCCCCTGGTGACATAATGTCGAACACCGTATAAAAACAATATTAGGAGGAGCGCGATATAATACTTACGTGGTGAATTCACATGGTTGAAAGAGTTAAAACAGGTGTCCCCGGGCTCGACGAGATACTCAACGGCGGCATACCGAGGAGGAATGTCGTATTGTTGAGCGGGGGGCCTGGCACAGGTAAAACCATTCTAGCCCTCCAGTTTCTCTGGAGCGGGCTCCAGCTCGGTGAGCCAGGCATATATGTTGCGCTTGAAGAGCACCCTGTCCAGGTACGTGTGAATATGCGGGGATTCGGCTGGGATACCCGGCAGTTCGAGCAGGAAGGTAAGTTCGCCGTGATAGACGCGTTCACAGGGGGGATAGGTGAGGCGGCTAAACGCGAGAAGTATGTTGTGAAGGAGACGGACAGCGTGGAGGAGCTTATAGATGTATTGAGGACTGCGATCAGGGAGGTGAACGCTCAGAGAGTCGTGGTCGACAGCGTGTCAACGCTATACCTGCTTAAACCCTCGATAGCGAGGAACGTGGTGCTCCAGTTGAAGAAGGTATTGTCAGGCATGGGGACCACGAGCCTACTGGTCTCCCAGGTGTCCGTGACGGAAAGGGGCTTCGGCGGCCCAGGCGTGGAGCACGCGGCTGACGGAATAATTAGGCTCGACCTCGATGAGGTGGACGGCGAACTAGTTAGGAGCATAATCATCTGGAAGATGAGGGGGACTAGTCACAGCATGAAGAGGCATGTAATGGAGATAACGGATAAGGGTATAGTAGTGCACCCTGATAAGGTTCTGAAGACCCGTAGATACGTGTTGATGCAGGAGTAGCCGCCGGCAGCGTCAAGGAGACATTTCAGCGAGGCTGCCTGATACACCGTGCGAGCGGACGCCTCCGGGGCCCTTGCCGCGTAGTAGCTCCGATATCTCGACATGGGCTCTAAGTATCTTCACTATTTCAACAATGTTCGGGGGCTTCGTGATGACAATGGGGCTTAAACCATTGATCTTTATAGTGGGGTATACTACTTCATTATCACGCATGATCTCGAGTCTTATCTTTGCACCCGAGGAGAGCTCTATTGTTTTCACAGCGTGAGACACGGATTCCACGACTATCTCGGAGAGCTCGTTGTCGCCTACTATGAGTAGTAGCCTCATGGCGACCCCGCTGAGTAATGGGGGCCCCACCCTTAATAAACCCTTGGACACCACTTATTTAAAGGGGTTCATTATACAATAAGTTAAACGGTGGGATGATGAGTGGGGAAACCACTCCTGGAGAGAAGACACAGGTGGGCGGGGCCCAGGGCAGTAGTGGGGAGGTTATCGACTTAACGAATGTACCGTTGAAGCCGCTGGGTAAACGCGAGATAAGCCAGCTGGAGATGGCTTTAATAATAGGCACACTCTACAGACCCGAGATCCTCGAGTTGATCCGGGACCCGGTTGAGAGATCCACGTGGGTCGACAGCCTTGCAGTAGCGGCAGGCGCCTACGCTAGGATGAAGGCAGGCCTGCCAGTCAGTCAGATAGCGGAGGAGCTCGGTAGAAGCGAGACCACTATAAGAAGCCATTTAAACATGAAGACCAAGGCTGGAAAACTGGTTCATGAGACGTATGAGAAGCTCAAGAAGGGTGAGTTAAAGCTAGTTGTTCCATTTATCAGGACACCCGTGGCCGGCTGTGAGGAACAGGTGAAGGCCCTGGAGGGTGAACTCGAGAAGCAGAGGAACAGGTTGAAGGAGCTCGAGGCAAAGATAAGTGAACTCACGGAGGCTGTCAAGCAGAGGGAGGAAGAGATACAGGGCCTTAGAAGCGGGGCAGAGGCCTTGAAACGGGAGCTAGAGGAGAGGGTGAAGGAACTGGAGTCCTGCAGGAGCAACGTGGACTCCATGAGGAAGACGCTGGAGGACGCGGCGAGACTCCTCCAGGAGGCTCTCAGCATGCTTCAACACGTAGCGAACCATGGTTAGCGTCACCGGCTTTTTAAAACTATCCATGTGGATGAGTAGCAAGGGGTTTGAATGGGTGTTATACTGGTAAAAATGGATGAGAATGGAAGAGTACTGGACTATACGACGGATGCTTTAAAGATGGATGGGAAGAAGTTCAACACTATACTCGGGAGAGCAGTCGATCTAGCGAGGATAGAGCTCCTCGCCTTCAGGAGCCTCGGTATGAGCGACGTTAAAAGCATCAGCATCACCACCACCGACTTCACGGTCACCATAGGTCGTGGAGCCGGAGGCAACCTGGTCATAGTTACCCTGAAGGATGAGGCGACTGCTTCAACCTAGGCGCCCAGGATTTTTACGTAATTGCCCCATATAGTGGATTCAACCTCCTCAACACTTACACCGTGTATTGATGCCAGGAGCTCCAACGACCCCGTGATCATTTCTGGAGTCATCTTCAAGCCCCGGTACTCGTAGGGGGCATCGCTTTCAGTCAGCACGTTTCTCAAGGGTACCGATGCTATTACCTCCCTGTGCTTCGCCTGCAGCCGCCACGCCGGGTTCAACCCCACGTAGTAGCCTGCTTCAACTATGTTGTTCAACAGGTCTAGGGGGCCTGTGTACCAGTGGAAGTAGACTTTATCCAGGTCTCTTCCATACACTTCCTCGAATACTTCCCTCCATGCTCCTGCAGCATGTATGTTCAAGGCGAAGCCGTATTCCCTAGCGTATCCCGCTATCTCTCTGAAGAACTCTAGTTGCCTACTGAAGGACTCAGGTGTGAAACGCTTGTCAAGCCCTACCTCGCCGAGGCATTTGACGCCTCTTTCAACAGCCTCCTTCAGCAGGCTTCTTAAATCGCTTAAACCATGGTTCTTAACGTTCCAGGGGTGGATGCCTATACACGGGGTCACGCCCTTATACTCTTCTGCAAGCTCCAATGTAGCCCTGCTTGAGGCAGGATCATCGGAGACGCATACAAGGATGTATCTCCCCGCATACCTGGATAACTCATCCCTCCCGAGCTCGTGGCAGTGGATGTGTGCATCAATAATCATGTTGCAGACACCGCTCGTGGATGATTCGCTCACCCAGGATATTGATGCATTCACGGAGCTTTAATGCAGCCTCCTCTCCCAGGAGGCGGCGTGCCTTCGCCTCGTTGAGGGATTCATTGCTTCCATGCACGGCGTTCACGAGTTGCGATGCGATGTCATCGTCGAAGACCACTATAGGCGTGTATCCAGCGAGCCTCAAGGCTAGTGCTAGGAGTCTCCCAGCGTTGCCGAGCCTCCAGCTGGATGGCTGTTCCCCAACGGTGAATACATAGTATTCACCATGATCCTCCATGACTCCACCGGGAACCGTCACGCATCTACCCCTGGGCCTCATCCTCCATAAAGTATACCTTTCACCAGCCCACTGGAGCACCTGCATGGATGAGCCCTCGCATAGGAGTCTAAGCGAGGAGTCATGCTTGAACAACACGTAGGGGCTATCAGTTTCCACGTACACGGTGTTGCCCCGCATAGAGTACTCTACTCTACTGCACTCGCCGCCCGGTCCCGGGACACATGCCTCCAGGGTAACCATAAAAACCCCCTTCGGGATCAACCCTGCATAGATGATGAATTTGCCGAATACCGTATTAAAAGATGAGGTGTCTCCCGATAACTGATCAGCCGTAGCCATAGCTGAGCCCGGTGCAAGACTCTTTTAACGGGCTCGGCGCTAATACATTGCGTCAAGAGGCATGGTGCGCGATAATGCGTATAAGGCTCGTTGTAATGGACTACGATCTCTCAATGGTGTACAATCTCTCAGACTTCTACGAGGCTTACTCCGGGGCGTTGAAGAGCTATGGAGGCGGCTTCATATCGTTCGACGAGTTCCTCAACCTTCTAAACGAGGACAGGCTCTCAGAGCGTATCCCGGGAGGCGTCAGGGAGGAGGAATTCTGGTTGTTGTTCAGGAGGATATACGTGTCAAGGCACCCTATACCAATGGATGGAGTAGTAGACCTGTTAAGGCTGCTTAAGAGTCTCCCGGTGAAGATAGCCGTGGTCTCAGGGCGTGAAACCAGTGGCGAGTACATCTGGAGGGATCTAAGGATGCTTGGGCTGGACGAATACGTTGACGAAGTGTACACTGTGAGCGACCTCCAGAGGTTGAACGGTTTAGAGGAGTACTTGTTCGACAAGTCATGGATTATATCGTACATCCTGAGGAAGCACGGGGTCGCCCCCTGCAACGCGCTCTGCATAGGGGACTTCACAACAGACCTGCTGAGCTGCAGGAAGCTGGGGATCCCGTTCATAGGTGTTAACAAGGATGAGTACAGGGGCATGTTGCTGAAGAAGAGGGGAGCTGCCATCGTTGTTAAAAACCTGTTTGAAGTGGTTCAGTGGATACCTGAGCTGGAGAAGGACTCTACGTGCTAATATACCTGCCGTCACTCGTAATATAGGCTTCACCGCGATCCAGCAGCGAGTTCAACGCCCTCCTGATCTTATCCTCACTGGCAATCCCCGAGAGCACGGTGTGTATCTCGCGGAGGTTCATTGGCTTGTATCCAAGTAGCTCCTTAATTATCTCCTCTAACTGCTCCTCGTTCGGGGCAGTCATCAACACTACTTCCTCATCCTCATGCAGGATCTTCAGCCTCACCCTTCTAGCCAGCTCCTCGATCTCTTCCTCACTTAGATTAGCCATGACTATCCCCTTTAACAGTGATCCACGTGTTAAACGCTCGCCGCTAGGGAAGTATAATTGATTTTAAACCACTTAAATATATCTCTGCAGGAGCCGGCCCCGGCGTCAGGAGTGTCAGGGATGACGGCTACACGGCTCATCCTGTATTACGATAAGAAGACACGCTACAGTGTGAACGCGTTGATCGCTGCAGCAGACAGGGTTCCAGGCGTCAGGGTGGAGGTAGCTGACACCCCTGGGAGGCTCATGGAGGAGGTGGAGGAGGCATCCAGGAATAGGGAGAAATGCGTGGTGGGTTACAGCCTCCTTACAACGATGCTTGTAGATGAATCATTCCTCAACACGCTGAAAACAATCCTCCACCACGCTGAGAGCCATGGCTGCCTAACAATAGCAGGCGGACCCCACGCCTCCGGCGACCCCGTCGGGGTGCTTCGAAGCCTAGGGTTCAAGGTGGTCTTCATAGGTGAAGCAGAGGAGACTATAAGGGAGTTCCTCGGCGAGCTCGTGAATGATGGAGACCCCTTGAGGGTTAAAGGGCTGGCATTCTACGAGGACGACCGCCTGGTCTTCACGGGTAGGAGGAAGCCGGTAGACCTGGACAACTATGATCCATTCCCCTACTGGAGGGGCCTCATCAACCCGGTCGAGGTTACAAGAGGGTGTCCCTACGGGTGCTCCTATTGCCAGGTTAGCTACATGCATGGCGCGTTCTACAGGCATAGAAGCATTGGGAGAATCGTCTACTATGTCAGGGAGCTGGCTAGGCTCGGTGTGAGAGACTACAGGTTCATAACACCCGACAGCCTGTCATACGGGTTGAGCACTGTGAGAAGGGAGCCTGATGTAGGGTTGATAGATGAGCTTCTCTCCTCACTGCATGAAGTGGCTAGGGATGTAGGGGGAAGGATATTCTACGGCTCATTCCCCAGCGAGGTGAGGCCCGAGCATGTTACGGGAGAGGCTGTTAGAGTGCTGAGGAGGTATGTGAGCAACCGGGAGATAATAGTGGGCGCGCAGTCAGGCAGCGACAGGGTTCTCAGCATGGTGAGAAGGGGTCACAGCGTTGACGACGTGTTGAACGCTGTAAGAGTGATCTCAGAGAACGGGTTTACACCCAGCGTCGACGTAATACTCGGGATACCTGGTGAGACAAGGGAAGACCAGGAGGAAACACTGAGGCTTATTGAAAGGATACTTGGAATGGGCGGCAGGATACACGTCCACTACTACCTACCCCTACCCGGGACACCCCTCGGGTTGAAGACCCCGGCCCCGGTTCCAGCCGATGTAGAGGCGAGGATAAGCAGGCTCATAGGCTCTGGTAAAGCATACGGCTCCTGGTTCAACCAGAAGGAGCTTTCAAGGAGGATCCTGGAGCTCCACCGGAGAGGGCTTATAGCGCCTAGTCAACGAGCCAACGCCTAGGGCTAGAACCCTATTGCAAACCCTGTTCAACTACTGCCGGCTGCAAGTGTTCTAGGTGCTGCGGCCTTTGTCTTCAGGTATTCCGTGAGCCACTGGCATGTTGCAGGGTCATAGTATCCGCCCTCATAGCACTTATATATATAGGGGCATTTAACACACGGTATGTCGGCCACAGTGTCGAAGGCTTCTCTCAGCGTATAGGGATCTATGCCGGAGTCCTCCATAGCCTTCACTAGTTTATCCCTCACCGGTTTAACGAGGAAAGTCTTCCTCCCCTCGTATGTGACAGGGGTTCTCTCAACGACCCCGGCTTTCTCAAGCTTTATCAGTATCCGTGAGACAACCTTGGGGTCCACTCCCAGCTCCTTGCTCAGCTGGCTCTGATATATCTCTTGACCCGAGTGCTTCAACAGGTATTTAAGCAACGCGGTCTCCTTCTCGGAGGCGGTCTTATCGCTCACAGGGATCACCATGCGGCTTAAGCAGTTATCGGAGCCTTACCTCAGGGTATAATGTGTCTTGGCAATCTAATATACCTGACACGCATCGTGAGCGGTGTCAGCGGTGCTCAACCCCCTCACCGGTCTCCCGGCCCGCCAGGCTGGTGCCGGCATACGCGTTCCTAGTGGCAAGGATCAATATCCTAGTGTCCTCGACTAGTCTAGAGGCAACATCCACCTTATGCCTCAACCCCGGGGTCAGTGCATCAGGGTAGTCGAGCCTCCTCAGATTGATGTACACCTCCTCCATCACATTGAAGTATTTGCGGGCCTCATCGATCAACCCTTTATCCAGTAGCTCAACCACGTATCTCCTCAGCTCCCCTACCAGGTCCCCGAGTCCCTGGAGGTATGGTACATAGGGGATCTCGAGCTCCCTCCATGAGGGTGCCCTGCCCTCCACGGTTATCCCGTAGAATAACTCGGCCTCAGCGTACTCGCTGAGCCCGTTGTAAACCATGCCAGTATAGTAGATGTCGGGGTGCTCACGCAGCAGCTCATTCAGCCTTCGCACCAGGTTCCTGGCAGCCTCCAGCCTAGACCCAGCCTCCCTCCCCATACCCCTGTGGACGAGGACGATGATGTCACCGCTACTACGCGTAAGCTCCCTCACCAGCCTATAGGCTTCCTCTCTGACGGCATCCTTCCGGCTTAGAATGGAGTCAATGGCCTCCAGGTCACCCTTGATAACCCCTACTATGCTCTCCAAGGGAGCACACCCTTAACGGATTCCTCCCGCCCTTCAGGGCGGGCCTCTAGCTGTAAAACTATATAAGACCCTGGCTAAAATAAGAGAGTAACCGGCTGGATCCCGCCGTAGCTCAGCGGCAGAGCGCCCGGCTGTAGTGAGGGGCGTAGACACCGGGTGGCCGGGGGTTCAAGTCCCCCCGGCGGGATCCTTATTCAACGCCACTGGATCCCTGCTGGCCTCCTCCCCGCCTTAAAGGGTGAGGGTTCCCGATACCACGTAAAGGAGGCCGGAGGATCACGGTAATAAGGGTGTACACCACTTAATACATAGGTAGGTTTCAAGCCATGAACCCGGGTGGAGGCAAGAGAGAGGTAAGGATACTGGTGGATGAAGAGCTCTACATGGAGCTCGAGAAGAAGGCGCTTGAACGCGGATTCCGAGACGTCTCCAGTTACATTACTGAACTGCTTTCCGAGAAAACGCTTCAGCAGCCTGGAAGGGAGGGGGATCTCGAGAAGATTAGGGCACGCTTAGAGAGGTTTGTGCAGGACGAGATCAACAAGGGGCTTGCACCGCTTGAGACGGTGAGACGCCAGGTGTCCGAGCTTGTTCAGAGGGTTGAGGAATTAGAGGAGAAGGTTAAGGCACTGGAGCAGCAGGGGGAGCGTAGGCCAGCGGAGACGTATGGGGAGGCGAGAACAGGGAAACCCTACAAGTCCGGGATAGAGAGGCTCAGGGATGACAAGGTGGTCTTCGAGAGCACGCTCCCAGCCAGGGTTCAGCGTGACAGGCTCTTCTCGTACTTTGAGAGAATGGGTGCGGTAGTACTACGCCTTGGAAGGGAAAGGGTTGCCGTCGACAGCGGGTTCTGGAGGGAGTTCAAGGAGAAGCTGTTCGGAGAAGTGAAGAGTAATAGTGAGGAGGAGTTGAAGAGAGTGCTCGGTGAGAAAGGCTACTTGCTTTGGAAAGCCCTCTACGAGGACAACATGGTGATCTACGACCCTAAGACACGTAGCTGGAAGCCTGCTTCAGATGAGCTTGCAGGCAAGTAGCATTGTGGAACCAGCGGCGTGCAACTGCAACGGCTTCAGGTTTACGAGCCCGGGGTGTTTAGAGGGCATTTTAAGTAGTGTTTAAGGAGACATTTTATTGGTGACGGGCATGGGTAAACCAAAAGATTTAATAGTTAAATGGCTGGATGAAGCGGAGGCAGAGATGAATAAAAGACCCGTTGATCTAGGAGGCGGTGAAACCGAGTATATGATACTCCTAGAGGTGGGGCGGAGGCATGGCGTTGAACCATTGGACGACGTATGTGATCTGCCGGAGGATGTGAAAGAAAAAATCGCGGACGTCTTCGATGTAGACCCCGATACGCTAAACGATGAAGAAGGATGCAGGGAATTCATGGACCTGGTAATACGGTGGGATCCCGACGCGAACCGCGGGTGGCTCGGCCTCTGGAGGCTGGGGGACACCATAGTAGTGGTGGCAGCCGAGTATAATGATGAGAAAGTAGAGCTAGAGTACGGTGTGCTTACATAAAGGTTTTAACTATAGATAGATGGGGATGGATATCCAGGATAAACGGCAGATATATGGTAACGGTGCAGTATATGGAGGCATGGTTAGAGAGTGGTGTAGTGATACATGCTTACAGCCGGTGATTACAGGAGGCTACTGGAGCTGGTGTACATCAGTGAGGGCGGTGCGGTTGTCCTCGGGAGAAATATATCGGCCGACGGCCACGCCGATAAGCCTGTACGGGTCGTCACGCATGCCCACATCGACCACCTTAAGGGCTTAGAGGAGAGCATAAGGTTCTCTAAGACCATAGTGGGCACAGCTGTAACCCTCGACCTCGTGGAGGCATTAAACTACGTGGGGCGCGACCTACTACCCTACTACAGGTTGAAGAGGAAGCCAATCGGGCTCAACGAGTGCATGAGCATCGAGGGAGATAGGATGTGTCTCCTGCCTGCATCACACATCCCGGGGTCGGCTCAGGTGTACGTGGAGCACGAGGGCTTCAAGCTAGGCTACACAGGTGACTTCAAGCTCGGCGAAGGCACTGTAGTGATGAAGGGGCTTGACGCCCTCGTCATAGAGGCAACATACGGTAACCCTAAGCATAGGAGGCCCTTCAAAGACGTTGTACCCGAGATGCTGGCCTACCTTGTTGAAGAAGGATTAGCCCGCTTCAGAAGGGTCTACATCTACGGGTATCATGGGAAGCTGCAGGAGGCGATGCTGATCCTCCGGGAGAGAGGGGTTGAAGCCCCCTTCGTGCTGCCAAGGAAGATATTTAACGCGACGAGGCTCCTGGAGAAACACGGCTTCAAGATAGGTAACTATGTGAGCGAGGAGACAGGGAGCAGCATGGGTGAAGGAGTCGTTGTCTTCAAACACATGAATACAGCCGAGTACAGGAGGCTTGACGGCGGATCCCTCCACATAGTTCTAAGCGGCTGGGAGTTCAATGAGCCCTTCAGGAGGGTGGACGACTACACGTACCTCATAGCCTTAAGCGATCACGCCGACTTCGACGACCTGGTTAAATACGTGGAGGCAGGGGACCCCGGGCTCGTCGTCGTGGATGCCTCGAGGGATGGCGATGCATGGAGCCTCAGGGACGCGCTCGTCGATAAGGGGTACTGCGCGATCGTCATGCCTAGTGGTAGAGTAGCCGAGCAACTCGGGGAATGCATGGGAGGCTTGATGAAGCCTTGAGGTACATCCTTGTGAGACACCACATGTTCAACACGTACTTCATGGGTCCAGGCGGCTCCGAGTATGTTACACTTGAGACAGCCCTAGCGTTCGCCAGGAGAGGGTTCACAGTATACATTGATTCAGTAACGCTTCACACGCCCAGCCGGTTGAAGGAGCTCATCCACCACTATGGCTTGAAGCCGGGTGAAGTGAGACGCGTAGGCCTCGGCGACCCAGGCGGAGACCCCTTACTAATAGTGAATACAAGTGGAGACATCCTTTCAGGGCGAAGCGATGTCCTCTACCTGCACTATCCTTCATTCCTCTCCCATGAATTCTACTATCCAGGCCTCAACGGCGTGTTCGAGCTGGCTGGGAAAACATACTCCCTATTAAACTCCATAGTCTTCCCATTCGTGATGAGGAAGGTTAAAGCATACATTGCGAACTCGAGTTTCACAGCATCCTTCTTCAGAAGGTACTATGGTATCGAGCCACATGTGATCACGCCGCCTGTGAACACGGATGACATACTGGAGGCCCCGCCCCCGGCGAGAACCGAGAGGGAGGCCATGGTTCTCAGCGTTGCACGTATAAGCCCGGAGAAGCACGTGGAGAGAGTCATCTATGTAGCCAGGGAGCTGAGCACAAGGGGGGTTAAGCCAAGGTTCGTGGTAGCTGGATCCCTCTCCAAGTACAACAAGGACTACTACGAGGGCCTCCGGGAGCTAGCCGTCAGGGAGGGGGTCGACGACATAGTCGAGTTCAAGGTTAACGTGGCTAGGAACGAGCTCGTGGAGCTCTACAGGAGGTCGATGATCTACCTGCATCCAACGCCAAGGGAGCACTTCGGGATAAGCATTGTTGAGGCAATGGCTGCTGGAACCCCTGCTGTGATACCGTTGGACTCAGGTAGCTGGAGGGACATAGCGATGTGCGACAAGGGCCTGGCGCTACCATACAGGAGTATAGGTGAAGCCTCATCGGCTGTAAGGATGCTGCTGGAGGACAGCAGCCTGTGGATGCATCTAAGCCGGGCCGGTGCAACTAGGGCGAGGGAGCTGGACCGCCACATGTTCCATGAGAAGCTATATTACACCCTTAAACCCTTCATCAGGGCTGGATGAGGGGAAACCGCGATCCTGAGGAGTGATGAGGAAGAGCCGATCCCGACACCACCATGGTTCTCCGGGTCCCATACTAGTAGACTGCGAGGACTACTAGGGCCACTATGGTGGCGAAGAAGAGGACGTCGACTGAGTCAATCTCTACACGCCTTCCTCCCCCGGTGTTCCTCAAGCCCCTTACCTCTGCACTTACACCTCCCCACACGGCACGGGTGTAGTTTATGGAGAGCAGTGGGGTCAGCACTGAGGACACGCCTCTAGGCGTCAACGGTATTCTCCCATACCCTCTCTGCTTACGCATGAACATTATCTCGTCGAGATCCCTCTTGATCAACGGGATGGATCTAAGCGCGTAGGATACAGCTAACGCTACATGGTAGGGGAGGCCGATCTCCCTCACCAGCCCCCTGGCGATCTCGCTACTACTATGGGTTAATGCGAAGACCCCGCCGGCTCCAGCTATTAGCAGGAGCCTCAGCGAGACAACAGTGAACTCCTCCACAGCATGCTTCCTCACCACTATGAAGCCTGATTCGAGAACCACGTTACCCGTGTTAGCGAACACCAGGGCGTTTAGGAAGACGCCGGCCAGCCCTATGGAGGCTAGTGCTAGGAGGTAGAGCATTCTCCTACCGCCGTAGGCGAAGCCGATGGAGATGCTCACAGCTGAGGCTGCGGCAAGCCATAGCGGCTTCTTCACGAGGAACGCGGCGAGCGTCATCACCACTGCATACATGAATGTCGAGTATACATGCGGCCTCCTCATAACGGGACACCTGTAGCCCTATACATTGACTCAACTGCCTTACACTTATCCTTCTCCCGTACTCTTCCATCCTCGACAACATATACTCTGTCAGCTACATCGGCTACTAGCCGCGGGTCATGGGTGCTTAAGAGTATTGAGCGCCCTCTCCCCCTGAGCTCGTTGACGAGTTTAACGAGTCCACTGTAGAGCGCGTGGTCGAGCCCGGTGGTCGGCTCATCAAGCAACATGAGATCCCTTCCATAGGCGTAGGCTACGAGGATCGACAGCCACCTCCTCTGCCCATGGCTCAAGCGGAGGGGGTGCAGGCCCTTCACGCGCTCATACCAGGGGTACATTGATGCTAGCTCCTCGAATGCCACCCTGGTTCTACGCGAGGCATCTTCAAGCTCTCTCCTAACACTTCCATGGATGAAAACAGTGTCCGGGTTCTGGGGTGCGTAGAAGAGGCCCCTGGCTGCATTAATCACCTCGCCTCCAAGCGGCTTGAGGAAGCCTGCAAGGGTCTTGAGTATCGTTGACTTACCGGAGCCGTTGGGTCCCACGAGTGCGACTACTTCCCCCCTCCTAATGTGGATGTCGGCGTTCTCAACCAGTGGCTCCCTGTAGCCGGCGCTCAGCCCACGGGTCTCAAGGAGTACACCGCCACTGGAACCCAGTGTCTCCCTGCATTCAGGCATCTTCTCGTAGTCAGCTATCTCCTCCCCTGCGAGCTCGACTACTCTTCGCTTCCTCACAGCGTATGCTTTATCCACTAGGTCGGCGAAGTATCCCCCCTTGTGCTCCGTGAGCAGGATTACACGGCCCCTGGACTTCTCCCTTGAAACAAGCCTCCTAATGAAACCTATCCCAGCTGGGTCGAGGCTGGCGGAGGGCTCGTCGAGGATGATGATGTCGGGGTCATGTATTATTGAGAGCGTTATGGCTAGACGCTTCCTCTCCCCGCCGGACAAGTTTTCAACGTGCTCGCCGGCCTTGCCCCTTAAGCCGAGTGCATCCAGTACCTGTATAGCCTTCCTCTCGGCTTCCTCATAGCTGTACCCCCTTGCCTCCAATACGGCTATAGCCTCGTCGAGCGGTGTCGGATAAATGATCTGCCTCTCCGGGTCCTGCATGACGAACCCGAGGAAGCCTGGCAGCCTAGCATACTCGTCACGGTGCAACGGGTTCAAGCCTTTAAGCCTCACCTCTCCCTCAACGACCCCGTTAAGGAGGTGTTTAAGGATGCCTGTAATACTTAGAAGGAACACTGTTTTACCCGACCCCGATGGCCCGGTCAACATGCATGCCTCTCCACTCCATGCCTCAAGCCTGCTGTCAACCAGGATCGGGCTGCCGGCTTCATAGCCCGCCATCTTCACCTCGGCGTAGACGTCGCCGTGCACCATGCCTCTACCACCCTATTATCGATTCATAGATAACGAGTTTATTATCGGCGTCGACCCGCATCTACACGGGTAATGTTTTTATATCATTTAAGCACATAGGATTTATGAATTACGGAGATGTTTCGGGGCCGGGTCTCCATGAGTGAGGAATCCCCTTTAACGGTTTTCAGGGCTTACCTGCTTAAAAGGGAGTTCACATGGTTCGACGTGTTTCTATGGGTTGTAGCCAACCCGGTTGCCTCCGGGCTCTTCTACTACTCTGTGTCGGCTACGGGTGAATACGGCTACTATGGTGGCGTGGTCCCCGCAGCCTTCATTGCTGCTGGAATAGTGTTCGCCCCGGTGGCGTTGCTATTCATGATAGTGGCTTCATCACTGCCGCGTAGTGCCTCACCCTACGTGTTGGCGAGCAGGGGCCTCGGTGCTCTTCCAGGCTTCATCGCTGCATCACTATACCTCTTCATGAGCGGCGGGCTACTATCCCTCGGGTTCCTAGCGTACTCATCGATCGAGGTGCTTGGAGACGGGCTCACGGTGAGCGGGCATATAGCGGGGAGCAGTATCCTTGTAGGTTTAGGTAGTGCTGTGAGAGCACAGCCCTACATGCTGCTCGCCGCCTTCACCCTGGTTACAGTGTTGTTCCTGGCGGCCGGCATGGGGAGGAAGAGTGTTAAGGCATTGCTACACGCGTCGACCGCGCTCCCGCTGGTACTGTACGCGGCTGTAATGCTATCGCTCTTCCCGTTCTCGAGAAGCGTGTTCACAGGTAACTGGGACAGGTTGTTCAACAACTCCTACAGCAGGATAGTTGACCTAGCTTTGAACGGTGGGGTAGTCAACGGCGTCAGTGTTCAACCGCTCAGGGCTGTCTCCGAGTGGAGCGGTACGTTCACCGTTTTCACGATGGCTGTGTGGGCCTACCTCGGCGTGGAGAACGCTAGCTTCATAGCTGGTGAGGTCAGGGAGCCAGGGTCATCCTATCTTAAAGGATACATCGCGGGATACATGGTTCTCGTAGCGATGTATACTGTTACCCCTGTAGCCGTAACGCTTGTAGCCGGATACGACTTCCTCTCAGCCTACAGCTACCTCTACCATCACTACCCAGACGTGTTGAAGACCCTTATGGGCGTCAACGCGCCGCCGGCGCCCTGCCTCGCCACAATCGTCTCAGTATACACGGGTAACATGGTTACCTCACTCCTCTTCACTCTCGCCGCGTTCCTCTTCTACTTCAACACGATGCTGACGTCATGGGTTAGCGCGACGCGAATACTCTTCGCACTGGGCGAAGACCGCTTAATGCCCAGGCTCACGGCAAGGGTTTCACGGAGAACCCATGTACCCGGCTACGCGAACCTCTTCATATACATCCTTTCGATCGCAGTGGTCTCGGCGAGCCCATTCATCAGGTCGCATCCCTCCATAGAGGCGTCGTTCATCAGGTTGATGACCCTGGGTTACGCATTCTTCTTGACTATAACAGGGCTAGCATTGATATCCACCTTGGTGTTCGCTGAGGAGCTCTATGAGAGATTCACCTTCAAGGATAAACGCGTGCTCTATCCGATCGGCTTCACAACCTCTGTAGTCGGGTTCGCACTAGCTCTCTCGAGCTTCGCAGGGATCTCGCTCACAGACATCCTGGTTGCGTCAACCGGGTTCTCATTAATCCTCCTGTTATTCATCGCTGTAACATTCTACATGAAGCGTAGAGGGGTAAGGTATAGCGAGGTGTTCTCAAGAATACCCCCCATGTAGCTTAACGGGTTGCTGCATGGGCGTGGCGGCAGCGTTTAAGCCGAGCCAGGCTCCTCCACAATGTTCAACACTGGTGCGTCTGCGCCCTGCAGGGTTTCCAGGGTGACACGTGCCCTCCTATCCCCTGTCGAGAGCTCTAGTGGGAGTATGGAGCCAGCTGTGTAGACCTGGTTGGCGAGCACTATGCTGGCGTAGAGCTTGGAGTATAGGCCGTCAGCGTTCAGCGGCCTATTCCTGTGGCCAATATATATGCAGGTGGCCCTCTCCTTGCAGACGTTCAGGGTTATCCAGGCGTTATACGCCTTCTTATCCGCTGTAACGAGCACCACCCTGTCCTCGCTGAGGCTCTGCTCGACGACGGCTATGGAGGCCTCGCAGGGCTGGCTCACGGCGGGCAGGTGGATCCCCCTATAGTACTGTTTGATCTCGTCAACAGCCCTGTTGGCTAGTAAAGCCATGACGTACGAGTACCTTGAGATCCCCGTGGTCTCACTGGATACGCCTGCAACCTTACCGTTTATCTCGGCTTCGGCGCAGACCGGGATGTACACCCTGATCCCCTCGACGGGGCTCCACGGCCTCCCATTCCTTATACTGGCCTTCAACAACGTCATATGTAACCCCTGGTAGAACATGTTGGTGTCGGGGAGTAGGGCTACTGGTTTTCCCAGCCTCCTATGCATGTCGAGGAGGAGGCTGTGCAGCTTCCACCCCTCGTAGTCCCTGGAGCCATGTCCCTCGATCTCCCTTGCTATTAAGTCGACTGCACCAGTATACCTCTGGATCTGCATGAGTATCCTCTCGATCGACGACCTGTCTGCATCCGGGTGGCTTCCACACACGATGTCGGCGAGCACCCTCCAGTTACCCATCATCATGTTAACGGAGTCCTCGTCAGGCCCCTCAACGGGTTTAAGCGAGACAAGCCTCTTTCTCTCACCGTTCACCGGGTTCAACGCGTTGACAGTGAGCACCGGTGAATCCTCGGAGACATCCCTCCTAGCCTCGCTTGTGAGCCTCTCAGCAATCCTGACGTCTGCAAGCCTGTTGAAAACCTGCGAGACATCCTCGAAAACCCCTTTAGTCCCCCTCCACGCTATCTTTTTCTCGAGGAGGCCTTGTTCACGCACCCCTCTCCCAGCGCCTCCTTCACCGGGCTCGGCTACACCTCCATCCTCATATACGTAGACCCTGTGGATCCATCTAGGGCTACCCGGGTACTGGGGCAGCCCGGGTAACGGTATTGCGTCAACATATGTGTAGGTTATGGAGCTGGGCCCCATCTTGCTCAACGTGCCTTGAAGCGTTATGGCAAATGGGCCTGTTGTAAGCGAGAGGTCCACGTATATCTTCTTAACCATCCCGCTAATGCTCTTCACAAGGTGCTCTAGTACAATGGAGTTCTCGAACACGCTGTCGCGCAGTATGCTTCTCGCCACAGCGTGATCCACGTACACGTTGATGCCGCGGGCTGCACCCGGCTCCTGGGAGAGTGATTGATACACGTCGTCAACCAGCTCCCTCCTCGTTAAAACTATGAAGTCACGGATCCCCAGCTCCTCGCTAAGCCTGTTGACGACCGTGGCAGTGTTCCAGGGGTGTGTTGAAACCGGAATGACTGAGACCTCTCCACTGGTGAAGCCCTTGGACTCGAGGAAATCTATCAACTGGTAAACGAAGCCGTCTCCACCACTCATGGAAACCTCTCCCTGCGTCCACCACTCATAGCTATTGGATCCATGGGTTAAATACTTGGAACAGTAATCTATGGAGAGGGAGCCGGGCGTGATAGCCGTGGAGGAGTGTGAAAGAGTTAAAGCATACATTGAGAACGTTGAGCAGGCCCTTCAACAAGTAGGCTCCCAGGGGCTTCAACCAGTGCAAGAATACATAGTGGAGCTCGCCAGAGAGTACACTAGTGACGCAAAGTACTATCTCGAGAAAAACGACTGCTTCACCAGCCTCGCATGCATAGCCTATGCTGAAGGACTCCTGGACTCCCTGAGGCATCAGGGTGCTGTATCATTCAACTGGAGGCCTCTCACAGAGCTACTTGGGAGGCCACGTGTACTGGTTGCAGGCAGCTTCGAGCTCCTGCACCCTGGACACATACACCTGCTTAGAAGGGCATGGGAGCTTGGGAGAGTATACGTGGTGGTTTCCAGGGACAGTAATTTCGAGAGATTCAAGGGGAGGAGACCCGTGGTGGGTGAGAAAGACAGGTTGACAGTAGTGGAGAACGTGAGGTACGTGTCGAAGGCGGTTCT
This sequence comes from Desulfurococcus mucosus DSM 2162, assembly GCF_000186365.1. NCBI lineage: Archaea > Thermoproteati > Thermoproteota > Thermoprotei > Desulfurococcales > Desulfurococcaceae > Desulfurococcus > Desulfurococcus mucosus. Next base: position 244,672 of record NC_014961.1, read on the forward strand.
CGGCGATGAAGAAGACTTCCTGAAGCCCCTGGAAGAGTTGAAGCCCGACATAGTGTTGCTCGGCCCAGATCAATGGATCTCCCCGGGCGAGTTGAAGAAGCTCCTAGAGGAGAGGGGTTTAAGCAGAGTAAGGGTTGAGAAACTCGAGTCCAGGATAGGTGAGTGGAGCTCCAGCGGGATCATTGAGAAGGTGAAGAGAGAGTATTGTTAACCCAGGCTGCCCCGGGGCAGAAGCCTTTACTGTGGCTGCTTGGGATACGTGTCGAAGGGTTCAGGGAGGCTTGCCGACGTACAGGAGGTTTGTATTCAGAGAGAAACTGCTAGTCTTTAGAGAGATCCTCAAGCATCCCGATCCTCCTCTCCCTTTCAGCTACCTCAGTAGCCGTGTACCTGCGTGCTAGTTCAGCCAGCTCCTTGACGTCGACCAGTGGATTATACCCTATGTGCTCATAGCTCATTAGAGCCCTCGCGGTTTTAGCCGCGATGTATCCCACGTTATAGGAGTCTCGGAGAGCCTGCTCATCCCTGGTTATGTCCTCGAGGTGGCTGTAAGCCATGCTCCACGGGATGACGTGCGCACCCATGCTGCTCATCACTATCGCCAGGTAGGATATAGCCATCATGACCCCGCTGTCTAGACCCGTAGCTATGAACCCTGCCACCTTACCCTCCAAGAGGCTTCTCCCCTTGTGGAATATCATGTGCTCCATGCTCGTCAACCTATCTATGAAGTTCTTTAGAACACCGCTGGGGGCGTACCAGTAGACTGGCGTGGATATTATGACGCCATGCGACTCCAGGAGTTTCCCTGCAAGCGTGTTGAAGTCATCGTCCTTGATGACGCATGGGAACCTACAGTACTTGTTGCCGTCTGAGACGCATCCCATGCAGGGCTTTATCCTGTAGTCGTAGAGGCTCACGATCTCAGGGATCCCCCCGGCGTCGACTACTCCCTTAGCCGCTACGATGGATAGCTGCATGGATGAACCATACTTGCGTGGCGAGCCATTAATGACCAGTATCCGTGGCTTCCCATCCATGCGTCATCACCGTGAGCACTGTCTCTCAGGGAATAATGTTTAATACTTAAAAACATTCATTAGCCAGTGTGGGATCCAATGCCTCAGGCAGGGTTCCACATGGGTAGAGAGTACCCGTCTTCACCAATAGGCGCCGTTGGAGCCGTCCTGCTTAGAGGCGACAGCATACTCCTGGTTAAAAGGGGGAGTCCGCCGGCTCTAGGCAGGTGGAGCCTGCCCGGCGGGGTGATCGAGCCCGGTGAGAGGATAGGTGACGCTGCGAGGAGGGAGCTACGGGAGGAAACCGGTATCGATGCGGAACCCCTTGGAGTACTCTGGGTGTTGAACAACATAGTGATGGATCGCGGCGGAAGAGTGAAGTACCACTATGTGATAGTCGACGTGCTCTTCAACCCAGACTCGTTGAAAGGGGAGCCTAAGCCGGGGAGCGACGCCGTGGACTTGAAGTGGTTTCCACTAGGGGAGGCATTGAGGAATCCAAGTGTCTCTAGAACAGTATCCAAGCTACTCGAGTACATCCTGGAGCATGGGTTGAGCTATATACCTATCGACAGGGTTGATAACATAGCGGTGGAAGTAGGGGACGGCGTCTACGCGGTGTCCTAGGGAATCCTAGTGAACGTTCATGAACTCTTAAAAAGGTTCACCGAGATACCGGCTCCACGGTGGCAGCTATGAGGGTTAGACAACTAGTTGAGGCAGCAGTATTCACGGTTCTAGTGTACGCGGCGACAGTAGTGCTCCAAGTGTATCAGCCTGTTACAGGAGGATACTTCAACCTAGGTGAATCCATGATATATGTTGCAGCTCTTTCATCAGGACCACTGGTAGCGGGGATCGCCGGCGGGGTCGGCGCGGCACTAGCCGATCTCACGACGGGATACCAGGTTTTCGCACCGGGTACACTTGTGATAAAGCTCGCCGAGGGCGTTGCAGCCGGCTACCTGGCCAGGGCGTTGAGATCCAGGCACTGGAGGATTGCAGGGGGGCTCATAGGCTCAGCGTATGCAGCAGTGTTCACGGGCTTCGCACTGACACTGTATGCTGGGACAATAGAGGTGGGTCCCTCAGGGCTCGAGGTCTATGTTCCATGGTACATCTGGCTGCTTGCAGGGCTCGCCCTAGGCTTCATCCTAGTGTACTCACTGCTCTCCGGGCGTAGCAGTGCAGGGGAGGCAATAGCATTGATAACCAGCGGCCTCATAATGGTTGCAGGCTACTTCCTCTACGAGTACTTCGTCTCAAACCCGCTTACAGGTAGGCCGCCGATAGACGCTGTCTTCGAGATCCCGGTGAACATAGGGCAGGTGGTTACAGGCATCGTGGTAGCATTACCTGTGGCAGCATGGCTTAGGAGAGCTGGGTACATTGAGGCTGGCTAACACCTCGGCGAGAGAAACAGTCAAAGTGAACAGTGATGCTCGAGGCACATGTAAGGGTCGCTGGCTACAGGGACGGCTTCACGATCAGGAACCTGGATTTAAGGGTGCAGGATGGGGAAGCCCTCATCGTCACAGGGCCCTCGGGTAGCGGTAAGACAACGCTCATAAGGGTTTTAACCGGGGTGCTTGACAGGATCGGAGGGTTCCTCGACGGGGAGGTAATCATCGATGGCCAACCCGTCTCAGCTATGGAGCCGTGGAGGATATACGAGCTGGTAGCGTATATTCCTCAGGAGCCATGGTATGCTTTAATAGGGTACACCGTGCACTCAGAGTACTGTTATGCTCTCTCACAGCTAGGGGTGAGATGTGATCACACGTCTCTTGAAAAACTGGGTCTCCGCGGTAAACTAGACTCCTTAACCGTCAACCTGAGTGCTGGCGAGACACAGAGGCTTATATGGGCTGAGGCGTTTGCGAGAAGGTACCGCGTACTAATACTCGACGAGCCACTAGTATACCTCGATGATGAAGCCAGGGGGACGGTGGCTAAAGCGGCTTGGGAGGCGCTTGCACACGGTGCCTCACTAGTGGTCGTCGACCACGACCCATGGTTTTGGCGGGGTATGCCGGGTAAACTACTCGTCATGGAGAACGGGGCAGCCAAGTACTACGGGGAGTGGAGTGATGAAGCCCTTGCGAGGGTTGAAGAGCCAGAGGTGTATAGGAGGAGGACTGGGAGCGGGGTAGCGGTCGAGGTGGAAAACCTGTGGTTCAAGTATCCTGGTGAGAAACCATTATTCAAGGGAGTCAGCTTCACCATTGAGAAGTCCTCGCTCGCCGGGCTAACGGGGAGGAATGGGGCGGGTAAGACAACGCTCCTGAAGCTCATGGCCGGGGTACTGAAGCCTTTGAAGGGCAGTGTGAGAAGGTTCGGCCGGGCCACATACATACCTGAGAACCCCTTGCTCTACTTCACGAAGCCGACGCCCAGGGAGGAGTTGCTTTACGCTGCGGGAGGCGGGGTCGACGCGGTTGAGGAGGCTGTGGAATTATTCAATCTAGCCGGGGTCCTCGACAGGCCTCTCGCCAAGCTTAGTTCAGGGGAGAGGAGGAGGCTTGCCCTGGCCTCAGCCTATCTAGGCGGCTTCGACATATACCTGGTTGACGAGCCGACAGGCGGCCTGGATCAAGCTAACGCTGTGAGAGTCCTCGACGCTTTAACACGGCTCGTTGAAAACGGCGGGACAGTTGTTGTCGCCACACATGATAAAAGAGTTGTAAGCCTCCTCGACGACGATATAAGGGTTGGTGACTGATGGGGGTCCTCGGCTGGCTGGTCGCAATCGTCTACAAGGCGCTCTTCCTGAAGGGTGATACAGGGTTCAAGCAGGCTCACTGGGTGGTTAAGGCACTGCACTTGACACTGGTCTCCATGGCTATCCTGAGCGGCAACCCACTCGTGTACACTGGGGCGTTTACACTATTCATCTTGCTCGGCTTACTATCACCTGGATACGAGTGGGCTGCGTCAACACTGATACTGTCCTCGCTGATCTCAATATACATGTCTGCCACAGCACTCATCGCCTCCCTCGCCGGGGTCGCCCCGATCACCTTGACGGATGCAGTGTTAATCGCGTTGAAGACTGCATCGCTCTCAACAATGCTCGCCTTCTCATTCATAATTATCTCACCGCTAGAGATATCATCGCTCCTCATCAAGCTGGGCGCCGGGAGGCTGGCAGCCCTCCCGTTGCTCACATGGAGGCTCATGCCCCTCGGGCTCAAGACGTTTGTTGAAAGCCTCCAGATAGGCAGGGTTAAGGGTGAGCGTGTCTCAGCAAGGATACCGCCCGCTGTAGCCGGCTTGATGGAGGCAGGCGGCTTCATTGAAGAATACTGTTTCCACAGGCTGAGCACCGGGGCCAAGCACCCTGTGCTCCCATACTACTCGTCGAAGTATACTCTTATACTGCTCGCAGGGGACTTAGCTATCGCTCTACTCCTCTACTATGCTTAAAGCCACTGCGTCAGCCCCTGAACCCTCGTCACAGCCTCAACGGCTCCCTGTTCGAGACCCTCATCACTGGATCCAAGGGAAGACATGTATCCAGGGCCTTAAACACTTTGCCTCCAATGGTTTCCCCTCGGGTTGAACCCTCCTATGCAACCGGCTTCCCGGCACGGGCCTCCAGGGGTGCTGCCGCGGCTGCAATCCTTGCCTTCCCCAGCTTGCTCAACACGTAGAGGGCCTTCCTACGGGACAACACCTGGTTATTGTTCCCGCAGTATGGGCTGAAGATGCACCTGGGGCATCCATCGTGGCAGTCGCACCTGCTCATTATCTCCTCAGCAACTTTCTCAGCATCCTCCAGCCTCTCGTAGAGCAGCTTCGCCACCCCGCTGCCGCCCACCGCTGCATCGTATACAACTATGTCTCCGCTCGGATAGCTCACGCCGCCTAGATCCGTTAACCCGGAGCCGCATACAACCCTTGCAGCCGAGATCAAGGCGTGTTCTATAGCGTGGAATGCCTCAGCACTCCCCCGGGCTCCAAGCTCGTCTGGAACAGGGTATTTTATGAGGGTGGCTCTCGTAGGATACCTGTATGCAACCGGCTCCTCCAGTTCCACGGTGGAAAGCGTCTCCCCACTATACATGTCTTTGACGACTACTCCCTCAACCCTTAGCTCTAACACGACCCTAGCGTACGCTGCCCTCACCCCGCTTCCAGTCCTCCTCTCAGCAAGGATATCGTAGTCCACGACGTCCACGGTGTAGAGGGGCCTAGTGTAGGATGCGTTGCCGCTCACCCTTCTAGCGTACGCCCTCTTACTCGATAAATCAATTGATTCAACCATGTATGATTCCCCAGTGTAGAGGTAGATGGCTCCCGGGTAGAGTTCGAGCAGTGCCACCGGTAGCTCACGGTAGGCTATGACCTCGCCTCGGCCTGAGTCAACGACCTCTACCACGGGGCCTGATGCACGTAGACTTCCGTGCTCCATGAGGAAGAGCCTTGCACGCCTCGGCACAGGTCTCACATATTCTCCCACGGTTTTCACGAATCCCTCCGCGGCTAGGTCGCCTAGAACCCTCTTCCACTCCTCAGGTAGATCCATGACCCTGGCTCTCCAAACCTGCAGTAGGTATGCGAGGAGATGAGTCTTAGACACCTCCTCGTTGAAGGGCTCTATCACCGATGGCTGGATGGACTGTGTGAAAAAGCGCTCCGGCATCCTGGCGTAGTAGGTGTCTATAGGGTCGTCGCCCAGCACGGTGAACACGTAGCCTCTTCTCCTCCTACCAACTCTCCCAGCCCTCTGCAAGTACTTGGTGTATGAGGGAGGCGGTGAAGCCATAACGGCTGCATCCAAGGCCCCTATGTCTATCCCGAGCTCCAGTGTAGGGGTGGCTACAACCCCGTCGACTACGCCGCTCCTGAGCTTGGCCTCTACATCCCTCCTTACGTCTGCTGGGAGCCCGGCTCTATGCACCGCTACATTAACCCCGTGCCGGGTTCGCAGGATCCTTGTGAGCAACTCGGCGAGCTGCTGGCTGTCAACAAACACTATGAATCTCAACCCTTTCCTCGAGAGAATACTGCATAGCTGTGCTGTGACACTCCACCGACTCATGTATCCCGAGGAGACTAGCACATGTGTAACAACCCCCCTCCTCCACGTCTCACCCCGTACCTCCACGAATTCCTCACCGAAGAGCTCTCCCGCGAACTCCCTTGGGTTGCCGATGGTCGCAGACGCCCCTATGAACACGGGCTTCGAAGCCCTGGATTTCTTCAGCCTCTCGGCAAGGTGGTGTATGTGGCTGCCTAGAACCCCCTCGTAAACGTGTAGTTCATCGAAAACCATGAAGTCCGCTCTCTCGGCAAACCCCCTTACATGGGGACTGTATATTAGTCCAGTGTGCAACATATCCGGGTTCGACACTATTATCGATGGAGGGTTCGAGGCGATTCTCCGCCTCAGCCTCACCGGCGTATCTCCATCGTACACGGCGAAGCTCACAGCCGGGTACACGGTGTACTCGATGAACCTGTTCAACTGGTCTCTTGCAAGAGCCTTAGTCGGGTAGAGTACCATGGCCCTAGGGTTCCATCCGTCTCCCTCCACCACCCTCTTGATTACTGGGAGCAGAAAGGCCTCTGTCTTGCCTGTTCCCGTTCCAGCAGATATCACCGTGTTCTCGCCGTTTAAGATGTGGCGGTAGGCCTCGTATTGAAACCTGTAGAGTCTCTCAATACCCTTGCGGAGCAATGCTTTGACAATGGGGTCCGGTAACCCGATGTCACGGATGCTTGGCCCGGGCTCTGGTTCACCCGTCTCCTCAACTCTCTCATATATCACTGATGCACCGCTCCCAGGGTACATGGATTTGAGCTCAGCGTCTACCTCTCTGACAAGGGGGTCCCTGGGCTCCATCACTCCACCTTTCTAGATAGATCCCTCAATAAGCGTTCCCTTTTAGTCAGCTTCCTCCACAGCTTGTAGTGTTCTTCACACAGGTACACGTGGCCGGGCCTCCTCGGTGGTGCAGCGTCGACGGGGTGGAGTAGTAGCCCATGCTCCTCCAGCACCTTTGCATCGAGGTAGCTTACCTTGCGGGCGGCATCCCTACCGCATCCATTCACACCGCACTTCCCTGTTGGCATGGCTCACGCCTCCACGTAGACTATATGTGGGGCTCAGGGATAAATATCCCGGTGCGTGATTAATGGTTTAAGGTGTATTCTACTTGGGGGAAGCCGTGGATTTAGAGTTAGCTGTGAGAACCGGGCTCGCGTTAGGCGCCGACTTCATTGACGTACGCTACCAGGAATACTATCATGAGTCGCTGAGCGTTGACAACGGGGTTCTAAGGGAGCTCACCACTACCCGTGCAACCGGTATAGGTGTGAGGGTCATCGTCAACGGGTTGATGGGTTATGCCACGACCAACGATCTCAGCCCTGGAAGCGTTAAGAGAACGGTTGAGGTGGCTGTTAAACTAGCTAGGGCGCTGAGGAGTAGTGGGATGCCGCAAGACATATATGAGCGCCCGGTTCAAAGGGATAGGGTTGCCAGCCACTACGTGGAGAACCCTGAAGACGTCGACTTATCGGAGAAGGCTGGATTACTGCTCGACATGTATAAGGCTGGGAGGAATATACCCGGGGTTTCAAGCCTTACAATCCCCTTCGGGTATGAAAGGGATAGAAGAGTGTATGCCTCAAGTAGAGGAGACTACGTCGACTACACTAGGAGAATGATAGGCATCGGTGTGAGAATAGTTGCGAGCAGTGGGGGAAGCCATGAAATGCTGTGGACAAGTGAATCCCGTGTAGCAGGCTGGGAGTTCATAGAGTCGTTCAACTGGCTTGACTACGTTGTCGAGAACAGTAGGCTCGCGGTCGAGGCAGCTGGGGCGCCACACGTGAAGCCGGGTAGATACGACGTCGTCCTAGACAACGAGATCGTCGGGTTAATGCTTCACGAGGCCTTCGGGCACGCGAGCGAAGCCGACATCGTGGAGGCCGGTGGCAGCGTTCTTGGAGGAAGGATAGGTAGCGAGGTTGCAAGCCCGCTTGTCTCAATAGTTGACGACGGGAGAATCGAGGGGGGAGTATACGTCCCCTACGATGACGAGGGAACTCCTAAGCTTAAAACATACACTGTGAGGAAAGGCGTGCTCTCCTCATTCCTCCACAGTCTTACAACCGCTAGAAGGCTCGGCGCCCAGCCCACGGGTAACGCAAGGATAATGTCCTTCAGGAACACGATACTCGTGAGGCAGACGAACACCTATATGGAGCCAGGGGACTGGGATCCTGTTGAAATGATAAGGGACATGAAGCGAGGGCTCTACGTGAAGGGGAAGGGTGCGATGGGTGGAGAAGTAAACCCGTTGACAGGTGCCTTCACCTTTACAAGCGGGCCAAGCTACATTGTTGAAAACGGTGAGCCAGTGAGACTCGTCAGAGGGGTAATGCTGAGCGGCATAATACTTGAAACACTTAGAAACGTCGACGCCGTTGGAAGAGACCTGGTGGTTAGGACAAGCGTGTTCGGCGGGTGCGGTAAAAGCGGTCAAACCGTTAGAGTAGGCGATGGAGGACCACATGTCAGGGTGAGAGGGTTCACTATTGGAGGTGGTTGAAGCCGTGCTGGAGAAACTCGTTGAAGCAGGCGTTGGAAAAGGGCTCAGCGAGGTTGAAGCGTACTCCGTGGAGTCAAGCATCCTCTCGCTCACAGTATCCAGCAACAAGGTTAAGGAGGCCTCTCGCTCCAGAATAGTTACCACGGGACTCAGGGGCGCGATCGGGAGGAGGGTGGGAGGCCTCGCGTTAACAGCGCTTAACGTGGATCCAGTTGAAGTGGCTGGAGAACTAGCCAGGATCGCCGGCGCAGCCCCCGAGGACCCCTACTGGCCGGGTTTCCCCACGCCTCTCCATGGAACAAGTAGAGCCCTCTGCCTCGATAAGAGGATAGCTGAGTTAAGCGAGGAGGAGGCGGTTGAGATACTCTTAAACGCTATGGAGGCCATGAGGAGTGCAGCAATATCCATGCATGTGGATGAAGCCGTAGTCGTAGAGGGCTCACTAAACATGGGCTCCCAGAGATACCGCGTGGTGAACTCTCACGGGGTGGACGCTGATGCTGAATGCACTTTCATCAGTCTATGGCTCACGCTGAGCGTTAAGACCAGTAGAGGCAGCTCCGATAAATCAGTGTTCACGGTTAGAAGAGGGCTCGACGAGCAATACTTGATGGAGCGATCCCGGGAGGCAGGCGAGCTGGCACCCTTGTTCGCTGGCGCCCGCCCGGTTGAGAGCGGCGTGTACGATGTAATACTGACACCCGAGTCCGCAGGCCTAATACTCTCAACCCTTCTAACACCAGCGTTCTCAGCGCTCAACATACTTGAGTCACGTAGCCCCCTGAAGGGCAAGGTGGGCGAAGAGGTTGTATCACCCGTCTTGACGATCACCGACGACCCCACCCTGCCACTGGAGACCGGTAGCAGGGGCTTCGATGATGAAGGAGTCGGCACAAGGATGAAAGTGATCCTGGATAAAGGCGTCTTCAAGCAACCACTCCACTCATACTACACGGCTTCAAGAATGGGTGATGAGCCAACTGGAAACGGGTTCAGACGGGTGCCCGGGAGCCCCACGCAGCCCGGTGCAACCAACATGGTGGTGCAACCCGTCAGGGGCAGCCTAGAGGACTTCACCAGGGAAGCCGGGAGGGCGCTGGTGGTGTACGAGATGATAGGGTACTGGATGAGCAACCCTGTCAACGGGGTTGTCAAGGCAACGGTGAGTCACGGGCTCCTCGTGGAGAAAGGCGAGGTTGTTAAACCCGTTAAGGGAGTTGTGATCACTGGGAACATATACGAGTGGCTTGGCAGGGGGTTAATAGGCGTCGGCAGTGATCTAAGGATCAACAATGGTGTCGGCTCCCCGAGCATATGGGTGAGCAGGGTAAACGTCGCCGGGGAGTAGGACTAGGTTTTTAATCCTAGTGTATTCTGCTTCAATCAGCATGCCTCAACTGCAGTATCTCCCCGCTCGTCAACCTGTGACTCCCCCTTTCATCCTCGATGATTAGCTCCCCGTACTCTGAGACATCCCTGGCAACCCCCTTTATCTCCCCGTTGCTTGTGACAGCGATAACCCTCCTACCCAGCGTGGACAAGTGCTCCATGTACTCCTTCCTCAACTCCTCCGGTCTACTGGTCAGCTTGTCGAGGCGACTGATCCAGCCCGAGATGTAGGATAGGATCCTGTTGCGTGGCACATGGTGCCCCACTATGTTCCTGATGCTTTCAGCTGTCTCCAGCGGCGGGTCATTGTTCACGTTTAAACCCACCCCTATGTAGCTCACTATGCTTACACCCACGTATTCCCCCTCAAGGAGGACCCCGGCTATCTTCCTCCCCTTGTAGACTATGTCGTTAGGCCACTTGATCTCAGCGTCCACCACCAGCTTATCCCTCAGGGTTCTAACCAGGAGGACAGGTATGGCTACAGGTAGGAGTTGCGCAACCTGTGGAGCCACGCTTGCCTTGAACGTGACCCATAGCCCGCCGAGGTTACCTATCCATGTCTTCCCATGCCTACCCTTACCCTGAACCTGTAGCTCTGAGAGCACAATGCTCCAGGGAGACATCTGCCTGGCCGAAACCATCGTGGAGCCTGACACGATCTTGTAGAGGTAGCTCCACCCCCAGGGCTTGAATCTCCGGGGGTTGTCACCGGGGCTCCAGGAGATCCTTGACTTCACTGTTTTAATCATATAGTACCTGGATAACTCCTCTGCGATGCCGAGCACCTCGTCCTGGTGTACACCCAGCTCCTTTACAGCCTCGGAGACCGGTATCTCATCGTGCTCCGAGAGTAGCCTCAGTAGTTCGAGCTTTAAGGCTAGTTCACTCGTCACCTGTCTCCCCCCTTAATACCTTAATTTTATCGACGACCTTATCAATGTTGAGGATCCCCGGGAGATCCGGGTAGTATCTCCTCAGGAACTCGTAGAGGTTCACGACTGGTGCATCCCTCCTTGATGTTGAGACCTCGACAATCCCCTCTCTCCACAGCTTGGAGAGAAGGCTTAGCAGAGTGTTCCTGATGTTCTCCATTTCGACAGCTGCATTGTACTCCTTCTTCAAGTACCTTATCACCAGGGCCGGGTTACCAGAGTATTTTTCAAGCACCTCCCGGTCCTTCTTGACCACTGGGCATGCCACGCTCACTCCGTAGTCGGCTGTGGCCAGTATATACTTGTTTCTCTCATCTATGTTGTATCTGACGTGCCGGGGCACATAGGGGTAGCTTCTACATATGAGCGGCTTGTATACATCGTGGATCATGCACTTGGATCCCGAGAGGAAGATACACCTACCGTTGTGGAGCTCCATCACGTAGCTGAAGGCTAGGTTAACCCTGTTCACCTCCTCGAAGATCACGTAGCCTGGTTGACTACTATAGGGTAGTCCAAGGGCGTCAGCTATGGTTCTCAACACTATGTCTTCATGCGGTAGTATGGAGACAGGTGAGAAAGTACAGCAGAGCCCGCAGGCTGGGCACTTGAAAACCGGTACCTCATGCTCCACCATGGAGTCCTCCATCCCTGGTCAAGCTGTAGCATAGTAGCCGGGTAGTCTCTCACTGTACAGCATCCGTATTCTTTCAACCCCTCCTATACGCTCTATTATCTCGGCCACAGGTGGTGGAACCAGTTGCTTCCAGGATGGATCGTTGGCAAGCATCATCCGCCTGATCGCTGAGCCACTGTAAGTATCCCTCTCCTTGACCGGTGGGGGGATCACCTCGTAGCCCTCCTCCATGAAGAGGCGCTGTATAATGGGGTTTAATGTGACCACGGATTTAAAGGGTGGACTATACTGTCGCACGAAGTGCACGGCAGCCCTGTTCACCTCCAGTGTGGGGAGAGTCACCGTGACATACCTTGACAAGTCGTGTCCAGCCCATTTAAGGGCCCCTCTTATCATGAGCAATCTCTCCCCGGCTGTGAAAGGGTTTTCAGGCGTGTGGCTCTGGCTCGCCATCCCCACCACTATTATTACCTCATCATAGTTCCTGTAGCAGTATTCGATAGCGTTTAAGTGACCGTAGTGGAATGGCTGGAACCTCGCTATCACTAGGCATCTCTCAGTATCCATGTGTAAGCACCTATAGGGATCTCTAGTGCCTAGGCGATTATAACTATTTCGAGACCGGCTTCAACCCGTGGGCTGCAGCCGTGAAGCCCCGTCACCCAGGGTTGCTGAAGAGGTGTCAGCCCACTCTCCCCAGTCTCTCAATATACCTGCCGAGCGCCTCCACAACCCTTTTAGCCGCCTCGATCTCCCTGCTAACCATGCATTGCTCAACTAGTTCAACCCTGTACTTCTTGTATTCCTCCTGGGTAAGCCTCCCCTCGGAGAGCAGGTTGTTCACCTGTGTCACGCAGTCTCTTTCAATGCTCTTGGTCCAAACGGTTGCCACATATATGTACGGGTACCTTGGATCCAGCTGCCTAATCTCAATGAGCCCCTTTAACTCGGCTGCCACGATGAGATCCTTGACTGCTTGGAGCTCGCTTTCCTCGAATATAAAGCAGTTGTACCTTGAAAAAGACTTCATCACGCGTTCAGCCAGGTTTACCGCGCTCACTTCTCATCGCCTAGACGCGTCGTTGAAACAGGTATTCTAAGTGCTTCAGTGAAAACCCTTACAAGCCATGCGTAAACAGGGTTTCCAACGCTGCGTCTAAGCATGCCGTTGAAGTACCTGGCCCTGTACACCAGCTCCCCTCTGTGGTTGTACACGCTTACATAGCCTTTTACACGGCCAAGGTGGTTTCTCACGAACCACCCGTAGAGCGCGAAGTCGCCGTGGGATAAGGATACCTTGATTAATCTAGCTGAGCCGACAACATATGTTGGAGTGGCTTCAGCCTCCTCCACTGCAACGCCTTCACCGGGCTTCACCAAGCCTAACCCCCTCCTATACACTAGGAGGGTGCTTGAAGCAGCATGCTTACCGCTCCTGCTCCTGGAGGATTCAACCTTGAAATACCCTGAGCCCTCCACTAGCATTGCCTACCGCCTGCTTCACGTATGTAGAGGAGACCCCCCTCCTTGACATCCACCACCGGGTCCACGGCTTCGATGATTATGCTCCAGGGATCGTTCTGCAACTGCCTGTTCACCCTGGCTGTTACACCGCTTAAAACAAGCTGTTTAACACCGTTGTAGACCTGTGAGCCCTCCAGCCTGCCCTCACTACTATACCTGTTGACTTCAACCCTGTATTCATCGCTGGCGAAGTAGACGTTGACTATGAGCCTGATCATTAAACCACCTACATTGTAAGCTTGAACCTTGAGTAATCAATGCCCCTCACGGATTTATATGCCTCCTCAATACTCCTCCTGTACTCACCCATATCTATCCCCAGCAACGCCTCCAACACTTCTCCAACAACCCTGGAGACCACCGGCTCCATGTCAACCCTGTACTTCTCCCTCTTAACATAGGCCCTGAAGATCACTGCGAGAGGCAGCTCCCCCTCCAGCAGGTTCACCTCCGGCCCCGGCACCACCTGCCTCCCCGAGACCTTACCCGTGTAGAGCACTATCTCAGGCACCCCGCTCCCCCAGTCCGGGTAGAGGAGGCTCTTAGGCACCGGTGATATGTCGAGTACATCAACCCATAGGTCATCCTCAGCTACCCCGATGCTGCTGAGCCTCCCGGCAAGCTCCTCCACGAGCACTGATGCAACCTTACTCCTCCACTCCCTGTCAAATATGAGCCTCAGTATTTCACCGATGAACCTGGGCCCCCTGTACCCGTTTAAAACGTATTCTCCGCCGACCCGTCTCCAGAGAGGCTTCCTCTCAACCAGCATCATTCTAGCTAGGCGTCCAACCTCAGTTGAGTCCCTTAGGGCCTTCCCGAGGAGGACACTGTACATGTAGACATCGGTGAGCTCTAGGAAGCCCTCCACCTCCCCCCTGGCCAGTGCAAGCACCCTGTCCGCCAGCCCGTATTCCTCGTCAAGCTTCTCTAGGAGGGTGTCCAGTATCTTGTCGAAGGCCCTGCAGACACTGTGGTAGTAGACGTGCTCATACATACTGGCCTTGGCAACCATGTACTGCTTGAACTCCCCTATCCCGGTTCTATCCAGGACAGCCTTGAAGACTCCTTTCTCAATGAATGGATAGGTGTTCCTGTAGAGTCTCTCGTAGCTTATATACCCGTACTCGCTTGTCCCAGCGTAGTAGCTGTCCCTCCTCAGGAAATCCATTATATCCGTAGGATACAGGCCATCCCTGATAATCCACCTATACGCGTCGACAAGCGGCGATCCTTCACGTCTCTCGCCGAGCAGCTTCTTCACCATGCTTGTCAAACCAGTTAAACCATACCTCTCCTCAGCCTCCAGGAGCCTGTCCTCTAAGAGTAGCTCTAGGAGTTTAAGCCCTATCTTCTCATGGTTAGATAGCTCGCCCAGCACATTCTTCTTCCAGAGCACAGAGTACTCGAATGAATGACCGAAGGCTGCATGCCCCACATCGTGGAGGAGCCCTGCCAGCCTAGCCGCCTCCACTAGGGTTTCAGGCGAGTATCCTTCAAGGACGTCTACGCCGTGGATTGAGACAAGCTTCCCCGTTAAATCCTCCGCAACCAGCCCGGTTAAATGCATGACGCCCAAGCTATGCTGGAACCTGGTGTGGACGGCTCCAGGATACACTAGGTGGGCTGTTTGAAGCTGCATTATGTATCGGAGCCTTTGAAGCAGGATGCTGTTCACAACCTGCTCCTCAACCTCCCTGTTGAAGTAAACGTAGCCGTAGATGGGGTCGCTAACCATCTTCCACGTGAATAAACCAGTGGAGCCACTGCCTAGGCGCGTGGTGATCCCCTCGCCGACAAGCCTCCATGTAGCTGGATCCAGGAGGACGCGGGCTGAACGACCCTGGAAAAACAGTGCCTAAGCCTTTCTAAGCACCCAGCCCTCAGGCCTTCTCTCAACCAACCCCTCCTTCCTTAAATCGTGTAGTCTAGCTCTCACAGTATTGTAGTTGAGCCCCGTCAACCTACTTATCTCCTTAGGCATGAGGGGTTTCCCCTGGCTACCCAGGAACTCAACCAGCCTCTCCTTAACCGTCCTCTGCTCACTCAAGCCCACCACCCCTGGTGATCAATCGCCGTAAAGGTATTTAAACGCTCCAGGAGCACGCGGCTGTCCACGCATATACCTTGGACAGGTGAGGATGGAACCGGGCCGCATCCACGTCTCCGAGCCACATGTAGCCGTCGAATAAAACAGTGTAGGGCCCCTGATGCAACCGGAAGCCCCGCGCCCTTTAGGGCGGGAGGAGGTCAGTCGGTAAGGGATTCAAGCGCTGTAGCAGTGAAGACGCATGCCTCCCCTGGGGCTCCAGCATGCTTCTCTTCGCTGGCTGCCACGCGTCTCCCAAGCATCTTGCCGAGGTATCCCTCTATTATCCCGAGCGTCACGGATGAGGGTGCCTGTATGCCGGCCTCCCTGAGCGCTGAGCACTCCCAGTTATCAGTTATCTCAACCCTGTAGTTCACATAGTCACTTGTCGAAGCCTTCACAACCCCTAGACCTAGTGCACTGTACACTGCTTCAAGGAACCTCAGCCCCTGCTCCACGTACTTCTCGAAGCCCCCTGCATCCTCTACTCTCCCATTCCACTCCACGTAGAGGTGTACCCCTATACCCTTACCCAGGCTCCTTAAGACGTTGTGCACCTGGCTCTCCAGCCCCGGATTGGCTGATAGCTGCCTATACATCTCTCTGACACCCTCCTTCAAAGCACCCTGGGTGAACACATAGGCTCTTTCATGGGCGAAGTAGAGGATAGTGTTCCGCAGGAACACGTAGGAGTTGAAGGCCGTGTAGTGGTCGACGCTTAAAACTATGTCACGCAACTCCTTCCTCAAGGCCTCCGCCAGGCTGCTGCCGCATGCATCATCGCAGTCTTCTACAAGGATGAGCAGCCTCCCCTTATCCATATCCCTCGTTACAAGGCCCGGCGTGGTTATATTCGCTATACTCAGCCCCCTCGATAAAATAAGCTCCGAGATCCGTGCTACAACACCTTTACCATTCCTCACAATGAGGTCTAGGAGCGTGAAATACCTGTCTCTGAATAGGAAACCCGTGGGAACATATGCCACCTGAATAACCGGGGCCTCACCCCTCCTACCTCTCCCGAACAAACCGCGCAGAATACCCGGGCACCTCCCAGAATCCCTGAGAGCACGATAAATAACTAATTATGCAGGGAGAGTTAAAAACTTTTAACCCCACTTCAATCCCACATACAGCACACTAGTATAGCGGCGCAGTATACTGGAAGACGCATCTCTCATCACCGTAAACGCTTGCCAGTAGGGTTATAATCCAGTCATATCCCGAGGGCTGCGTGTCCCAGTATATCTTCCACACTATTTTCACACCGCTGAACACTGTTAAACCATTAATGTCCAGGGAGAGCAGGCCTGCGAATAGGTATGCTAGAGTAACACTAGTATACCCGTTACAGGAGAGATTCTTTGGTGGTGGGAACGGGTTATCGTATGGTGGTGGGAATGTGTCATCGTAAATCGTGTAACCATCGAAGTACACGAAGGCTGTGGAGTTCACGACGAGGCCCGCGGCGAGGGATAAGGATTTACAGGCATCCACGTTCACGGGTATCTTGAAGATCACGAGGGTTGAGCCATTCCCATAGTAGTATGAGGCGTAGAGGCTTCCAGCAGCGTAGAGTGTGCCTGAGTCATTTCTAAGGGTTATGAAGGGTGTTTGAGACGTGGAGAGCCTTTCAAGCATCTTACTGTAGACGCGTAGCTGTATCCTGGATGGATCAGGAATGTAGAGGGATCTCCGCCCGTTGACATCCACGTATGCATCAATGTACACGGGGAGTATGAAGCTATCGCAGAGCAGTCTACCCCTCACGAATGTAACGTTGAACCCGTACTCCACATATTTATCGAAGTGCTTGTAGCCGGCTTCCACCGAGAAAACATCCACGCTTACATTCACCCTTAACACATTGATGAACCTCGAGTACGGGATCGACGGGTTACCCTCGAATCCAACCCTGTAGTCGACGCTCGGTGGATAAACCACCACGGTGATCCCAGCATCCCTCATCAACGTACCCCAGTTCTGGAGGGCACTGTACACGCTGGATGAGACAGCGTTTAGGTAGAACTGTAGAGTGCTGTTCAAGCCCTGTATGAACCTGTCTAGGGATGCATTGACTCCCGGCTTACTGTAGTTCAAGCCGCATTCACCAGGGCACACGAAGCTCGTGTAATCATATATTGTGGGCCATGAGGCGGTTATGGCTCTACATGTCCTTGAATACCGTGTGGGGGTCTGGTTTATATCGTTGTATCTCTGCATTTCAGATGACCATTTATTCATGAAGCTCTGGTACGCTGTTTTATTAGCGCTGGCTACTGCTGAGACTATGACCGTGTCGAGTTGGGCGTCGATAGCCCTCCATATGGTCTGCTTCTCCTCCGCGACCTGTATGTTTGAGTAATATGTTAGTGTTGACGTCGTGTAGAGGAGGGTTGTCGTCATCAGGAGGACGAGCAGTGTAACCGCTATGACTACGGGTAGCTGTGCTCTCACTAGTATTCAACCCCCACCCCGTACTTCACGACTGTGCCGTATACAGTGCCAACGGTGTAAGTGTAGTTGGCGTGGAACCCTGTGCCAGTCCTCGACACTATTTCAGCCGTGCACGACTCGCTTCTCACCGTGCTCAAGCCCCCTGTTAAACTATACTCGGTTATATTCACGTAGACCCTTAGGGCGTTGAGCTTCGTGAGCAATGCGTCAGCTAGGCTACATGCCGTCCAGTAGGGTTTCCCCATGATTACATCGTATACGCTGACCCCTCTCACGGTAACCCTGTAGCTCGAGGTGTACGCGTAGATACCTGTGAATAAGACGGCTACTGTTGCGACAACTAGTCCGAGTGCTACACTGGATACGAGGACCTGTATCTGCCCCTTCACTTCAACTCCTCCTCCAGCTCCACAAGTCGACCATGTAGGTGAACATCCCTATGGTCACGTAGGATGAAACCCTGTCGGCGTCGCCGGGCGGGTGTTCGGGTGCATTGGTCACAGTGTAGTTGTTCCTGTATGCTGGTGCGTAGATCACCCTGGCTCCATCGTAGATTGTTGCAAGCACCATGTTGTAGATCGGGTAGTTGACGCTGGCTTTCTCCGTTGCGTTCTCGACTAGGCGTGACCGGCCCTCAGAGTACACCCAGTAGCTCCTTCCCTTGGCAAGGTATAGTGTGTAGGCATCCATGGATGAATTATATGTCTTTTTCTCCCCGAGATACATGGTTTCAGTGGTATTGTATTCCATGTAGGATACGATGTCCCCGCTCACTATCATTTTTATCGTTATATTCGTCCATGAACGAGTGTAATTCGCCAACCCCTGTGTAGCCACATAGTATATTGTTGAGTTGAAACCCGTGTAGTTATAGAATGAAGTGGGCTTCAAGCCCGCGTTTCTATCGGCGAGGACTGTGAGGAGCCCTCCGGGCGCGGCCACTATGTACCCCATGGTGGAGGACTCGTTGAGCCAGTAGCCTATGAACCATGTGCTCCCATACCCGCTTACAGCCACAGCCACGGATACACCCTTGAAGGATAGTGCTGAGTAATTATACGTGTACTTGAAGACGTCGCCGGCTTTAACCGGGTTCAACTGCAGCGATATGCTTGCAGCACCGTTCCAGGAGACGAGTAGAAGGTATGTTGTCATATTGAACGGCGAGTAGACGGTCACCGTTCTTCCGGTTGGGTCAAGGGTGACGTTAATCGGGCTGTATAGTCTCGCATAATAATAGTACTCGTCGTAGGCTGAGCCCGCATACCTCCTTATAAGGCTGTCCAAGCTGCTCCTAACCTCCGCCACCTCTATAGATGTGTTCCCATTATTGTAGGCGTCCCTGAACGCTAGGCTTACAGCGGAGACAAATATGTCTCCTACTGCGACAGTCCCCCTCCCCTTTGTAGGCGTGTAGAACTGTGTAGCAACCATGTTGTAGAAGGGGAGTATTGAGAGCACTATGAGGACTGCTAGAACATACTCCACAACCTCCTTCAACGACCCCTCACCCCTCTAGGCACCTCTACCACGACTACTCCCCCGGTGCTCTTGATGGCGACCACTATGTCGACTGTGAGGTCGCTTGAGAACACTATGTACCCTGAGTACTGATCCACGATCACAGTTGGCGGCTGAGGGAACGAGGCATTCTGGATCAGGCCGCTACTGTAGGATACACTGGGCTCCGGGTACACGAAGGGCCTCAGCATTATCAACTGGAATAACCCCGTGGTATTAGTGTTCTTAACATTGCTTAATCCTTCCGCTGACACACCGAAGACTACTCTGAGGGAAGCGGGCTTCACCGTGGATGTCAAGCTGTAACTACTGTAGAGGGCCCTGTTAAACTGGTTCTCGATGAAGTAGTAGAAGGATCCATTGAAGTATCCCACGCTAGTCCAATACCAGCCCCATGCAACATTACTGACTCCCATACCGATGCAAGTGGAGCCCGTGTCCAGGAGATACACGTATCCCCCCTTGCCGACGTTAACATTGCAGATATTGTTGGCTGACGCATGTATCATCGCAGAGAACGAGGACGTTGACTCACGGATGCCGGGCGCGTACTCTATGATTGTTCCCCCCGAGATCACCTGGTTTATTTCGAAGACGTCGACCAGGACCCCGTCCCCCGTGTATATGTAGAGGTATACGGGGCCATCCACGCCTAGCACGGGTTTAAGCGTCACGTTGAGCACTGCCACGCCATTGGAGCCCGCCACGCCTGAAGCATTGAAGTCCCCGTCCCACAGCTCGGCGATCCAGCCGGCTGGTAGACCCACGACCATTATGCTCGTCAAGTCAACGGGGCTACCATACCTTATCGCGACTAGGTCGTCGAACTCTGAGCCGGTGTAGCCTACGGGCACACCATTGTAGTACACTATGGGTCCTATGTAGTCTGCTCTCCCCGTGAAACCCTGGGTGCCCTGCCTTGGCAACTGGTAGACAAGGGAGCCGTCGCTAGCCCTGTACACTGTGAGCTCTAGCTCGGGGTTCCCCTGCCCCTGCGCCGGGTTCCTTATCGTGGCGTTAATATAGAACCATTCGCCATCTGGATCCACGCTTACACCCGTGGACTCGCAGTCAAGCTGGGTCTGCCCTTGGAGGAGCCGGTCCACGTCTAGCTGGCACACCTGGAGGTAGCCCTTGTCATCCACTGTGAGCACTATTGCGAACGCTTGGTTAGACGTGTTGGCAAGCCCCTCGCTGAGCACGATGCCCCTGTATACCCCGCTGTAGGAGTCGACTCTAACCTTGTAGAGCATGCTTGCGTATTCACCCGTGGAGCTTATGCTTCTCTGCGCTATTGCTATGGAGATATTGGTGTTCTTGCCGACTTGTATAGTCTGTAACGCCGTGTTATTGACTACGAGGTTCACGCCTTCCCCAGTTACCTCCCCGGTTATGCTCCAGTTGCCGTAGATAATAGTGTAGTTGGAGAGGCTTGTAGAGGGGTCTATTACGGGTGGTATGAGGAGTATACTGTACTTTTCTGCAGTCGTGTTCCAGGCGTAGAAGCCTGCCCTGTAGTTCTGGCTGTTGGAGCCTGTGTCAACGGGGCTGCCGAGGGCCTCCACTATCCACCCCAGCTTCCCAGTGGCATCCAGCTCCTGGACAGAGTATATGTTCACGTAGCCCGGGCTAGCGGTATAGGTGGCTGACACGGTGAGCACTGAGCCGTTTCCAGCGATATTGATTGACGCAGTATTATTGTATTTGACTCCCCAGACCCCGCTTAAGAGTAGGCTCTGGATGCCACTGTACTCGCCTAGGCGGCTGAGCAACGTGAATATACCCGGGTTGCTTTTCTCCTGTGCGAAGCTGTTGCCCCAGTACATGTATATGGTCTTCACCTCCCTAGCCTTCAGCAAGGGTATTTTCACCCATATCAACGCGTTCACGCTGCCCCAGTACTCTATGTAGTAGTCTAGAGGGGTGACGCCGTCGGAGTCCGTGAACCTCACGTCACTCCTGCTGGGCGAGTACTGTTTACCGAGATACGTGCAGTTAACTCCTGTTAGTGAAAGATTCACGAGCACCAGGTAGTTGCTGAGATCCACGCCTGCACGCTCAGTTACATTGATCGGCATACGGCAGAGGAATGGAACCCCGTTCTCACTGTAACCATATGCAGCGTCGAAGCCGGTTCTATACTTGTTGATCACTACACGGCCCCTGGCGACCTCGACCCCGGGTATCATGGATGCGGATGCATACCCATATATAGTGTTATCCGGGGAGGACACCACCACGTAGAGGCCGGTGTCGCCTGGTACACGCGGGAACAGCTTACTCAAGCTGCTTCCCACACCTATGTATACATTGTACTTCTCGCCTGCAGCCGCCTCCACAGGGTTAGCTAGGTGTATGATAGTGTTGTTCAACCCCCTCATGTAGGCGTCGAGAACCGCGCTATTTATCCTTACCGCTATCGCGGAAGCTATCTCCTCGTAGAGTTGCTGGAGGTTATTGTACCTCGTAGTATTATACATTATGGATCCATAGTTGACCACGGCTATAATCACTGCCACCATTACGACGCCCCCTATCACATGGGTGACCAGCGGTGAAGCCACCTACACCACCTCCACAACCACGTCTTCAACGACTATGTCCACGGAGAACGGGACGCCTGCATACGCCTCCCCGAATCCGGCCTTAACCAGGTCGGCGACACCATAGCTCCTCCTAACGCCCACTATATAGTCGTAGACAACGATCGTTATGTTCCAGAGGTTTGCAGCAATATTCGAGTAGACGTGTCTAAGCCCGGTTGGAGTGATCCTCAAAGAGTGCCCGTTGCCCCCGGCTAGGTGGACAGTTAAATTATATAGTTGAAGCACGTAGTAGTATCCCTGTAAATCCCCCTTCAAGACCACGTCGACGCTCAACAGCATCCTGCACACGTCAAACGATGTCGTCATCAAGCCGCTTGATTCACTCCTGTACTCGTAGACCCTTGGCACGAACCTGACATCGCCTACAAGGTACTCTCCCACCCCGTATACAAGGCCCACCGGCGCCCCCGGGATACCTGCTCCCAGTGTTAAAGCAGCACAGTTGAGGACTACAACAGGCGTCGAACTACTATTCAAGTACACCTCTATGCGTCCAGCTTGAGTATACCCTATGGAGGTATGCTGCGCCGGGATGGATGCAGCGTATTCTCCAGCTAACACTATGTTGGGGAAGTAGGCGGCCATGGATTTAAAGACGTGTTTAACATACTCGTACTCCGTCTTCTGGAGGCTTGACATCGTGGCAAAGTAACTGTAGGGTATGAGGGCGAGCGCTAGCGCGGTGAAGACACCGACAAGTATAAGGGTTGAAAACGTCTCGGAAACACCCTTCATGAATATTCATCCATAGCTTTTTACTATCTCTTTTACATCCAACCCCCTTTTAATCCTTTACAGCTGAAAGCCCGATCTTTCAAGGCGGGGTTGAAGGGTTTAAACGTTGCGTGAGGGACCCCTAACTCCTGTGAATTGCATTCAGGGCCAGCCCTGGGCCCACGGGGGCATCCGCCCCGTAGATGAACGGGTGTAAACCCGGATAGATGCAGGAAACCCTTTTAGGGCAGGGAGGAGGTCAGCCTATCATGATGCCTGTGTTAACCACGTAGATTGTTGCCTTGTAGAGGATGGTGTTGGAGGGTATGCCTGGCAGCGGTGCCCCGTTCACTGTTACACTGGTTACATTATAGTTCTCTGAGATAACCCGGATCACTGGTGACACTACGAGGTATCCCTGCCCTGTCACCAATGGGGGCTGGTACTCGTTGTTCACGCTTGTGAAGTTGAAGAAGAATAGTTCGAGGCTCAGGGAGCCCCCTATATTTTTAACGGAGTAGTAGATCCTGCAGGCGTCGAGCACGAGTATGCTCCACCCGTTCGAGTAGTACTCGTATAGAGAGGGGACTAGCAGCGTGTCGTTTACAAGCGTCTCGTTAACCCCTCTGAGCAGTGTTGGCTGCATATTGGTTAACACGGGTCTTGCCACGGCGGCCTTTAAAACGTAGCAGCCGCCTCTGCTCACCGTTACGGTGGAGCCGTTGCTCAGGGTAAGGTTCACTGTGAGGTTAACCCTTTTGAACTCGTACCCTATTGATGCCACCTCATGTGGATACCTGTACTCCAGTACCCTGTTATCCATGTAGCCCTGGGTTGAGATAACGTCTGCAATGTTCCACAGCACGGTTTTCACATGCCCGTACTCTGTTAAAGCCTTCACGTAGTCGGTGTAGAATGCTGTGTAGAAGAATACTGCGAGGGATATTGCGACGGCGACCGTGAACAATATTACAGCGGCAACCACCTCGCTTACAGCTCTAGTAGCCTTCATGCCTCTACGCTACCCCGTGAAGAATGGTGTTGCAAGCATTACTATGAGGGTGATCAACGTGAGGAGGACGGCGTGGACTACCCCGGCTATAACCCTGCCCGAGGACACTTTGCCCGCGACAATACCCATCACATAGTTGTTTAAAACTATGCTTGGCAGGACTACTCCGGCTGCCTGGTTGAATGTGCCCACCTGTATCGGCAGCTTAGCCATGTAGCCCACCATGTATATCACGGTGACGGCTGAGAGTATGCCGCCCATGTACGGGACGATCATCAGTGTCCTCAAGCTCCTCTTCCTCTCATCCTCTATGGCTTCAACGCTCTCAGCGAACCATGCAAGGTTCTCCAGTACTTCAACCGTGCCTCCCCCTACCTCTATGGAGTCTGTGAGGATGAATAATAGTACCTGCCCTATCCACGACCTGATCTTCCTCATCACTTCATCGGTGATCCTCCTTAAGGGTATCCCTATGCTTAACTCCATTGCTATCTTCCTGAGGTGCGGTGTGAAAACCCCGTAGTCCCTTGGACTCAACTCTATGATGCTTCTCTCAGGGGGGAGCCCGGTTTTCCTCACCTCGACGAGATCCCTTAGGAACCTCGTTATCCCCCTTGTAACCTTGTACTCTCTCGAGGAGTAAATGTAGTATGCTAGCCCCGGTAGGGAGGCAATGATCAGCGCTGTGGACAACGCTATTGATGAATACATGTAGCCCGGTGGGTTAGCAATGTTGAATAATAGGAGGAGGCGTCCAGTGAGCTGCGTGAACGGGTTCATCCTCAACGGGTGGTATGGCGGCAGCATCGTGTAGAAGAACACGCCGAACACTACGAGTAGGAGTGTTATAGGTATGAATGTTGCAAAGAAAACCATGTAGGGCTTCCAATCCATGAATGGATCCTTGAACTGTATGAGGTCGGCTAGATATATTATGACGCCGCTCAGCAAGGGCATAACTATGTATAGGAAGAAGAACATTCCCTCACTTGACAGGCCGAAGGGCACGACGCCTGCGAACCCTGTTGTCACAAAGTAGAGGACGGTGAAGCTTATCATCGTTAACAGTATCATGGCTAAGTATGCTTCAAGCAGCCCGCCCAGCCTATCCGCTATTATCTTCATGCCTACGAGCATCTCGTTGAAGAGGAGCCTTGATCTTTTATTAAGGTAGTCTACGACGTCCCCACCGGCCTTCACCGTGGCTATGTAGCCTGAAAGCGTCTCCTTAACCCTTGAACTAGGGGTTCTCTTCGCCAGCTCGTC
Source organism: Desulfurococcus mucosus DSM 2162 (assembly GCF_000186365.1). NCBI lineage: Archaea > Thermoproteati > Thermoproteota > Thermoprotei > Desulfurococcales > Desulfurococcaceae > Desulfurococcus > Desulfurococcus mucosus. The sequence goes on from NC_014961.1 coordinate 269,403, forward strand.
GAAGGCCGTCAACGGGTCTCTCCCAAGTATCCTGTTCAACAATATGAACCTCTGTGCCAGCTCACTCGTCCTCTTGAAAATCGTGGAGCCCTTGAGGATTCTTTCAAACGCGATGTAGGGTGAAAGCCCGCTCATAACCATCGTGCTAAGATAGCTTGAGAGAAACGGGAACTCGCCGTCAATGGATGAAGCCCTATTCGACGCGTAGAGCGAGGGCAGGGAGACCATGAGGAGGAGTACGAGCGTGGGTATTGAAACAGTGATGGCAACGCCCAGGGGGCTCCGGAAGAGGAGTGCGAGGAGAATTGTCAGGGTGATTGAGGCAGCGAGTGAAACGATGAACACGAGCCCGGTTAACGCAGCGTAGACCTCTGAGTGCATGTGGATACCGGACTTCTTGATCGAGTCACCTATATTCGGAAACATCTTTAAAATCCGCTTACCAATCCAGTTGAAATACTTGTAGACCCAGTCCCAGAACCTCAAAACACTCCACCATGCGGCCTAGTCGTCGAGAAGTATCTTTAAATACTGCAAACTTATAAATCTAAGCAACCCTATAGTTTAAACCATGCACTGTGTTTTTCAACCAGTTGCCTCCAGTAACTATCAGAGGGGTTAGGGGTATTGAAGCCGAGGCTGAAGCTACCGTTACCCTTGAAGCGCGGGGAGAGCGGTGGGAAGCGGGTTGAGGAGAAGGCGAAGATACTGAGGGAGAGTATCGCGGCAATCGAGGAGTTGGTGCAGGTAACGCAGAGGGATCCATCGTGGCGTGTGCTGGACTCGTACTACATATACAAGCCCTTCGTGAAGATAACTATTGCTGAAACACCCAAGGGGCCAACATACTTCGTTGAGGAGCAGGGATTGGACGAGGAGGACAGGGCCGCCCTCGAGAAGCTCTACGAGATCCTGATGGATGAGATAAGGCCACCTCAACGGAGAGAGGACTTAGCGGACTTAAAAGGGTACGTCTTCAAGGAGGTTGAGCGGATCAGCGACAAGTACCGTGAGAAGCTCGGGATGGTGGGTTCGAGGAGGCTTAAGCTAATGTACTATATTGAGAGAAACCTCCTCGGCTACGGTGTCCTAGACCCCATAATGAAGGACCCCAACATCGAGGACATATCGTGTAACGGCGTCTCAATACCGATCTTCGTTTGGCACAGGAAGTACGAGAGCATACCGACAAACATAGCTTTCACCGGTGAGGAGGCTTTAAACGAGCTGATAATGAAGATGGCGCACATGGCTGGGAAGCACATAAGCATAGCCTACCCAATACTCGACGCAATGCTACCGGAGAAGCACCGTGTGGCAGCAACCTACAGTAAAGAGGTCTCCACGAAGGGGCCCTCCTTCACAATACGTAAGTTCCGTGAGAAACCATACAGCATAGTGGAGGTCATAGAGCAGGGCAACATAGATGCCGTCACAGCAGCCTACCTCTGGATGCTACTGGAGCACGGTAAGACATTCATGATCGCCGGCGGCACGGGTACAGGTAAGACAACAATGCTGAACGCGCTCTCAATGTTCATAAAGCCAGGCATGAAGATAGTGACTATAGAGGATACACCCGAGCTCAACCTTCCACACGTCAACTGGGTTCAGTTAACGAGCAGGGAGACATACGTCGTCGGGACACAGAGCCTGGGGACAAGCGTCAAGCTATACGACCTGGTTAAACTCAGCCTCAGGTATAGGCCTGACTACGTGATCGTTGGCGAGGTACGTGGAGAGGAGGCCTCAGTGCTCTTCCAGGCCATGGCTACGGGTCACAGCGGGGCAAGCACGATCCACGCTGAGACCCTTGACTACGCTATTAAAAGGCTGACAAGCCCCCCGATGAACATACCTCCCACATACATGAGGCTCATGAACGTCTTCATGCACATTCAGAGAGTGATCACCAGGGTTGAGAAGGGCGTTGTGAAGGTGCGGAGGAGGATCACGGTTGTCCAAGAGGTTGAAGACTACGAGAAGTATAGGTTGATAAGCAAGTGGGATCCAAGGACGGATAAGCACGTGGTCAACCTGGGTGAGAGCATGCATCTCGAAGACGTCGCCGCGAAGAAAGGCCTGGACGTGGAGGACGTGGTGGAGGAAGTGAAAAGGAGAGCAGTAGTCCTAGAGTGGATGAGGGAGGAGGGCATTAGGGATGCATGGGATGTCTCGAGAAGAATATTCGACTACTACTATGAGCCGAAAACCGTGTATGAGCATGCTGTGAAACGGTTGGCCGAGATCAGGGGGACGAGCACTGAGAAGGTGAGCGAGGAGTTAACGTCTCCTCAAGCCTAGCATACTAGCCTACGAGCAGGGTTTCCAGTCTAACCTCGACGCCCAGTTCATGTAGCTCTATGAGTAATGGTAGATCCTTCTCTATGGCTGCTTTAAGCTCCGCATCCCTGCATTTCCCGAACAACCCTTTCTTCCTAAGCTTGATTCTCACGACGAGGTAGCCGTTGCCTACATCGGCGGCCGGCTCATCCTGGAGAATGCAGCCGTATAGGTCGGCGGTCTCACGGACTATGTCTCTTAGATGCCTCAGGAAGCCATGTAGCTTGCCTTCATCCACGCTAGGCGGCTTCACCTCTTGGGTGGCTGGGCGCGGTGTTGCAGCGGGCTCCACCTGCCTGGGTACTGCTTCCGGAGCCGGCTTTTTTCCAGCCGGCTCCTCCACTGGTGCTTGAAGACTGAATAAGCGGCACTCCAGGTAGGATGACGCAAGCTTCTTGACTAGATCCCTTAAAGCAATATAGCCGGATAGCCTCACCGATGCCTCGGGGAAATACTCGGCGACGGATTTCACGACCCCGTCTTCAAGCAGGATAGTGTAGCTGCTTTCATCACGGCAGGAGAGCAGGTAGGAGCCCTTCGCCAGCTTAGTGGAGAGTGCTTCAACGAAGTCGGAAAGCGTTACATTTAATACCTCGAGATAACGCCCTTTTAAAAGTAGTTCAGCCTCCTTAACCGGGTCGCCCAGTAGGTCGAGGCTCCCAGAGTCGTATTTAAGCCCTGTTAAACCAGGTAAATCACTCAAAACACTAGACACCTATCACGGTTATCTTATTCTGTGCGAACCACTTATAAGGGTTGACCCCCCTAATCCTGAGGGGAGACAGCCGGGAGGCAGCGTCATGGGAGAGGCGTTGATAATCACGCACACGGATATGGATGGAGTAGCGGCGGCAGCCCTCTACATCTACCTGAACAAGCTTGAAGACTACAGGGTGTACTTCACGGAGCCCTATGGCCTCCACGAGGCGTTGGGGAAGGCGGTTGGAAAAGGGTTCACTAGGATAGCATTAATGGATCTAGGCGTGAACCCACCCGTGTTCAACAGGGTTGTAGAGCTCCTCGGGGAGCTCACAGGTGGGGGAAGCAGGGTATCCTGGTTCGACCACCATGTATGGGAGGATGAATGGGTGAAGGCCGTAGAGGGCTCCGGAGTCGTGCTCCACATTGATACCTCGACATGCGCCACCGGCGTGGTCTACAAGTATAGTGAGCGGAAGGGGAGCATAGACCCCCTGTATGTCTCAAGCCTCGTAAACGGTGTCTGCGCAGGCGACCTCTGGAGGTTCGACCACTGGCTCGGCCCATACTATGTGAGGCTCGTCAGGAGGAGGGATGGAGATGGATGGAGGAGGAGAGTCCTAGAAACCCTGTCGAAGGGGGTCTTCTGGGACCCGTTGTTCGAGGAGAAAGTTGTTGAAGCAGTGGAAGCCGAGCTAGGGCTACTGGGAGACGGCTTGAAAACAGTTGTAAGGGAGGTAGACGGCTTCAGGATATGTGTCGCAGAGTCAAGCGACACCGTTGAAAACAGTTTCCTAGCCTCATACCTGATGGGAAGGTTCAACGCCGACGTAGCCGTGATAGCGTCAAGCGATGGGAAGCTAAGCCTGAGGAGCAGGGGTGTAAACGTGAGGGATATAGCCGTCGCACTGGGAGGCGGAGGCCATCTCACGGCGTCAGGTGCCAGGATACCGATCCCGTTTAAAACAAGGCTGCTTTCAAGGCTGTCGAAGACCATGCTGCTCGAACACGTTGCCGACAGGGTTCTAGACCACAGGGACAAGTTGAGAAGGCTCTAGTCGCAGAGACGCCTGAGGAGGAACACCTCGCCGTCACATGCCTTGAAGACGAGTACACCTCCCTCCCCATGCTTTAACGCCACGATGGAGGCCACTAGTGCATCCTCCTCATCCCTTGAGAGCACCGTGTTGACGGTTATCCCGACGGCTTCGGCAAGCCTATATACATCACTACACCCGCTGGACTTCAAAGCACTCCTCGGATGCGTCTCCACCACCTCCACCCCCATCCCCCTCATAATCCCTGCGAGCCTTACAGCCCTCTCATACAGCATTCTCATACCTCTCCAACCCGGTGGCAGCACCCTGTAACCCCTCTTAATCAACTCTAGGTCAACGCTACGGTAGCCTCTGCCAGGCGTTAAAGGTGCATCTACAGCTGCAACCACGGGTTTAAGCCTCTCCACGAGCCCCAGTATGTCTTCATCGCTGTAGAGGAGCCCTATGAAGACTATTCTCAAGCCCCTAGAGTGCTCGATAACCGCGACACCGCTTGGATTCCTGGGTGAGCCAGCGAGGTCTATGCCTGCGTACCTCACCATTTAACCCTTTCTCCCTTCTCGAAGCCTATTGTCCTCCTGTACTCCTCGAAGAAGTCTTCAACACTCCTCATCCAGCCGGGTAGCTCCGCCGGCTTAGACGGGTATTTATCCAGGTAGAGTTCCACAGCCTTCTTCATGTAGCTTCTAACGGTTCTCAACTGGTTTAGTAGGCTGGGCCTGCTGAGGGCTTTCAACACTGCTAGCACCGTGTGAGCTATCCTTTCCCCTAGCTCCCCTTTCACACCCATATCGTAGACCGAGGAGCCGTCGACAAGCCTGTTAGCCATGATCCATTCGAAGTCGTCGTTGGAGAGCCTCTGCATGTACATTCTAAGCACGTCTAGCCCGGCTTGCTTAGCCCCGTAGGCCTTCATGTACTCTATGTTAGCACCCCACATGGACTCCTCGTCAACCACTCCCTGCTCGAGGGCGTCCCCCATGTGTCTAGCAACTATGTCGGCTGCCTCAAGGGAGGAGCCTATGCCGCCTCCGTGGACAGGGTTCACGGTGTACGCTGCGTCACCTACTACGCCTACATTCCTCCAGACCATTGTGGGCAGGGGTCTGCGGGTGGGCACTATGCCGCCTCCAGCATGGATGACTCTCCCAGGGAACCTGGGCTTCAAGTATTTATCATAGTTGTGCCTAGGGTTGTGGAGCCCGTTCCATATTACGCCGAGCCCCACGTTGACTACTCTGCCGTCACCCGACTTCGGGAAGAGCCACCAGTATCCCCCTGGGGCAACCACGGTGTTCAAGTATATCACGGCGTAATCCCTGTCGGCTTCATTCACGGAGCCATCGTATTCGACGACCTCCCTGTACGCTATGTTGAAGTCCGTTGTATAAGGCTTCTCCGAGATAGGCCACGCTTCAGGCAGCCTGCTCCTCAACGCTGGTTTAGCACCGCTTGCATCAATGAAGCCGCTGGCCTCCAGCTCCACGGTGCCTCCACCCACCTTCTTAACCGTGATGGATTTAACAGTGTTATCCTTAACCGTCACGCCTAGAACAGTGTGCTGGTCGAGTAGCTCAACCCCCTTATCAAGCGCCTGGCGGAGCAGCCACTGGCCTAGCTTAACCCTGTTAACGCTTACTCCTTCACCTGGCACTGTTATCTCGTAGCGTTCGCTGGGACTATATATCCTGACGCCCTTGTACACGTGGTCGACGACGCTGTCCGGCGGCTTCAACCCTATGTGCTCGAAGTGATGCACCCCTATCGCGTCCCCGCAGGTTTTATCACCTATCCTGCTGGCGGGCTTACTCTCCACTAATGCTACCCTGAAGCCCTTGGAGGCAAGGATTAGCGATGAGTAGAGTCCCGCTACCCCGGCACCCACGACTACTGCATCATACTTCAAGCCGTGCACCTCGCGCACTGCTTATGCTTAATGATAGGTTGACTGGAGAATAAAAAGACTGCTTTAACCAGTTGAGCTGGCTGCAGGGGGAGGCCGGTTACAACTGAAAGCCTCGCCTTTTTGGAGGAGGTCAGAGGGTGCTTCACGCTATGGTAGAGTCTTGAGCAGCATTCCTTCGACAACCACGGGGTTCAGGTCTCTCAGTAGTCTAACAGCCGTCTCCAGCCTCGACGCGCTACTACTGTAGAGCGTTATCAATGGGTCGCCCTTGTTCACCCTGTAGCCTACCTTTGCATGCAGCCTTACCCCGGCTCCCTTATCGTAGGGGGCTCCACAGGCTCTAGCTATCAGTGACACGGCCGCGTTATCTATGTGTGTTACAGCACCCTCCAGAGGCGATGAGAGAGTGAAGGTGTGGGAGCCCACCTGTATGTCGTCCGGTTTCACATTGGGGTTACCGCCCTGAGCCTCCACTATCTGCTTGAACTTCTCGTACGCCTTCCCGGAGAGGAAGACCTCCCTAGCTATGTCCTCGCCCTGGCCTGGTTGAGCCCTCCCACTGAGCTCCAGTACAAGCCCTGCCAGCAACACTGCTTTATCTATTAGGCTTCTACTCCCCTTTCTCTCGATGAGTGCCTCGAGAGCCTCCCTTGCCTCGAGAGCCGGGCCCGCAGTGGTTCCTATCGGTTGCCCACCATATGTTAAAGCCACCTTGATTGACAGGCCGAGTAATCCGGCCTGCCTTATGAAGAGCCCGGCCAGCTTGTCGGCTGTCGATGCATCCTTGACCTTGGCCCCGCGGCCCACCGGCATATCTATTACGAGCCTTTCAACCCCCATCGCTATTTTCTTTGAGAGTATACTGGCCACCATTTGTTGATCCGGGTCTATTGAGAGCCTTCTCTCAATGTTAACGAAGATGTCGTCGGCTGGCGCCAGGTTCAACTTACCTCCCCACGCTAGAACACCCTTAACCCTCCTAGCTATCTCAACTATCTCATCCATAGTGAGGTCGACCCTGGCCAAGACCTCCATTGTGTCAGCTGTCCCAGCCGGGCTCGTTATAGCCCTGCTACTGGTCTTCGGTATCAGGAGGCCTGAGGCCGCTACAATGGGCACTGTTAGCAATGCAACCTTACTGTTGCCTGGCACGCCTCCTATACTGTGTACATCGTACACTGTTTCCTCAAACGTGACCCTACTGCCTGTCTCAACCATGGCTTTTATAAGGTAGCTCAACTCCTCCTCGCCGAGCTCGCTGTAGAGCTGGCTGACCAGGAAGGCAGCTATCTCGGCTTCACCGTAGACGCCGTCAACGACATCCCTTATAATGCTCTTCATCTCCCCCTCCGAGAGCCTTCCTCCATGAAGCCTCTTCTTCAACGCGTTGAAGCTTGCCGGCAGCCCGACTGGTTTAACCCCGACTTTATCCCCCTCGGAGACGCCGAGCGCTGACGCCGTCTGCTTGGAGAGGGCTACTACACCGGGTTGCGTTATGGTCTCACTTGTCACCACTGTGGCGTAGGCCGATTTGTCTCCAAGTGTCACTAGCACCACGTTGTTCGCTACCACTCCGAGTTCCCTGGCGTCAGACGTGTTCATGATGATTAAATTCCTGTGTAAATCTATGTCGACTACTCTGACCTCGAAGAGCTTAGGCCTCCCCTCTAAACCCATGTCTATCCCACCTGCTTCCCATTATCCGGAGGCGAAATCTCATAGAATCATGTGGGAGGTTTTTAAATCTGACCCCCCCGCCTTAAAAGGCGAGGCTTTCAGTTGTTAACAGGCCTCAATAACCTATTATGAAGGGTTCCCCGAACCTCCCCAGCCTCACCCTCCCACCCGGCTCACCGTCAACGGGTATGGCTCTAAGCGATAGCGGCCTGGATTTAACCCGGCTCAGAGAGTACGCGTCCAGGGTCAGCCTTGCAAGCCCTTCAACGCTGGAGGGTACAATGATCATGTCTACACCGGCTACACACGTGGATGCGTAGCGCAGGAAGTCCCTGGCCCTCAGCAACCCTCTTCCCCCGTACTCCACTAGCACTGAGTCCTCGGCGTAGGGCAGCATCACCTCGTTGAAGCCAACGGCCCTAAGCCTGTCTCCATGCATACCTATCAACTTGTTGACCACGTGTAAAGCGTAGTTGAAGCCGGGTTCCAGAGGGCTGAACCCAAGGGACCCAAGCAACCCCGCCACGCTTCTCTCCATCCATGGCGAGAGACTGTAGTCTATGTACACAGGGTACCCTAGTGATTTCTCAAGTAGTTCAGCAATGTTGTTGAAGACCTTGAAAACCCTGTGCATGGACTCCGATAACCCGTCTATGCTCTCAGCGTCCAGTGCGTTAGGGTATAGGAAGGCTAAGCCGATGCTCCGGGACCCCCTGCTCGATGAATCCGGGAAGTATGGTGTGAGGAAGGATTCATCGTGGAAGCCGATGGCTATCCTGGTGGCGTTCACGGGGTCATCGGCTGCAGCAGCGTGGATGATCCTGGAGAAGTGGAGTGCGTCATCCATGGTGAAGTCGTTCACGGGTGCTAGAATAGGGATGTACAGCCCGCCGCCGGCTAGGTGTGATGCATCGCCCGGTGTAAGCCTCCTGAGGTCAATGTACCCCGCGCTAACCAATGCGTCCCCGTTGCCCGCTACCTCCAGGAGCTTTAAGGCCTCCCCTACTCCAATACTCGGCATGGATACACGCTTAGTGAAGACTCTGAGCCCCTGCTCCCTGAGGATCTCAACGGCTCTCTCCAGTACATTGATCCCGTGCTCGTACTCCTCCCTGATCCCGCGGTGTCTACCGGCGAAGTATGTCACAGCCCGGACCTCTATGTTCTCCACGGTGCTCCCCTCATCCACTGGTTTTAAAGGCGATCCAGGTATTAAATAGGGCTGATCCACGTGGTGGTGCATGTGGTGACCAGCCTTAAAGGCAGGCACTTCCTAACCCTAGCCGAGTATAGTAGGGAGGAATTACTGTTCATCCTGGAGACGGCGATGCAGTTGAAGCAACGCTATCTCGCAGGGGAGAGAGTGATACCGCTGCTCGTAGGCCGGCATCTGGCGATGATATTCGAGAAGCCGAGTACGAGGACGAGGATAAGCTTCGAGACAGCTATGAGGGAGCTGGGAGGCAACGCGATATACCTGAGCGCCAGCGAGCTCCAGTTGGCCAGGGGTGAAACCATAGAGGACACGGCGCGAGTCCTCTCAAGGTACGTTGACGCCGTGATGGCACGGGTCTACGAGCATTACAAGATCGAGAGGCTCGCCCAGTACAGCAGGGTCCCCGTTATCAATGGGTTAAGCGACCTCCACCACCCAGCCCAGGCTTTAAGCGACGTGTTAACAATCATGGAGAAGAAGGGGAGGGATATCACGAGGCTTAAGATAGTGTTCGTCGGGGATGGAGGCGACAACGTCCTACACAGCCTCATGCTTGCAGTAGGGATACTGGGCGGTAGAATCGTGATCGCCTCGCCGAAGGGCTATGAGCCGCATCCAAGCGTTGTCAAGTTATTCAACGAGCACGCCGCACCCAACGGCGGCTCATACGAGATCGAGAGGGATCCATTTAAAGCCGTTGAGAACGCTGACGTAGTCTACACCGATGTATGGGTCAGCATGGGGCAGGACAAGGAGAGGGAGAAGAGGTTGAGAGACCTGGAGCCCTACAGGGTCACGGTTGAACTGATGGAGAGAGCTAAGCCTGACGCGGTCTTCATGCACTGTCTACCAGCCCATAGAGGGGAGGAAGTAGTGGATGAGGTCATAGATGGCAGGTGGAGCATTGTCTGGGATCAAGCTGAGAACAGGAAGCATGCTCAGAAAGCAGTGTTAGCGCTCCTGGTTCCATGAGGCCTGCATAACCCCGTGTTCCAAAGGTTTTTTATAGTGTTCCAGCATAGAGTTATCGCTCAGGTTCAACTGTTTAAAGGTGTAATCCATGAGTAGAACCGTGTCGAACACTATCTACACCTTATACGAGTACCTCGCCTCAAGGCCGGGGCTCGCGAAGGCGGCCACATACATTGTTCTCACACTAATACTTGCATACGGCGTGTACGTCAGGTTCTCACCCTACTGGTTGAATGGTTTCGAGTTCTTCGAGTTCGACAGCTACATTGAGTACTGGCAGGCTAAGTACGTGTATGAGAACGGCTTACTCTCATGGTACACGCTTACAAGGGATAACCCTGCAACCCACATATTCTGGTATCCCTGGGGCAGGGACATCATATACTCCAGCTACCCGTTTCTACCGATGTGGATAGGATCCACATACCACCTTGTAGAGGGATTAGGGTTATCGTTGAAGCAGTGGGGGATACTCCAGCCCATCATATTCGCAGCCATAGGTATAGTGCTCGCATACGTCACCGGGAGAGAGCTCTCCGGTGGAAGCAGGCTTGCAGGCCTCTTCACAGCCCTTCTGACAGCCGTGCTACCGGCTGCAACCGAGAGAACGGTGTTAGGGTATATTGAGAAGGAGGGAGTGGCCCTTGTCCCCATACTGCTCTACGTCTACTTCTACAGTAAGCTGGTGAAGTCCATTAGCAGCGGGCAGGCTTCAAGGCTGAGGAAAACAGCATACATGGTTCTCTCCGGGCTATTCCTCGCCATGGTTGGATGGCTGTGGGGAGGCTACGTCTTCATACTGGGCACGATGGTCGCTTTCACAGTGGTTTACCCTGTCCTAGTGAGGGGCAGTGTTAAAGGGGAGTTCCTAGCCTACCAGTTCGGGCTTATCGCATCCTCCATGATACTTGTACTGCCATCACCGGCGAATGCTTCGAACCTCGGTATATACCCGTTTAACCCGAGGGATCTAGGAGTAGCCTTGGCATCCACGTTGGTGCTGCCTCTGGCATACTATGTCTTGAACACGGAGTATAGGAGGCTCGGGTTGAGGAAGCCGCTCTTAACGAAGGGGAGATACCTTCTACTGCTAGTGGTTCTCGTTGCCGGGGGATCAGTGGCTGTTGCACAGGGACTGGTGCCGATCGGCGGTAGGCTGGCATGGGCCCTTGGATTAAGGTTCATCCCGGCGAGCCCCCTCGTCGAGAGCATTGCGGAGCACCAGTCGCCTCTCTCAAGCTATAGTACCCTCATAGGCATGCTTCACTCGTGGGGAGTGTATCCATGGCTCTTCTTCGCCTCACCCCTAGTGCTAGGGGTCATCGGCTCCCTCTACTTCATCTACAGGGGTGAGGCGGATAAGCTGTATGTGTCAATAGCGTTCATCCTAGCGTTCTACTCGTACCTGAACGCAGCCTACATGATTGCTTCAGCGGCATACTTCGGTACACTCGTCATGGGTGTCTTCATGGGTAGACTCGTCGAATACCTCTTGCCGACGCGGCGGGAGCTCGAGGATAGGAGGAAGGGTAGGGTTAGGTATAGGCCTGCGAGAGAATACCGCGTAGTAGTCCTAGCACTGGTGGCGCTGGCACTGGTGAACACGGCTTACGCAGGGTACGTTGACTACGTGTCGAATAAGAGCATGGTTTACACTTTGAAAGCAGGGGTCTCAGGCCTCCCATACTATAGTGACTCATGGTACAAGGCTGTTGAAGCCATAAGAGGCCTCCCAGAGGGCTCGCTTGTCATAGCGTGGTGGGACTACGGTTACGGTATATCGGTTGACGGCGGGAAGGCTAGTGTGGCTGACGGCTCAACGCTTAATGAAACCCAGATAGGCATCATAGGTTTAATAATGTCGGCCACCAACACCAGTGAGGCAGCCATGCTTGCAAAGCTCTTCAACCCGCCGGCTGGTAGAACATTCCTCATGGCAATAGACTCCTTCATAGTGTCCAGCGATAACTCCAGCGTCGTGATATGGCCGGTTGTGACAGGCAGCATGCCTGGTACAGTGGACATACCGAAGAGCGTCTGGATGATACGCATAGGGAACTCGACGGTCAGCTACTTGAGAAGCATCGGGGTGAACGCGTCGTACAGGGATACCTCCGGATACCTCTACGTCTACAGCTTCCAGGATACATCGATAATATCCCCGGTCTTCGATTCACCCGGGAGGCTCCCGTTACTATACAATATGTTGATAGACGGCGCCATGTACTGGGCGGAGACAACTAACAGGTCGTACACGTTGAAATGGTTCACCGGGTCCCAGGGCCTCCTCGACTCGGCTACGGCGTCAAGGATCAGTGAGAGCCTCAAGCTACCTGTTACACAGTACATCCAGGCTCAATCCATAACAAGCCTTTCAACGAGGCCCCTGGTGAACGATACCCATGTTAAACCATACAAGGTGATCATGGAGCCATTCGTAAACCCGTATACTGGTCAACCCGTGGAAGTGTCAACACCCGACGGCGGTAGAGGCATCTTATACAGCATCATAGTGTTCTACCAGCTTCTCCCCGACCACTAGCTCTTTTCCCTTTTAAATCATCCCAACTACATAATCCATATAGGTGCCGGCAATGTTTAAGAGGAGCAGGGATCCTTTAAGGAAGGCTCTCGAAGCCCTTTACCACGTGCGCTTACTCAGGGACAGGATAGACACATTATACAACAGGATTAGCGAGAGAAGGGAAGCATTATTCGAGAGGCTCACGGATCTCGAGTCGAAGGGAGAGAGATACCTGGCTAAAAGATACGCCGAGGAGATCTCCAAGCTCGACAAGCTGCTTTCAAGGCTTGCAGCCGTGCAACTCGTGGTCGAGAAAGTGGATCTCGCCTTACAGTACGCTATAAACATGAGGGAGTTCTCCGGCGTGGCATCCGAGGTCAGCAGCCTAGTCAAGGATCTCTCGAAGCTGCCCGAGCTCAACATACCGGATTTAAACCTCGCCTTCGCCGAGCTACAGGTATCCATCAGGGAGCTGAGTGAGGCAAGCGGTCCAGGCGCCCTGGATCTAAGCTACTCGCCGCCTGGCGGGAGCGATGTGAAAAGGATACTCGAGGAGGCCAGGGAGGTCGTTAAGAAGAGGCTGGAGAACGAGTTAACGGCTTAACGGGTGGACGGCTGGGCAGCCTAGAGCTGTAGAGTATACCTTCTCTCCTCCTTCACCGTGGCGAAGCGCACCCTGAACTGGTTCAAAACATCGATCAAGTCCTTGGTGACCCTCTTAAGCAGCTCGCCTGGAACCACTACCACGTAGTCGTTGAACTCCTTGTTGAGGAGGCATGACCCTATAGCGTAGGCAAGCATCTTGTACTGGTCTGAGAGAGGGGTGCCTGGATCTATTATCCACACGCCGAGCCTCTCATCCTCCCTCTCAGCTATGATGTCCGGCTGCAATGGCTTCGCAAACCTGTTCTCGGAGGCATCGTAGCCGGCTTTCTCCAGCTCCTTCACCACCTCCTCTATCAAGTGCTTCCTCGCCGGAGACACCCTTTGCACACCTATGTATTTCTCGAGCTCGCCGTGCTCCTCCGGGTTGTATAGAGTGTATCTTCCCCTGTCAACCCTGTATAGGAAGAGCTTCTCGGGATCCCTGTAGCGGTCCTTACTGCTGCCGTTCACGGTGACAAGGTCTATCTCGAAATCCATGCTCATCTCGGATCTCGATGGATCCTTCTCCCTGGCCTTGGAGACTAGCTCCTTCCGCGTGAAGTATACTTTTCCACTCCTGTAGAGCTCCTCAGCAGCCTCCTTGAGGAGCAACCAGTTCGGCTTCTTCTCAACGCCCGTTGAATCAGCACTGCTCAATGCGACCACCGCCCCGGTTACCCGGCTATCAGCCCTGTGCCCCTAGTGATTGATCAGCCTCAACGCTTTTTATTATTTCATCAACCATGCTCATCACTGCTTTAGCAGCCTCTCCCTCAGGGTATGCGAGAAGGTAGGGTTCACCCCTGTCCACGGCTTCATTGATCAATGGATCCAGCGGTATCTTGCCGAGGAGGCGGGTCCCGTACTTGCTTGCAAGGTATTCCCCGGTGCTCCTGCCTAGGAGGTTGAAGACGGAGCCGCAGACAGGGCATTTGAAGTAACTCATATTCTCCACTATGCCGAGTAGCCTAATATTGTTCCTAGCGGTGAAGTTCACTGCTTTAGCGACAATGGTCTCCGTCAACATGTTTGGAGCCGTCACTATGACCGCCCCTGTTACATCCGGGATCACCTGTGCAATAGTTATGGCTGCGTCACCGGTTCCGGGAGGCATGTCTATTACAAGGTAGTCTCCATCACCCCAGGCAACCTTGCTGAGCAGCTCCGTTATAGCCTTGGAGACCAGGGGACCCCGCCACACAACCGGGAGATCCGGTGAGTCCAGCATGAGGTTAACGGCCACGACTTTAACCCCTAGGGGTCCCTCAACCGGGAGGATCTCACCGTTTTCACTGGCGTAGTGCCTCATCCCCTGCACGCCCAGCATGGATGGTATTGAGGAGCCATGTATATCGGCATCCAGTATGGCAACCCTCCTACCCTTTAAAGCCAGCCCGAGCGCTATTGAGGATGATATGAAGGTTTTCCCAACGCCGCCTTTACCGCTTAAAACAATGATCTTAAACCTGTAGCCCTGCAGCTTCCTCTTAGCATCGTTGATGAGTTTGAAGACGGGTGTGAACGCAGCCCTCTTCTCCTGACTACTCATCGGTGTCCACCACGCTAACCATTTATAACCATGTTATCCCACTATACTCTTAAATAGCTAAGGGTGCCAGCGGTCCATGCCTTGCAGCATCGCTCCGGGAAAAGTGATCCTTTTCGGAGAGCACTTCGTCGTGGAAGGCTACCCGGCCATAGGGCTGGCCGTGGGGCTGTATGCATCCACATGTGTTGAGAAGGGAGAGTTTAAAATATACTCGAGGCAGCTGGGGCCAATAGATCCATCCTCCCCCCTGGCTAAACCCTTCCTCAGGGTGCTTGAGGAGGCTGCAAGGGAATTCAACTGCGGCCGCGACTACACTATATACATAGACTCAGGGATCCCCGTGGGAGCTGGAATGGGCTCCTCAGCCGCTGTAAATGTCTCGCTAACACACTCCCTGCTCCATGCATGCGGCGCCGGGTTCACGAGGGAGGATGTCAGCAGGATAGCCTACATGGGGGAGGTCGAGGTTCACGGCAAGCCAAGCGGTATCGACAACACGTTGGCAACGTACGGCGGCCTCGTATACTATAAGCGCGGCTCCTTCAAACGCCTCGACACACTGCTCCCGGAGGGAGTTGAACTAGTGGTGGCGGATACAGGTGTTAAAAGAGACACAGGAGTAGTTGTGAGAGACGTGCTGGAGAAGCGTAGGAGACTGGGGAGGCTTGGAGGAATACTCTACGAGGCAGCAGGCGAGCTGGTTGAGGAAGCCCTTGCCGCCCTCAGGGAGAGGGATGTAGTCAGGCTAGGCGAGTTGATGACGGTGAACCATGGGCTCCTCTTCTCAATGGGTGCGTCTGCATGGGTTAACGACTACCTGGTTCACAGGATGCTCGGCTTAGGAGCATATGGGGCGAAGCTAAGCGGCGCCGGAAGGGGAGGCATAGTGATAGGGTTAGCGGAGCCTGCACGGGCACAGGCGATAGTGGAGGAGCTTGAGAGGGAAGGGGTTAAGGCATACAGGGTTAAACCAGACTACGAGGGAGTCCGCCTCACCACGGGTTCCATGGTTGAACCAGGCTACGGCTAAATAAGGGTGCCTCCACCATATTTAAACCCGGAATGATGAATATAGTGGTCAATGAGTAATGATTGAACTCCCATGGGCTGACCGGTATGGCTCTCAACGGGTCGAGGAGCGGGAAGATCAAGCTACGTGTGACACGCGATGTATTCAACAGGTTGAACTCCCTACTCTTAGAGTCCCTGCCAGCGATATATGGTTACAACGGCTTGATCAAGGGTGAGAAATACTATTTGAAGCCTGTTCACATAGTTTCAAGGAGGCTTCCAACAGGTGCAACCGTCAAGTACTATTACTACGGGAGATACTGGTACAGGGTGGAGAGGAGTAGCGATGGAAGGATAAAGTGGATCTACCTTGGACGAGTGAAGCCTTCGCCAAGCCTACCGGATCCACCTGCAAACCCCCTCGAGGGCCTTGTCGTGAAGAAGATAGAGGAGGAGGGAGTGGTCGAGCTGGTGTTCGCCAACGAGGAGGTCTTCAAACGCCTCTACAGCAAGCTTTTCCAGGCTACTTGAAAGCCTCCTAAACCCTGTTCACCGGTTGGAAAACTTTATAAGGCTGATTAAAGGATAAACCATTAATGCAGTGGCCTAGATAGTAGTTCTCAGGGGAGATGTATTGATAGTTGACATCGAGGCGTCCAGTCGCATCCTTAACAGGGTTCTGTTAAGGTACATAATTCTGTCACGTGGAAGCATTGTGGCGAAGAATAAAGGTATCCCAGGCAGCAGGGTGCTCGAGTACGTGGGGAAGGCTTGCAGGAGCAATGTATGCATGGCGTTACTTAGGGCTCCAGGGATCTGGGGAGACATATATGTCTCACAAGGGGTTCCAGCAGCGGTAAACATGGAGGTGGACGGGGAGTATCTCAGCGGTGGCCTAGCCCTGGAGAAGCTTAAAGAGCTCGGGGAGGTGGATGTAGAAGTCTACGCCTTCAACCCCGAGGTGGTGGACGGTATCTACAGGCAGGTGGACAGCCTGATAAAAGATGTGAAAGGGGAGGTTGAAGCAGATAGGAAAACCATGACCATAGTCAACACGCTCCTCAAGCTGACTGACACCCCGTGCTACATGGAGGAGCTTAGGCTCAGCGGAGGAGAGGATCTCCTCGAGGCCCGCATGGTGTGCGTCGGCAAGGATCTCTCTTTTCACGCCATGCTGCTAGCATTAAGGATACTTGACCTGTACTCGGTGGCCCCGTCAACACTACGCTTCTCCACGAGGCTTAAAACACTTGAACACGGTGTCCTAGTCGAGAAGAAGGTTGAGGGAGACATGGAGATACATGACGACACGACTAGAAACATATATGTCAACCTCCCGTCGATACTGGCCTCAGCAGGCTCCCATGTACTCAGGGCTGAAGTAGACAGGGAGCGCGGCAAGACTGTGGTAAGGGTTGAAGCCACTCCGCCAGCGCTGGACGTAGAACCCGATGAGCTGGCGGCAATGATACATCGATCCCTCTCCAAGTCCCTCAGGAGGCTCGAGGTCATCGTTGAATACGTGGTTGAGACAGCCGTGGGACCGGTGAAAGTCAGCGGGAAGGCCCCTGCCCCTTAAATGAGCTTACAGATGTAAGCCTGAGGGGATGCAGAAGAACCTCCTTAGGGCGGGAAGGAGCCGTCGAAGCATGACCACGGCGGCGTAAGCTTTAATACTCGCCTCGGTAATCACCTGTATTATGTGCTTGTAGACGGCGAGATATTCAGCTTGATGGATGATCAGGCTTGAACCAGGAGTTGATGAGCAACCTTACAGGGATAATGGTTGGGGTGGCGCTCGCCTACACGTTGCTGCTCTCAATAGGTTTAACAGGGTATATCGCGTATAAGCCACGTAGATCCAGTGTGAAGGCATGCAACTACGAGATAGTCATAGTGTCGAAGGCCGATGAGAAGGTGCAGAGGAGCCTCATAGAGTCGGTTAAATACCATGTCTCAAGGTTCTCCCATATAACCCTTGTGGTCGATGAGGGTGCTCCCCTTATAAGCACTCTACGCTACCTTAGGGGAGTGAGGCTGATAGTGGTTCCCTCGGGTTACAGGAGGGATCTGGTTGGGAAGGGGAGGGCTTTAAACTATTTCGTGGAGCACTATGTGTCACCCGACAAGTGGTATGTATTCATAGACGACGACAACCTGATTCTGGATGACTCATTCCTCTACGAGATACCCTACTATGAGGCGAAGGGGTTCGTAGCAGGCAACGGCATCCTCCTCCCGAGGCCCGGGAAAAGCATGGTTTCATACGTCATGGACTGGATCAGGTATATCGATGACCTCACGCTCTACAGGTTTTTCACAGGGCTCCTCGGGAAGCCCTTGATAGGGTTGCACGGGGAGCTCCTCATAGTGAAGGGCTCGGTTCTAAAGGAGATAGGCTTCAACAACAGGTCTATAACGGAGGACTTCAGGTTCGCAGTGGAGCTTGTGAGGAGGAAGTATAAGACCTGGCAGTCTAACACCAGGGTCTCCATAAAGAGCCCTAACAGCGTGAAGGACTTGATGATTCAGAGGGGGAGGTGGTTTAAGGGCTTGATAACGGATATAAAGTATTCTCCAGCCCCGATGAAACTAATAGTTGGCTTCAGGTCTTTCGCATGGGTTCTAAATCTAGCTGTATCAGTATTGTTCTTCCCGATACTCGTGTATCTCGGGCTCGTCTGGTACATTTTACCCGGCAGCATATATTACCTTGCCTCATACACTTACGGCGTGATCAGGAGCAGGGAGCCATACCTAATCCTCCTTGTGCCCTTATTCGGCTTCATCGAGGCATCCTCAAGGATCTACGGGTTGATGAGGGTCAACGACTTCGTCGTAATAGATAAAAACTAGTTGCATGAATACACCTCTAAAACGGTGTAATCCATGGCTTCAAAAGCCTTCAAGCTCAAGTATAATGATGTAACACTGTTCTTCGGCCCCGGGGTTCTCCGTGAGAAACTGGCTGAGAACGTGAAGGGGTATGGGAAGGCGTTGATAATCACTAGTAAGAGTGCTGCAAGAGTGTCGGGTGCACTCGACACGGTCCTCGAAGCATTGAAGCGTGAGAGCGTCGAGTACGTCGTCTACGATGGCGTTAAGGCGAACCCCTATGCAAGCATGGCTGATGAAGCAGGGAGGATCGCGGTTGAAAACAGAGTTGACCTCATCGTGGCGGTGGGCGGTGGAAGCGTGATAGATGTCGGTAAGCTTGCATCAGTGATAGCTACCACCGGTATCAAGGCAGCAGACATAGCCGTGAACCCGGCCTCAGTCTCCAACGCTAGGCGTCTACGCTTAATAGCCGTGAACCTCACGCATGGAACCGGCAGCGAGGTGGACAGGTATGCCGTGGTAACCATTGACGGGACATTCGAGAAGAGGGGTATGGCGGTAAGGTACCCGGACGTAGGGTTCGACGACCCATTGTACACGAGGACCCTGAGCAGGGAGCAGTCACTCTACACTAGTCTCGACGCATTCTACCACGCGTATGAAGCCGCCACCTCCACCTTCTCGAATCATTTAACGCTGACTCTCTCAAGGGACGCTGTCGAGGCAGTGGTAGGTAGCCTACCAAGGGTCCTCGGCGACCCAGGCAACCTGGAGCACAGGGAGAAACTGCTCTACGCGTCAATGATAGCTGGGATCTCAATAGACCAGTCCATGACGCATTTAAACCATGCATTAGAGCACTCTTTCAGCGGGTTGCACCCGGAGCTACCCCATGGCGCCGGGCTAGCCATACTAGGCCCCATGGTAGTCTACTACACGCATAAAGCAGTCCCGGAGGCCTCAGCCCACGTGCTGAGGCCACTGGATCCAGGGTTGAAACCCCTCGCAGGCGACGCGGAGAGAGCCTACAGGGCTGTCAAGGAGTTCCAGTCCTCCCTAGGGTTTGATGAGAGGTTAAGCGACTACGGTGTAGACATGGGTGAAGTGGAGAAGGCGTTAGAGTTCACTATGAGGATGATTGAGGCAAGATACACGTCGATACCCTTCAAGCCCAGCCTAGACGTGTTAAGGGATATAGTCGCTAGATCCCTCTAGGAAGCCGATAGCCCTCTTCACCCTGTCAGCGAATGAGGCAAGCCTCCTCAACATGTGTTCTCTATCACGTGCTCCAACCTTCACCTCATCCAGCATGGATGCAAAGAACTCTATTGTCCTATCAATGTGCTCAACCCTGACGGGATAAGGTACACCGTCCTTACCACCATGAGCATAGGCATAGAGGAAGGGATCCATGATGCTTGTTGTCGGATCCCTTAATGAGGGCCTATACCCGTAGATCAGGTCTGCAACCAGTGCGAGAGCCCTAATGGTTTCAGCACCCACGCCCGGCAAACCTATTAACTCATCGAACTCTCTCACACCCAGCTTCTTTATCTCGGAGGCAGCTTTTCCAACAAGCCTCAGGTTGGCCACGGGACGGTAGTATCTGGGACACACCTCGGTTAGCTGCCGTACTCGACTCCATGTATCCCCCTGTGCACCCCCAGTCACCCATGAGAGGATGGAGGGCTCACCCCTGAGGATCCTATTAGCCTCCCCTAGGCTGTTCAAAAGGGATCCAGGGGGCGTTGAGGAAACTATGTCTAGTATGGCTCGCCTAGCCTCCCTGCTACCCGGGTTGGCAAGGTTCAGTGAGAGCTCAATCTTCATGGAGGCTACACCGGAGTGTGGTTCAACCCTGGTGGTTGGCAGCGAGCCCTTTGGAACGGGGAGATGGTAGCGTCTGGCCATCCCTGAGTCCTCGTTCAATCCCTGTTGGACGACAAGCATGTCTCCATCTGAGTCCACTATCAGGCTGTGGATATAGATGCTGTAGCCATCCTGCAATGCGACTCCATCGATTTTAGCAGCCATCCTACTGGCTCCCACTATCCTCTCGTAGTCGGCTACATCGCTAATGGCCTTCGCCTCCTCCGCTACAGCCCTAGAGTCCCGGCCCTTCCCGCCGAGCACGGCGATCCCGTTGTCCCTGAGGGAGCCGGGTGGAAACGTGTTCTTCAAGACATATACGACCACGGTTGTCGAGCCACTGCTATCCCAGTCCATGCCTATAACATTATTGAATGCCTGGAACCAGAAGGGGTCCCCTAGGCGCCTCACGAGCTCCCCTGGACCATAATACTCGACAATGTACCGGGCTATCAGTCCTCCGAGAACCCGCATTCTCTCGAACAGGTATGGAGGTACATGCCCGTTGTGAAGAGGCAGATCCGCAACCCCGCTGTAACGGGTCACGGGTCTCACTGAGTAACATCTATTCCTGTATTCTAAAAAATATCCCTAATAAAACTGCTTGAATGGGCGGGTTACCCGGCGTCCTCTATGAGTGGATGCTCTACGCCACGGGCTTGGCAGGCTTGAAAGCTATTGGAGTGAGCCCTAGGGCTGTGAGCGGTGTGGAAGGGTTCTCAGGTATTAGCTTGTTGAGGCTGCGGGTGGCTGCGTATATGGGGATTGGTGCTTGGGAAAACAACTGGCTTAAATGGTTCTGCGGCTTCTTAAAGGGCCTCCTTCACGGCTTTCCTGAAGATCTCGAGGCCTGTCTTCGCCTCCTCCTCGCTTATCACGAGGGGTGGTATCAGTCTTATCGAGGACTTTCCGCAGGGTAGGAGCACTAGCCCGTTCCTCAGGGCTCTGGCAACGATCCTGTTTCTCAATGAGGGGTCAGGGGTCTTAGACTTCTTGTCCTTCACTATTTCAACACCCCATGCTAGTCCAATCCCTCTTACATCGCCGACTTGCTCAACACTCTGCTTCAACCCCTCTAACTCCTCCCTGAACAATGGTTCAAGCCTGTTAACGTTGGGAAGGAGTTTCTCAACCACCTCTATTGTTTTCAACGCTGCCACGGAGGCGAGGGCGTGTCCTCCATACGTGTTGCTATGTATCCCCGGTTGCTTGAAGTCGAGGTCGCTTCTGAAGACCGTGGCCCCTATGGGCACTACGCCGCCGCTGAGTGCTTTAGCCATGGATATTATGTCGGGCACTATGTCGAAGTGCTCTATGGCGAACATCCGCCCGGTTCTCCCGAGGCCCATTTGAACCTCGTCTATCGATACCAGTATACCGTATTTATCAGCCAGCTTCTTCAACTCCTTGAAGAAGACCCTGGGTGGAACCACGTATCCGCCTTCTCCTTGAATTGGCTCGGCGAATATTGCAGCAACCTCCTCGGGAGGCGCCAGCTTCTCCAGTATGTACTCTTCGATAAACTCTATGACCCTGTTTACGAGTTCCACGGGCTCCTCGTAGCCGTCTATATGCCATGGATTCCTATAGGGGTTCGGGTATGGGGCATGGAAGACGCCGGGCATCCACGGGAACACCAGCCTCTTATGCACACTCTTACTGGCGGTCAAGCCGAGGGAGCCCATGGTTCTCCCGTGGAAGCCCCCGTAGAAGGCTATGAAGAGCTTCCTCCCCGTTGCCTGCCTAGCTATCTTTACAGCGGCTTCATTGGCCTCGGTCCCGCTGTTCGAGAAGAACACTTTCCTTGGAACCCCGCCCGGCGCTATCTCCGCGAGCTTCTTCGCCAGCATTACTTGATACGGGTTGAAGAAGTCTGTCCCGGCTGCATGCGCCAGCCTCTCCAATTGCTCTACGACCGCCTTCTTAACCTCTGGGTGCGTGGGGTAGCCTAGGTTATTGACTCCTATGGCGCTTGAGAAATCCAGATACCTGTTGCCATCCACATCGTAAAGCCAGACTCCTTCACCCCTCTCAATGACCAGGGGCAGCTCCTCTGGGTCATGGGTTGTTGTGGCAACGTATTTGAAGTGTTCATCTATCCACTGCCTGGATTTACTCCCAGGCGAGCCTGGTTCAATCCTTACCTCGGGCCTCATCACCAATGCACCTAGGAGATACATATATGGCTGTACAGTATATATATCTATGTTCACATCACGCGGCCAACCCAGGGAACCCTGCACACCAGCCACCAATGGATTCAACCATGGATGGAAACAAATATCTAGGTGCACACCCGGTAGGTATGGCTGGGGATGAGGAAGGCTGTACTCTCGGAGAGGTGAAGAATCCTTTGAGTGCGCCTGACCCGTTAACTAAGGCTAGCTAGGCTAGGCAACGGTTTAACCCTGGATAGAGACTTTATCGGGGCTGTAAGCATCGGTTTAAATACCTCTCCTCAGATGGGGCCCCATAGCGTTGGGCTCAACCGCCACCCATGACCCCAGGGTGATAGCCCGTGATCTCTGGGCGAGGCGGAAGCCCCTGGATATTCATTCGTATCCAGGGGCAAACGGCAAGCGGGGAAGCGGCATACTAGCTAGGTCTCTGCTTGCCCAGCCTCCTGTATACATCCTCCTTCCTCAAGCCGGCTAACTCATCGGGGCTCATTGATTCAAGGAGCCTCCTCGCCTCCTCCCTCAATGATGGATCTAGGTCTCTCAGTAGTTCCTCAATAATCTCCCTTCTATTCTTGCCAGGCTTGAAGACGGCCATCTATTCCAACCCATGTCTATTGGAGTCTCCTACGGGTTTTAAACCTGGGTTTGCATTGGTTCTCCTTTGAGAATGCTTCAAAACCTATAAGCATGTGTGTCGATAGCTATGTTCAAGTGGTATTGGGTAGATGGGTTCCTGCTTGGGCATGGTGATCGCTGTGAGGCTTTTCGGCACAGCTGGTGTAAGGATGAGGTATCCGGATGAGCTTGACGCGGTTGCTGCTTACAGGTTGGGCTTAGCTATGGGGGTTTTAGGCTTATCCAGCTGCAGCTACATAGTGTATGATACACGTGTCACAAGCCATGTCCTCACATACGCCTTTGCGGCAGGCGTTGCGGCCTCCGGTATGGATGCATCAATAGTGGGGCTTGCACCAACCCCTGTGGCAGGGTACGCTGGGCTTAGGCGTGGCGGTGTAGGCGTGAGTGTTACGGCTAGCCATAATCCCCCGGAGTACAATGGGTTCAAGTTCTATGATGTGGAGGGATTCGAGTTCACGCGGAGCCTCGAGGAGAGGGTTGAGGAGCTGGTTTCAGGCTCCTTGAAGGCGGCTGAGTGGAGTAGGGCTGGGAGGATACTGCATGACTCCACGCTTCTCGACGACTATGTTGAGGACTTACTGGAGGCGTCGCAGCCTTCTAGGAGGGCTTGGAGCCCAAGGGTGGTTGTCGACTGTGCTAACGGTGCCTCGTACCATGTGACCCCCGTCGTGGTTCGATCCCTTGGTGGAATACCGGTTACGGTCAACTGTAGTCCAGACGGCTACTTCCCCGGGCGCCCTCCTGAGCCCAGGAGGGATGTGCTCGAGAAACTGCTACCCGTCTACAGGGGTGTGGAGCCAGCAATGGTGTTAGCCCACGACGGCGACGCCGACAGGCTTGCAGCCCTAGACCCATTCCAGGGATTCATCAGGCAGGATAGGCTGCTCGCACTATTCGCCAAAATACTGCTGGAGGAGAGGAAGGGAGTTGTAGTAGTGAGTGTTGACACAGGTAGGGTTGTAGACGAGGTGGTGGAGGCTTCAGGCGGCAGGCTGGAAAGATACATCCTGGGGAAGACGCATGAGAGAGTGAAGGAGCTTGGAGTAGGCAGCGTGGTGATGGCTGGGGAGCCATGGAAGCTCATAGATACATCATGGGGCCCATGGGTCGACGGCGTGAGGCAGGCAGCACTACTAGTGAAACTTGTTGTTGAGAGAGGGAAGCCGCTTGCAAGGATCCTTGAGGAGGAGGGTGTACCGGACTACCCGTGGGATAGGAGGAGCTATGTGATAGACCCCCCTGGAGCCAGGATGGATGTCTACAAGGGGCTGGTTGAGGAGTTGAAGAGCAGGCTCGGGGAGCCGGTGGCAGTAATAGATATAGATGGCTACAGGTTCGAGTACAGTGACGACTCATGGATACTTGTCAGGGTCAGCGGGACCGAGCCGAAGATAAGAGTGTATGCTGAGGCAAGGAGCAGTGAGAGGCTTAAAGAGATGGTGGACACTGTTGGAGCCATCGTAAAGGAGATGGCTTCAAGGAGGGACGCGAGGATAGCATCGGTCACAATAGGCTAGCACCAGGTCAGTATCCTCTACGAGTAGGAGTGCTGGAGAAACGATGAGACATCGAGGTAGACCTCATGGGGCACGTTGATCACATGGCTCGATGCAAGCCGCTTAAACACTCTTGAAACCAGGAGCCTCCTGTACGCCGGGACCCCGAATCCCACTGCAACCATGTACCCCCTCCCCCTGTACCTGGCCAGGTCCACGGCTGCAAGCACTAGTGAGGCAGGAGGAATGAGGAGCAGTGCCACGGCTACGGGCTCTTGCTGCAATACTGCTCCAAGATACAGCCTGGAGAACTCGAGGGCGCCGAGCACGTAGAGCCCTGCTGGAAGCAGGATGCACATCCATATGACGGCGTCGACGAGCAGCACTACTGCGGTAACAATGATTCTAGCTGGGACCCCTGCGACAGGCCGGTAGAGCCCGTAGTGAAGCATCAAGCCGACTACAAGTAGCCCGGGGACAACTATCAGCGGTGCCAGTAAGCCGCCCACGGTGGCCGTCATGCTCCCCCCGTAGCCTAGCAGGAGGAGCACGTAGAGGGCGAGCACAGGCAGATACGCGGACACGAACAAGGAGATTTCACCGCTCCCCCTTGGCAGAACCCTCCTGCCGGTGACATCCGTTGAGAGATGGTATGGGAATAGGAGTGTGAAGACCACTATGCCAGCCGTCAACACGGCTAGGTCTACAGCTATATACGTAGAGAACCCTCTGAGCAGGACCACGGCGACCAGCCCAGCCCCCACCGAGTAAGCAAGCCACTTAGCCGTGCCAGGGATCCATGTCTTCATCTATGCCACTCCCCGAGACTATAATAGTTATTAGGCTCACAGTCGTAAATAAACCTGACAACGCCTCAACTAGGCGTGAGTCAATCCCTGGAACAGGGGTCGTACCACATGGGTAGGCGTAGTGAGGGCAAGCCACTCATAGTCGGCTTCATAGGTTTCTCGCAATCCGGTAAAAGCAGTAGGATAGAGAACATCCTGAGGCTAACCGGTAGCGAAACAATGGAGCCAGCCGTATACACCAGGGTCTATGAGAAGGGTACACGGCACTCAAGACACTTCATGCCGTTTGCATCGGTGGCCAGGGGGAGAACAATAGATACAGTGCTCGTCACAGTGGACTACACCGGGCACGATCATCTCGCCGCATACTTTTTCACGAGGAGAATACTTGAGGCACTTGAGAAAGGGCTGCTGGGAGCCGGGAGAGAGGCACTTGTAAGGGAGCTGGTTGAGAACGCTGGAAGCGTGGTCGATGAGCTGGCTGCACGTAGGAGAGGGCTCAGTAAGAGGCTGCTCCTGCAGCTACTTGACTCACCTATACCAGGCTACAAGTATCTCAGGGACTACTTCGACCCCTACAGGGAGCTCTGCGGGGTTATAAGGGGGGCTCCATGCAGGGATGAAGAGGTTGCACGCGTAGTGGAGTATGTGAGGCAGACCCTGAGGGAGACAGGAAGGGACATGGTCTCCTTCAATGATTTAAACAGGATTCTATGCGTGCTTGAATCCTCGCATCAAACAAGGGAGAGGTGCCTGGATATAGGTAAAGCGGACAGGGTTGAAATAGTGGTCGACGAGGCAGGCGGCTACTTCGCGAGGCTCGTGGTGACAGCTCCACTGCTCACGCACCTACTGGTTGGGCTACTCATAGAGTCAAACATACTCTTCATACTTGTGCCGGCTAGCATCGGGGACTACCTCAACCAATTGAAGAGACTGTTCATGGGCGACGACTCCAAGAGCCCGCATTACCTCCTAGCCGCGTTGAGGGCTCTTGCATGGGCAGGTGAGGATGTACATGGGCTCCTCGTTAAAGCCCTATCCTCCACAGTGAAGGATAAGGCATCAGGAGAGGACACTGGTAGAATCGTTGAGGAATGCCTGGAGACAACTGTGGAGGAGGAGGTGGCCAGGCTCAAGCTACCCAGGGATGCTGTACAAGTCGTAGCGTCGGCAGCCCCGTTCACAAGCATCAACGGGTACAGGGGCTTCATAGGCTGCGTGTCCAAGGCCCTCACAGGGGAGGCTGGGGGAGAGGGGCTTGACAAGGGGCTCACAGAGGCTTTGACGAGAGTGGTGTTGGAGAAGTACCAGGTTGGACTACTTGAAGCCCTCCTTAAGCTACTGGGATACATTGCTGGATCAGGAGTGAAGCCGGTGTTAAGCACGGTTGTATTCGACTACACATACATGGATAAAGCTAGGAGGCCATTCAAGGAGATAGTGTCCCGGAGCCTTTCATCAAGCCTCCTGGAATTCGACAGGGATACCCCGGCCCTCTCAGAGGTCTACAGGCTCCTCAGGGAAACCCCTGGGTTAAAGGGTGTAGACCTAGAGGTATACGCGTTGCCCTCATCCCTACACGGCTCCTATTCAACCCCATTCGAATACATGATGCTGGTATGCCTGCTCGAAGATAAGCTTGCATCCTTCAAGGTGACCAGCAAGGACACCGGGGAGAGCAGGGAGGTGCTATGCGTGGACCTCCTCAAGGAGATGAGGTTGCATCATGGAGCAGGGAGGGTTTAGGAGGAAGGAGGGGAAAAGATTTAGCTTCACGGGATGGGAAAACACTCGTCTACTCTCCCATAACCATTGACATGACGGCTTTCTGCACGTGCAGCCTGTTTTCTGCTTCCTCGAAGTACAGGCTCTTCTCGTAGCTGTCCAATACCTCGTCCGTGACCTCCTGACCCCTGTCGGCTGGACCGCAGTGCATGTAGAATGGTTTACCAGCCTTCTCCAGTCTCTCCATCGTTACAATCCAGTTCTTGAACTTATCCTGGTATGCCTTAGCTCCCTCCTTATCCACCGTGCTATTGTATGGTGGGAAGAAGCCTCTCGGGCTCCAAGCCTTCGGGTACACTATGGTTGCCCCCTCGAAGGCTTCATCCATGTCGTGGACTATCTTGAACTCGCTTCCCCAGTGCTCCGCGTACTTCTTCGCTATCTGCATGGCTTCATCCATCAGCTCGAAGCCGGGTGGGTGAGCCACGTAGACGTCTGCACCGAGCAGTGCGAACATGCTTGCAACATCCTGTGGCACTGCAAGGGGCTTCAACCCGCCGCTGTACGCGTAGCTTACTACGACCTTCTTCCCCCTGAGATCCTTAGGCCATCCCAGTGCCTCAAGCGCTGCCTGCGCGTCGGCAAGCGACTGGAACGGGTGCCATACGTCGTCCTCCATGTTTAGAACCGGTATATCCGCCCACTTAGCGAACTCCCTTATTATCCTGTGGCCGCGTCCAATAATCCACTTGGCTGCATCCCCGTATATCCTTATAGCTATGGCGTCCCCGTACCTGCTTAGGACTCTTGCAACATCGCTTATGGCCTCGGTTTGATACGGCACCATGTCCTCTGGGAGTGTGGGGGCGTACACCTGGTCTGGGCTAATGTACGTTGCCTGCCCACCGAGCTGGTAGACACCTGTCTGGAAGCTGTTCCTGGTCCTCAGGCTCTTATTGTAGAAGATCAAGTATAGCATCTTGCCTTCAAGCCAGTTGACCTTCCTGACCCCGCTGTGATACATTTGCTTCAGCTCCCTGGCTGCCTGGAGAACCTTGAACACTGTATCTATGTCGTAGTCGTAGTTGGATAGCCAGTCCTTCCCCTTCAGGTATCCTACGAACCAGGGTTTATGCCTGCCCATCCCACTATCACTCTCCCTCAGTATTAATCAGTAAATATAGTATGTTTCAATTTATAAACCTTGAGGAGGTGGAGTCACGCATTCGCCTAGTGCTCTACGTGCAGCCGGCTTCATTTAAAAAGCCGGCCCCCGTTAATGTTGGATGAACAAGTGCTGGGAGGCGTTCCACATCATGGATGCCGGCTCCCCTGGTTCAAGGATCACTGTGTGCATTGGATCCAGGAACCCCGCTAAGATAAAGGGGGTTGTCAACGCTTTCACAAGGTTCTTCGGGAGCGTGGAAGCCAGGTTCACCAGCCCTGAGACAGGTCTCCCGCCTCAGCCAATAGGTCTTGAGTTGATTATCGAGGGTGCGAGGAGAAGAGCTATCTATGCAGCCGAGAAGCTCGGTGAATGCGACTACAGCGTTGGGGTGGAGGCTGGGTGGATACTGGTCATGGGGGACTACTATGATCTAGAGGCTGCATGGATCCATGGGAGGAATGGCGTCGACTCCCTGGGGTTCTCACCGGTCTTCAAGATACCGCGTGGCTTCGCCGAGCTCGTTGTGTCAGGGGCTAGGAGAGAGCTGGAGGAAGTCGTCGACGAGCACTACGGTACGAGGAGCATAGGTGATAAAGGGGGTTTCATAAGCCTATTGACGAAGGGCGTTGTCGTAAGGCAGGATTTAAGCTTCATGGCAACAGTGATGGCGTTGATCCCCGTGGTGAACAGGGATCTCTACCGTGACCCAGGTCTTCAACCACCTGCTAGTAGCCAGAGGTAGCTCCATAGTAGTGCCACAGTAATCTGCAGGGTTGTAGACACCAAGGCTATCCTGAGCCATTCACCCCATGAGACGGCTATCTTCTCTCTTTCAGCCATTGAGACGGCAACTATGTTGGCTGTGGAGCCTATTGGCGTGTAGTTCCCGCCGAAGACGCCGCCGTAGAGCAGGGCTAGGTAGGAGACCCTGCTCAAGCCGAGTTGAACCAGTATTGTGACGGGCTGCGTCAACGCTACTATCACGGAGAGGTTGTCGAGCACGGAGCTCAGCATTGCTGATGCAGCGAGGAGTACGCCTACGACAAGCATGTTGCCTGTGAAGCTCCCCGGCTCCGAGAACATTGCTATACCATATGCAATCTTAGCTATTGCCCCAGTGTAGCTGAGGGCATATGAGAGGATGAACAGCGACATGAAGAATATTATGGAGGGCCATTCAACAGCTGATGACAAGAGCTTATCCATGCTTGAAGGATCCGCTAGTAGTAGTGCAAGAGCTATTGAGAGGTATGGTATGAACGCTAGAAGGGAGTCGGGGTCCACGGGTACACCGGTGGCGAGGCTCATGGCTTCAGCCAGCTTCTCGTTTAGCACGACGAGCCCGGTGAACACTGCCAGTATAAGCAACCCGATCCTGGTGTGCCTAGCCATGACAGGGGTTACGTCGATTGTTCTAGCAGCAGTGAGCTTCGCTATCAGCTCCCTGGACTGCTTTAACTCCCCGTTAAGTCTCTCGACATAGTTGCTCAACACGAGCCTGTAGACGAGGATCAATACGAGTACTTCGAGCAGTGAGAGCGGGAGGCATTTCGCAAGGAACTCTGCGACCGATATATTGGCTGTGAAAGCTATGTAGACGCCTATAGGGTTCCCTACTGGTAGTGCCACGCTACCAGTATTGGTTGCAAGCACCGTGTAGACTATTAGAGGCTTAACATCGATCTCAAGCACCCTCCTGAGCTCTAGGACTACTAGCACAGCGTAAATTATGCTTGTAACTTCGCCTAGGATCATGCTGAGTAGGGCTGAGAACAAGCCGAGCAGTAGGAGGAGCCTGAAAGCCGATGTACTCTTCTCTACCAGGGATACCGCCAACCTATTGAATACGCCTGCCTCCCTAAGGATCCCTGCGAGAGTCATCGAACCTATGAGGAAGACAAGCAGCCTCCAGTCGATCGCCCTATATATCATGTTCTGAGGCGGAGTCAACCCGGTTATAGCGAGAACCCCTACACCGGTTATAGCTGCTGCAACACGCCACTCCATCTTCATGACGGTTGCTATTATCACCGTGAAGAAAATGGTGAGCGCTATGGACTGCGCTACATCAGCCTGCAGGGAGTTCAAGTCTAATGGCGCACCACCCCTGTACTCGGCAACCATCCCGGCTATCCTGTCTCCAAGGGGTCCCGATACATGTAGAATACTCATGAGGAAGAAGGACAGCGTGAACACCACGGCGATGGATACAGCCAGCTTCACGAGAGGCCTCAACACTCACCACCCTTGCTAAGCCAGGATATAGGGGGTTGTGTTTTTAAACGTGTCTCCACCGCATGTCTTCACGTAGAGGCCACGCTGCGGCCGCTTCCCCATATACTGTCGAAGTATGAGAGGGCCTTCGAGACCAGGCTATGGCAGTTGGTTTCAACGGAGGCTTCATGATTCATCGTCAAGGCCGACTCAGTCCAGTTATGGCTTCCAAGTATCAGTGTGGAGTTATCTACTATGAGGATCTTCGCATGAGTAGTCCTCGAGGCGGATTCATCGAGCCTCACCGGTATCCCGGAGGCCACCATGTAGTCTATGGTCTCCCTGTAGGACCTATATGTTTCATCATCCACTACGACCTTAACATCGACGCCTTTCTCCCGTAGATCTCTCAA
This sequence comes from Desulfurococcus mucosus DSM 2162, assembly GCF_000186365.1. Taxonomy (NCBI): domain Archaea; kingdom Thermoproteati; phylum Thermoproteota; class Thermoprotei; order Desulfurococcales; family Desulfurococcaceae; genus Desulfurococcus; species Desulfurococcus mucosus. Next base: position 300,357 of record NC_014961.1, read on the forward strand.
CGCATTTAGCAGTGAGTTAACCGGGTCCCCTGCCTCCCGTGGATCATACTTGACCACATACATTATCACATACACGCTTCTCTCCGCGTTACCCAGGGCTTTCAAAGCCGCACTATAGTACTCTCTGTCCAGGAGCAGGCTCATGGAGCAAGTGTTGTTAACCGCAACTCCTCCGCCTGTTTCAAGCCTGCTGTATACATATATGCCTGCAATCAACCCGGCTACGACTCCAACCGCGAAAACCACGAGAATGCTTCTAGCACCCGTGTCAACCACCCTGGCCTGCATCCACTTTCAAGCTACCTTTATTCTTAAACCTTATAATCTTTACAGCGCCTATAGCATCTCAGACCATGTAGTGGTGTGGATGAAGGCCGTAGTGTTAGCCGGGGGCCTTGGAACGAGACTATACCCGTTGACCAAGGTTGCCCCTAAGCCCATGATCCCTCTTGCCGGGAAACCCATATTGGAGTACATAGTGGACGGCCTCGTGAGACACGGCTTCACAGATATCATCATAGCTGCGAGATACCTGGGTACACAGGTCGTAGAGTACTTTAAAGGCCACCCTTACGCTAAACCCGTGATCCTGGACTCGAAGGATACTGCTGACGCCGTGAGGCTCCTCGACGGCGTCTTCGACGACCATTTCATTGTGTCAATGGGTGACACACTGTGTAACGCGGACTACAGGGAGATATACGACTACCATAAGTCTTCGAACGCTGTCGCAACGATAGCGCTCAAGCAGGTTGAAAACCCCCTGCCCTACGGCATAGTCTACCTGGATGAACACGGGGACATCCTCTTGTTCATTGAGAAGCCTTTATCCATCGAGGTATACTTACTCAGCCTAGCGTACTACCGGCAGAAAGGGGCCTCAGCATACGAGAACCTGATTAACGCTGGGATATACGTGTTCAACCCTCACATACTTGAAATCCTTGAGAGGAACCCTGGCCTAATGGATTTCGGCCGCCACGTCTTCCCCTACCTGGTTGAAAACGGGTACAGGGTGAGGGGGCACGTGCTGGGTCACAGCGTCTACTGGAATGACATCGGTAGGCTTGAAACATATAAGAGTGTTGCATGGGACATGCTGGACGGCAGGATACCCGGCTTGGAGCCAGCTGCCCCCATGGCTTCCAAAGGGGTTTACATCCATGACTCAGCGATCGTTAGGGGAAGGGTAAACCCGCCCGTGTACATTGGGAGGAGCGTTGTAGTCGAGGAGGGTGCTTCAGTAGGACCCTACGCCGTGCTAGAGGACAATGCAGTGGTTGGAAAGGGCTCCGTGATCCAGGAGGGCATTGTATGGCGTGACACGCTAATAGGCGAGGGTTCAAGGATATACGACTCAATACTCATGAACAGGGTTGAAGTAGCCCCCGGCAGCACCCTGGTGTCAACGGTGGTGGGTACGGGTAGCCGTGTATCCGGGGAGCTGTCGAAGATGATCCTCGACCCAGTGGAGGTGACTCCCCCGTATGCTTAAACAGGTTGATGGAAGGATAACCGGGAAGCCGCTCGTAGACATAAGCCTCGAGGACGTGGCTATGCTTGGAGCAGTCTTCGGCACAGTGCTCGGGAGAAGGGCCCTGGTTGTAAGCGGTAGGGACACGGCGCCTGTCTCCAGGATGCTTAAAAGGGCTTTGACCGCAGGGTTGATGAGTGTTGGATGCGATGTAATGGACTTCCATGAAGCAGTCAGCGGTGAAATATCCTTCAGTATGAAAAGGTTTGGTGCTAAAGGAGGCTTCAACATACATTTGAACCCGCGGAGACCCGGCTACATCACTATCAGACTATACAAGGCACCCGGCTACGAGCTCGTGGGCGGAGGACTAGCGGAGGTGGCTTCAAGGGAGAAGCCGGTTCCGCAGGAAGCAGGCGAGGTAGGGTGGGTTAACTACGCTGAGTACATGCATGAGCTCTACGCGTCAGCACTCGTGAGCTTCGTGAAGTCGGATGAGATATCGGCAGCCAAGCTCAATATTGTAGCCAGCCACGGCCACGGTGCTTCAGACGAGGTGTTGAGACGCATATTCACATTGCTCGAGTTAGAATACACGTTGATGAGCAGTGGGAGAATCAGCGGGGAGACATACCCCTTCGTAAAGGAGATGGGCAAGGTGGCTGCTTCAACAAGGGCCATGAGAGCCGATCTAGGAGTAGTCTTCAACATAGATGCCTCAGCCCTCGCAGTATACATAGGGAACCTCGGGTTCCTGCTGCCCGAGGAGATCCTTCTAGCAGTGCTCACCAGGTACCCTGGCAACAGCAGTGTCGTAGTAGACAAGTATGTCTCCCCCTCGATCGTGAGGTATATGGGTGAGAAAGGCTACCGGGTCAGGGTTGCTGAGAGCGAGGAGAAGCTCATCGAGCTGGTTAGAAGGGAGAGGCCTGTGCTAGCATTGAATGGTCGCGGAGACTTCATAACGCCGCTGTTCAGCCTCGGATACGATGCACTCATCGCCTTCATGCAGCTACTTGAAGCACTGAGCCTTCAGAGGAGCGAGGTGTACGGTGAGATCAACACGGCTAGAAGCATGCTGACCCCGAGGGCTAGGAGCCTAAGCGAGGTTGAAGCCGTGTGCAACAGTGACACCACATGTGTGAGAACCCTCTGGGGCTTCAGGATGCTCAGGGAGAGAACACTACACACATACATCTACAGCCCCGATGCAGGAGGCTACATAGAGATCGTGGAGCAGCAGCGAGAACCCTCCAGCTAGGCTCATGCACGGCTACCGCAGGATGCCTGGGCGTTGCAGAGCAGTAGAGTCGTGGAGCAAAAACGGTTAGGCTTGTTTGAAACCAATGCTTCCCGGTTAGCTTGTACGGGAGTACGCTGAGAGGTCGAGTAGGCCGTGGCCGCTTAGGTTGAAGAGTATCACCGGCCTCCTGCTTGAACCCCTGTGTTTTAACGCTATGTCGATCACGGCTTTAACGGCGTGGGAGCTCTCTGGAGCTGGGAGAATGCCCTGGGTTCTCGCGAATAGTAGGCCTGCCTCCAATACCTCGCTCTCACCGTATGCAACCGGCTTCACCAACCCGTTTTTCACAAGTATGCTTAGCGATGGGGCAACCCCATGGTATCTGAGTCCCCCAGCATATATTGGTGGTGGAATATAGTCGTGTCCAAGGGTGTGCATCTTCAACAGTGGTGTTAACCCGGCTGTGTCGCCGTAGTCATACCTGTATTCCCCCCTGGTCATTGATGGAACGGTTTCGGGTTCAACAGCTATGAATACTGGTGGGTCGCCGTCGTTATACCTGTGGCCTATGAAGGGGTAGGATAACCCGGCGAAGTTCGAGCCGCCGCCAACACAGCCGACAATGTAGTCTACTCTATCGACGCCGAGCATCTCCAGCTGCTTCAACGCCTCCAACCCTATCACGGTTTGATGCAGTAGAACATGGTTTAAGACGCTGCCGAGACTATACTTTGCCTTCCCGCCGCTGGAGACCACGTCCTCTATGGCTTCACTTATAGCTATCCCGAGGCTACCCGGGTGATCAGGGTTCTCTGCGAGCAGTCTCCTACCAGTGTTAGTCCTGTCACTGGGGCTTGGATATACTTCGGCACCATAGGACTCCATGAGTATCCTCCTGTAGGGCTTCTGAAGGTAGCTGGCGCGCACCATGAACACTCTTACCTTCAACCCGAAGAGGCTGCCGGCTAGTGAGAGGGCTGAGCCCCATTGACCAGCACCCGTCTCAGTGGAGACTCTTTCAACGCCTTCAGCGGCATTATAGTATGCTTGGGCGACAGCCGTGTTAACCTTGTGCGACCCGGTTGGCATCACGCCCTCGTACTTGAATAATATTACGGCATTAGTCTTCAACGCTTCTTCGAGTCTACGGGCCCGTATAAGCGGGGTTGGCCTGCCGAGCATCAGTAGTGTTTCAACTACCTCGCCCGGTATCTCCACGTGTCTCTGCGTGGTGAACTCCTGCTCCACGAGGCTCCTTGGGAACAGTGCTTCAAGCTCCCTCTTATCCACTGGGCTTCCATCAGGATGGAGCATTGGCGGGAGTTGCTCAGGTAGATCCGGGGTTATGTTGTACCAGTAGGAGGGGACTATATCCCTGGTTTGAGGGCTCCTTAACTCCATTCCAACATGGTCCCACCACGGGTGTCTCCTCAGAGCCGGCTCCCAGTATATAAGCTTTTCGCTTCAGCTGGCATAAGCGTTAATACGGTGCAACATCATACTTGTCCCGGGAGGAGGCATGGAGCTGGATGGGGCGCGGGCTCTTCACTGAGAGACAGTACCTGGTGCTCAAGTACAGGGCTCAAGGCCTCACCCAGGAGGAGGTGGCGGGGATCCTTGGCGTGGCGAGGAGCACGGTGGCGGCGATAGAGAGGGCGGCTCTAAGGAAGCTTAGATTGGCTCAGGAAACCGTGAGCATCTACAAGATGATGCATGCAGCCGGCTACATTGATATACCGGCTGGAACCCACATGGTGGATATACCGGGGATAATCATTAGGAAAGCCGATGAACTGGGAGTAAAGCTTAAAGGAGACTTCAACCTGGTCTACGGGCAGCTACGCCTATTAATCGGCTCCCGCGCCACTAGGCTGCCTCGCACCGTGAGAGCCGTCATATACAGGGACGGCTCATACGAGTTCCTGGAGGTACATGACTAGACCCGGGGTTAGGGATACGGGTTCACCGAGTGCGGTGAGCAGGCGTAGTCACTGCTCTCCATGCACCCGCAGGGTTAAAGGCCTCATCCTTTTACCCGAATAGATGCGGGGAACCAGTGAACCCCTAAACGGGAGTCCTCGCCCTTTAGGGCGGGGGGGGGAGGCCGGGCAGCGGAGAATGGATCTTTATATACTGAAAGTGCTTGTATATACTAGATGCCTGTGTAAGGGTGGTTTACGGGTGTCAACGGTTCTCCCCGAGGCAGGGTTGATTGCAAGGGGGAATGGAAGATACAGGGTGAACATTATTGTCGACCGGTGCAAGGAGTGCGGTATATGTATCGCTGTATGCCCTATGAAGGTCCTCGCCAAGTCAAGTATTCTCAACAGGAATGGCTACAGGCCGCCTGAGCCGGCTCATGTAGAGAAGTGCATTGGTTGCAGGCTCTGCGAGTACAATTGCCCGGACTTCGCGATATACGTGGAGGTGGAGTCTAAGTGAGGAAGACGTTTGCATCCGGGAACATGGCTGTAGCGGAGGCAGCGATAACCGCCGGGTTGAAGTTCTACGCTGGCTACCCTATAACGCCTAGCTCGGAGATCATGGAGTACCTTGCCGAACACCTTCCCCGGCATGGAGGGATAGTTATACAGATGGAGGATGAGATAGCCTCTATAAACGCGGTTGTAGGGGCTTCATGGGCTAATGTTAAAGCCATGACGGCGACCTCGGGGCCAGGCTTTTCGCTCATGGCGGAGGGCCTTGGGCTCGCGGTTATGACTGAGACCCCCTTAGTAGTCGTCGACGTGATGAGGGCGGGTCCCAGCACGGGTGTACCAACGAAGACCACGCAAGCAGACATCTTCCAGGCGAGATGGCTCGCCCACGGCGACTACATTATACCTAGCTACGCGCCGTGGAGCGTTCAGGAAGCCTACGACTTAACCATTAAAGCCTTCAACACAGCCGAGAAGCTTAGGACACCCGTGATACTTCTAAGCGATGCAGTGATAGCCCATCTCTGGGAGCCACTGGTGATCCGGGAGAGAGGTGAGGTGGAGATCATTGAGCGCCGGAAGCCAGCTGGCAGGGAAGGCTATAAACCATACATGCCGGGCGACGACCTGGTTCCACCCATGGCGTGCTTTGGAGAAGGCTTCAAAGTACTTGTTGAATCACTTACACACGATGAAAGAGGGTTCTACGCTCCATCCACCACATACCATAGGAGCACAGTGGTGAGGCTGGCGTTGAAGATACTTAAGAACATAGACTACGTCTTCGAGTACGAGGCCTACATGATGGATGACGCTGAGGTAGCCCTTGTCTCATACGGGTCAACGGCTAGGACCGTTTACGCCTTGATGAGGGAGCTACGGAGGAAGGGCGTTAAAGCCGGCTTACTCCGCTTGAAGACGCTGTGGCCGCTTGACGAGGAGAAGATTTACAGGAGTGTTAAGGCAGGCAGGATCATTGTTGTCGAGAACAACATGGGCAAGCTCTACCTTGATGTGAAGAGGATATTCAGGGATAGAGAGGTCTACCCCGCACCAGTTATAAGCCTGGAGCTGCCCACGGTGAGCGAAGCCATGGAGGTGGTTGAACAATGGCTGTAGCCCCTAGATACATGCATCCATTAGACAGGCATCTACGCTTAGAGAGAATACCAACCCTCTACTGCCCCGGCTGCGGGCTAGGAATAGGTCTGGGAGCAATGCTCAGGGCGCTGGATAAGAGGATCAAGGAGGGCGTTGTCAAGGAGGACAAGGTGGTCTGGGTGGGAGGCATAGGGTGCTCTGCCAGGATGGCCTTCTACGTCAACTATGACTCCGCACACGTGCTTCATGGAAGGGCGATACCTTTCGCAATAGGAGCGAAGCTCGCCAACCCTGAGCTAACCCTCATAGTGGTGGGCGGGGACGGCGACATAGCCGGGATAGGCGGGAACCACATCCTCCACGCTGCCAAGAGGAACATAGACCTGGTTACAGTAATGTTCACCAACTTCGTCTACGCGATGACAGGCGGCCAGGTCGCACCCACCACTCCTCTCCGAGTCAAGACGACGACAACGCCCCACGGCAACCCTGAGCCACCTCTAAACATAATCAAGGTGGTTGCATCCCTGAACGCCAACTATGTTGCAAGGGCAAGCATAACAACACCCCACTACATCGAGCAATTCTTCTACAGGGCTCTAGGCATGAAGGGGTTCAGGTTCCTCGAGGTGGTGAGCACCTGCCCGGAGGTGTATGGCAGGCACATAGGGTTAAGGGACCCGGTTGAAATGTACAATGAGCTGAGGAAGAGGGTTAAGTACAAGCCGAACCCAACGATAGATGAGGCAATCATAGACTGGGATAAAGGCATAGTCATAGGGGAGTTCATTGTGAGAGACAACCCATCCTACATGGATCTGGTGAGGGGGTTGAAGTGAAGGTGGAGATACTTATCATTGGGAGAGGCGGACAGGGAGTCCTCCTCCTCGGGAGACTCCTGGGGCTGGCTGCAAGCAAGTACGCCGGGCTATACGCTGTGGCAACGGAGACCTATGCAGCTGAGACGAGGGGTGGGGAGAGCCGGGCGGATGTTGTCATAGGTGGATCCATGAGTGACATAGACTATGTTAAAGTACAGTCACCGGATATAGCTGTCTTCATGTACCCCTTCAACATCGAGAAGTACAGGCAGCTCCTGAAGCCTGAAAGCAGGGTGTTCATAGATGAGGAATATGTTAAACCCGACTTCTTCAAGGGCTTCAAGCTCTACTCACAGAGGTATAGTGGACTAGCCGAGTCCACTGTGGGGAGCAGCAGGGTTGCAAACATGGTGATAGCCGGTCACATAGCGAGGGCCACAGGCATACTTAGCCTAGAGGACTTGAAGAAAACCGTCATCGACCTAACTCCTGAGCGATGGCATCAAGCGAATATAAAGGCGCTTGAACTAGGGTTCTCCCTACCAGTCTAGCATGTTTTAAAAGTGGACCGGCCGGGACTTGAACCCGGGACCTCCGCCTTGCGAGGGCGGCGCTCTTCCAGCTGAGCTACCGGCCCACCGCTACCCGTTGATCCAACCCGGGGCTTTTAACCCTTGCCACAGTGCCACCGGGAGTGGTTTCTTGAAGCCGGTTTAACACAGCTATATGAATGCATCCCTGCACTTGTAGAGAAGGTATGTGGCTGCTGAAAGCATTAGCACACGATCACGCTCCCGGCAAGGTAGAGTGCTAGTATGAAGTAGACGAGGCCCGCCGGCAACCCGTATTCGCCTGCGAGTACTGAGGCCTCCGCGGGGTTGGTGAAGGCGTAGACGGCGTAGCCCAGTATCCAGGTGAATATCACCAGAGGGAGCGGCATTGAGGCATATGCCAGCATGAGCCCGGTTGAACGCCTCTTCTTCATCATGGACATAGCCATCAAGGCTGGGAGCGCCAGCATCAGTGCTGACACAGCGTATGCCTGTGCAAAGGTGCCGGCCAGTATGAAGAAGAGGATCATGCCGGTCAAGTAGTACCTGTATCCTTTCCTGACAAGCCTTATCCTGTCTGTGAAATCATAGGGTGCCATCTTACACCATTTCACAAGCGTGTCGAGCTCCTTCACGAGGTCGCCGGGCAAACCCTCCCCGCTTGCCTCGAGCACCCTGGAGGCAAGGTCCCTTGCCTTCTTATTTATCAGTCTAGCCAGCTCAACGTTGTCAACGGTTATCTCCCTTCCAGCGGATTCAAGGGATGCAAGGGCTTCCTCAAGCCTCCTCCTCAACCTTGGGTCGCTCAGCCGCCTTGATGCAAGCATCCTCCTCAAGGCGTCGGCGGCATCGTTTAACAGTATAGTGCTCTCCAAAGCGTTAACCCTCCTCCAGCACTATGAGTCCGGCAACTAGACCGCGATACCCCGTCGCGTCCCCCACGGGGAAACAACCTCTCTGCAAACAAGCCGGATTCATACATCAACGCCACCCTGATCCACGGGCCGCCTCCCATAGTCAAGGTATCCGGGTTGGAGACCGTGATAAATGCTCACGGTGCACGGGTTTAAAAATAGCTGAGGGGAGAGGGGAAAAAGACTTAGGTTTTAGTCTTCTTCCCGCCTCCGAACTGCTTCCAGAGGCACCAGGCTGCCAACCCCAGTATGAAGATCCATGAGGCCAGCATGAATGCCACGGCTGAGGGATCCATGCTACCACCCCTCTACTCCACCACGATTATCTTCCTGTTCTCCGCTAGCTCCCTAGCGTACTTCCTCTTGATGCCGTAATATGTTTCAATAGCACCTATCAGCAGTGCAATGAGTATGGCTACCCTGGCGCCAACGATTAACGGGTCGCTCTGCGCGAAGACCCCTGACTTATAGTAGTCTATGGTTGTCCCAACGAGGAGTATCAGTATGTAGGCTGGTGTCAGAGTCATCAATATGTACTTGAATACCTCGGGGACCCTTATCAATGCACCGTTATGGAGCTCCCTCCACAGGTTGCCGGGTTTAAACAGGTATACGGCTACGATCACATCGAATAAGCCTAGTAGCACGAGTAGGTAGGAGCCAACCCAGTTGTCGAGCTCGCCGAAGTATGTGAGGGAGGGGTCGAGTGCAACCGGTAGCCCTAGCAGCAGGTATACTATGAAGACTACTACAGCGGCAACCTTACGCTTAACGCCGAGATCCTCCTCTAGCAGTGCAACCAGGTAGTTGTACATTGCTATAGCCGAGGTCCATCCAGCGAAGAATAATAGGAGGAACCAGAGGACGCCGAAGACTCTTCCAGCCTCCCCGAGCGATGTGAAGACGTTGGGCAACGCCATGAAGGAGAGCCCTAGGGATCCCTGCTTGACAACGCTGGGTCCCAGGTATGCGTACGCTATCGGTATAGCTATTGTGCCGCCTAGGACTACTTCAGCGACCTCGTTGAGGGATGCCGTGGTTAATGCGGCTAACGCTATGTCGTCATCCTTCTTCACGTATGATGCATAGTTCTGTATTATCCCCATTCCAAGGCTGAGCGTGAAGAAGATCTGTCCTGCAGCGGCCAGGGATATAACCCAGAAGTTTTGCATTAGGACCCCGAAGTCAGGCTTCCAACTATACTCTAGCCCAGCCCATGAACTCCAGTCGGGTCGCACCGGTGCCCCGGTTGTCACGGATTTCACAGCGAGTATGACGGCGAACAAGTATAGTAGCGGCATCATTATCTTGTTGAAGAGCTCGATCCCCTTGGAGACGCCTCTGTAAGCGGCTATGAATAGCAGTATCATAGGTATGGCCCATGTAGCCATCACCATCCCCGTGTTCCCTATGTGGTTGTTGAAGAATTGAACCGTGTCAACACCGTAGTATGCACCGGTTGCACTGTATATGGCGTAGGCGGCGGTCCACCCTATTACATGTATATAGTATGAGTTCAGCAGTGTGGTGACCGCGAACGCCAGCATCCCGCCTATGATGCCGAAGACTATGGCTGTCCTCGGCTTAACGCTCTCCCTGGCCATCAAGTAGAATGTGGGTCCCAGTGTGCCATGCCCGTATTTGCCGCCGTATCTCCCTGTAGCCCATTCAACCCACATCAACGGTATGCCGAGCAATAGTAGGGCAGCGAAGTAGGGTATCATGAATGCGCCGCCACCGTTTCCAGCTAGGAGCCTTGGGAACCTCCAGAAGTTGCCTAGTCCAACGGCGTTTCCAGCCATGGAGAGTATTAAGCCTATCCTGGTGGCCCAGGTCTCCCTTTCACCGCTAATAGACATCACCCCGGATTCATACGTATACCGGGGGGCCTAGTATATAAACTTTATGTTCAAGTATGGATCAGGCGCCCACGCAAGGAAGGCCGAGGGCGCCCCGGGGAAAACAGGGCTCTATACCTGCGGTGGGTTAAGCCTATACCCTGTTAGCCTTGAAATGAGCACTGTGCACGCATTGTCTCCAGAAGCATTCACAGCGGTTCTCACTGCATCGGCCAAGGGGTCTACGACAAGCATTATTCCAACGCCTTCAAGCGGCAGGCCCAGCACGGAGAGCACGTACGCCAGCATTATTGTGCCTCCACCAGGTATGGCTGCCGTGGCAACGGAGCCTATGACGGCGGCCATGATAGCCATGCCTAGTTGACCCGGTGTGAGACTTATGCCGAATAGTTGCGCTATGAAGAGCGCGCTTAACGCCTGGTATAGCGCTGTGCCATCCATGTTGACTGTTGCCCCCACTGGGAGGGTTATCTCGAATACCTCGTCGGGAATACCCATCTTCCTCGCTGCCTCCATGTTGAACGGCAAGGTTACGGCTGATGAACGGGTTGTAAATGCTACTAGGAATGGTGTTAGCTGCGCCTTAAAGTACTTTAATGGATTCAACCCGCCCACGTACACTATGATAGAGTATACTATGAAGAAGTGCATCAATGTGAACCCGTACTGCACGCCCAGGAACCTGGCGTACGCGCCCAGCATGGCTGGCCCATAGGATATCATCAGCCAGGCTGAGTAGCTGAAAACGGCGACCGGTGCATAGTACATTACCACGGAGACGAATTTAACCATGAGGCTTGAGAGGAGTGAAAGCCCTGAGGCAACCCTTCTACCTGGCTCCCCCATTAGGACGGCTGCCACGCCGAGCAGTATCGCGAAAATAATCATCGTCATGGAGCCTGAGACCGTGAGCAGGTTACTGAAGTCGGGCTGGAAGAATGAGAGAAGCAGGTCCACCCCGCTCGGCGGGGTCGGAGGCTTATAGTCTTTGGGCACCTGGAGTCCTATTCCCTCGCCGGGCTTGAAGAAGACTCCGCCGAGGACGCCCCATGTAGCGGCCAGGATCGATGTACCAATATAGAGGATCAGCATCCATGCAAGTATTCTTCCAAGCTTCCTCGCACTGGCTATGGAGGAGGTTGCAGCAGCTATGGTGAACAATATGAGTAGCGGGATAACTATCCTGATCAACCTGACGAACACGTCCCCAAGGGCTTTAAGCCATGAAGCAGTGGCTGAAGCAGTCTCCTTAGGTGCGAAACTGCTCACAAGGTAGCCGGCGAGCAATCCTAGGAGGAATGCGGCAAGGATCACGGCTAGGAACCTGTAGGCACCGCTTCGCGGAGGCTTAGTCATAGGGTTCCACCCACATTAATGGGTGTTACTCCTAGTCCTGTTTAAAAGCATTGTGTATCGGCATGCTACGGCTACATGTATATGGCCGTCGGGTCTCCTTGAAATTATTGTTAACCAAGGAGCCTCAGGTATACTCCTAGATCATATATGTTCCTGTAGACTTTCCTCACTGGATCCCATTTCGCGAAACCCACTATTCCGTGATCGCTTGAATCCACCACTGTGACCAACCCTTCAACTGGTTCACGCTTCTCCACGATGCTCTCGGGTAGCACGTCGTTACCGTATAGGAATGCTTTAACGCCTTTCTCCCGTACAATTATCGCTGCCCTTACTCCTTTATCCTTGTATATCTTCTCCACGAGCGGTATCGATGGCGCGAGCTCCCCTGAGACGAGGACGGCTACCCATGACCCCATATAGATGACAGGGGTATTCCCCAGGGGTGCGGCTGCATCGGCCACGTATATCAGGCATACATTGTCTATACAGGTGTAGCCTAGGCGCCCCTCCACATACTCTACTGGATCCACGCCGTAGACATCCCTGAGAACCCGGTGAAGCCTCATCCTGATGCTTCCACCGGCTACACCCTTCTTAAGCCTCACCATCTTCAAGCTCCAACCCTCTTGAGGAGGCATGTAGTGAACCCGAATAATCCATGCCTATGGGGCCATATCCTGATGCACTTCTCGAGTTCCCGCGGGTACTCCATTGACCTGTAGCTAGTCAACCACCTGCTGTGGTTGAAGGGCAGGGGGCCGGGGTCAGCGACCTCCACGTCTCTCCTCGACTCAAGGATCTTGGCGACAACGTACTCGTTTTCCTCAGGGGCAATGCTACACGTGGAGTACGCTATCACGCCTTCCTCGTCGAGCATGTCTATCAGGCTTCCAAGCAGCTCCACCTCTCTTTTAACCATGATGGCGAGGTCAAGTATGCTTGTCCTCGTCTTACGCCCGGGGTCCACGGAGATCCTCCCCTCGCCGCTGCAGGGGGCGTCTAGGAGTATTCTTTTAAACCTCCTTCCAACCCTGCCGGGGAGCTCTGCTGCGTTCCCCCAGGTCACCACTATGTTGTCGAGCTTCATCCTCAGGACGTGCCCTATGAGGGACTTCAACCTGTAGAGCACGTAGTCGTTGGCGTACACTGTGCCTCCCCCGCGCTCCTTGAGGATTTGCGCTGTAAAGGTTGCTTTACCACCCGGGGCTGCACAGGCATCTAGTACATCCCCCTTGTAGCCGTCGCCTAGGAGGAGTAGTACGGGTATCAGGCTTGTTGCATCCCTGTGAACATAGTAGAACCCCTTCAGGTACTCGTGGGTTGAACCTATGCTCGGGCTCCTGGGTGCCTCAGCCACCCAGAAGGAGCCCGGGGCCCACGGTATCTCCTCGAGGCGGAAGCCGAGGGATTCAAGCCTTGTCTTCAGCTCTCCTGGTTCAACCAGCAGCGTGTTGGCCCTGACAACCTGTCTAACCGGTTTCTCAAATGCTTCAAGGAGCTCCACGGCCTCCCGGGGTCCCAGCATGTCGATGTATCTCTGCACCATGTAGGGGAGGTACCCGTACTCCAATGCTAGCTCTACTGCCTGCCTCGATGGCTCCACGTATATCTCCCTATATATGTCGTAAACCCTTAGACGCTGCAATACTGCTACGCCCCGAGTATTCTTAGCAGTGAACGCGCGTTCTCAAGCATCCAGTGGTTGTTGTTGAAGAAGACGTATGCTTTCACCGGGTTCAACGAGAGTATTTTCTCAGCGATCCCGCGGAGCTCCTCCTCAGTGTACTCGTGGCCGTACCACGTGGTTCTCCCATGCATCCTCAAGTAGACTACTCCACCGCTCTCAACGATCCATGAGGCTATGGGTGCGTCAATGGATACAACCACTATACCCTTCCTCCTACCCCATTCAGCCACCTCCTCGTTGAAGCAGGATTCATGCCTGAATTCCACGGCCATCCGGGGGCCTAGGCCTGATGCCTCATGGAATCTATCAACCCTCTCCAGGTTACTGCTGTGACATGTGAACCCGGGGGGCATTTGGAACAGGTAGAAGTCGATTAAGCCCTCCATGGGGTTGAAGACCCCGTGGAACCTGCCCCATGTCTCAAGCGCCTTCTCATCGAGCCTCCTGAGGTGCGTTATAGATCTATGCACCTTGATGCTCCACCTGAGCCTCCTGCCTTTCCTGCTCCACGAGGCCACCTGGTTCCTGAAGGGGAATCTGTAGAAGCTTGCATTCAACTCAACCGCGTTCAACCCGCTTTCCTCAGCATACCATTCAAGGGAGGCTCCCTCATTCCACTCGTAGAGCCAGCCACTGGTGCCAACATATACCTCCAATATCCCTCCCCACTATAAGCACTGCACTAAGGCTGACTTTAAACCCTTCATCTCGCCTTAAAAGACGGGGCTTTCAGCTGTAGCATGGTTTCAATGAACCTAGACGGGGGCCAGGATCCTTGTGGCGGTGTAGGTGGCGAGTGCGGCAACGGTGAAGCCGGCGTACCAGTATGATAGCATCCTCGCGAAGAGCCTGGTGTTTATCCCGGAGACGCCTCTCGCTAGCCCGACGCCTATTATCGAGCCCACCACTATGCCGACCATGCTGCTCGGGAGCCCGAGCCTTGTTACAACGAGCGTTGTCTGGGCTCCAGCGATGTTGGCCACTAGGGCTGACTCCGGGTTTAACACCGTGATCTCTTCACCTATGGTTCTAGCCACGCTGGCCCCCCATGAGAGAACCCCTGTGCTTATGCCGAGTGATGAATACGCTAGTATGAGTAGCTGGCTACCGGTGTGGTTCACTCCAGTCGACTCAAGGATCACCATTAGCGGTGCAGCCGCGTTGGCTACGTCGTGGCCGCCGTGTGTGAACGCGAGTATTGCTGAGGAAGCTATGAGCATCCTCCTGTTGAACCTGCCTACCACAGCGTCAACCTCTGACTCTTCCAGGACTTCTCTGTGGAGCACTCTGTAAAGGTAGAGGAGCAGGGAGGCGAGGGGTGCTGCGAGGAGCAGTGTTATAGTGCCCAGTATAAGGGGGTCGCTGAGGAGGTGCCCGGGGATCGCCATGTAGACTGCTGAGACCGTGAATGAGGCGTAGAGTAATAGGAGGGGGAGGAATGTCTTAGCATAGAGGCTTCTCCTGGAGCGGAGGTAGCTGTAAAGCCTGTAGTAGGTGTATCCTGCTAGGATGCTTATAAGGGGTATCAGGATCCATAGGGCGAACAACTCGGAGATCAACACGGTGTTAACGTGTTCAACGCCGGCTGCTAAGCCGACGCCTGCAACCGCACCCACCATCACTATGCTTATACTGAACGGTATACGCCTCCTGGTTGCAGCAAACACTATGATGAATGAAACAATCAGCGCGGAGGCGAACCCTACTGCTGCAACCCTTGGAGGCAGGTTTGACGTGTCCACGACCCTGGAGGCAAGCGTTGATGATATATACTCCCCGTAGACTACTCCACCCGCCAGCTCGAAGAAGGATGCTATTAAGAGAGCCCTCCTCACGGGGAGCGCCCGTGCACCTATAACCGTGCCTATACTGTTGGCTGCGTTGTTCGCTCCATCAATCCATGCAAGCATAAACGCCCCTATGAAACCAGCTAAAACCACTGGATCCATCACGGCTCCCCGCCGGCATCCCTAAATAGATTATGATAATGTTGATTCTAAGTAGCAGAGTCTTAAATACCTGAGCACTCAGCGGGGAGCCGGCTCCCCAGGTGGCTTAGCCGGGTGCATGGTGTGAAGCCTTTATTAGAGCAAACCCTTATACTGCTCAGTGAACTGGAAGTGGTGACCCAGGCTTGATGATTGAGATAAGGTGGCATGGTAGAGGCGGGCAGGGGGCTTGGACGGCCAGTAACATCGTGGCTATGGCGGCTGCACTGGAGGGGAAGCATGTCCAGAGCTTCCCGGCGTTCGGCCCGGAGAGGTCGGGTGCACCGATGCTCTCCTTCACTAGGATTAGTGATGAACCAATAGAAGTACACAGCATGATATACGAGCCCGATGTAGCCGTTGTACTCGACTACACGCTTCTCTCGCCCTCAATAGTGAGCGGCTTGAAGAAGGGAGGTACCATTGTAACAAACTACGCTGGTACAGTCGACCAGGTACTGGGGAAGCTGGGTGTGAGGAGAGGCGGCGACTACAAGGTGATACTGGTGCCCGCGTCGAAGCTGGCGCTCGAGATACTGAGGGCGAACATAACTAACACTGCGATGATAGGCGGGCTGCTCAGGCATGGAGGCATCGTTAAATGGGAGAGCGTTGAGAAAGCAGTGAAAGCCAGGTTTAAAGGTCCAGTCGCCGAGAAGAACATCTCGTTGATAAAGAGGGCGTACGAGGAGTCGCTGGAGGTGTAGATGCATGAGTGAGCCTAGAGGGTGGAGAAGCCTACCAATGGGCGGAGTAGCCTACAGGCTGTCAACGGATGTGAAGACGGGTGACTGGCGTGCTTTGAAACCAGTGGTAGACCACGGCAAGTGCACTAAGTGCATGATCTGCTGGCTCTTCTGCCCGGATATGGCGATCGTATGGGACGGGGAGAAGATACAGGTGAACCTGGACTACTGTAAGGGCTGCGGTATCTGTGCACACGAATGCCCCGTGAAGGCTATATCAATGGTTCCAGAGTTCGAGGAGGTGTAGCCCATGGAGAAAACCGCGTTGAAACCCAAGATCCCGCTTGAGAAACAGGTTTTAATGACCGTTAACGGGGATGAGGCAGTAGCCTACGCAGTGAAGCAGAGCTATGTCGACGTGGTTGCAGCCTACCCGATAACGCCTCAGACCATAATAGTTGAAAAGTACTCTGAGTTCGTGAACGATGGCTTAGTGCACACGGAGTTCGTCCCAGTTGAATCAGAGCACTCAGCGATGAGCGCGTGCGTGGGTGCAGCCGCAGCGGGAGCCAGGGCTTTCACAGCCACATCCTCGCAGGGGCTTGCATTAATGGTTGAAATAGTCTACATAGCATCGGCGATGAGGCTCCCAATAGTCATGGCCGTGGTTAACAGGGCTCTCTCAGCCCCCATAAACATACATAATGATCACAGCGACGCATACCTGATGAGGGACTCTGGGTGGATACAGCTGTTCGTCGAGAACGTGCAGGAGGCCTACGATACAACAATACAGGCCTTCAAGATAGCTGAGGATCCAAGGGTGCAGCTACCGGTTGCAGTGAACCTCGACGGGTTCTTCCTGAGCCACACGCTTGAGGAGGTATACATGTTGCCCGACGACGAGGTCTACGGCTTCCTCGGCGGACCAAGAAAGACAGTCAACGTGAAAGTGGATTACTTCGAGGAAGAAGTACCATTCACCCTGAACCCAGCGAGGCCGATATCACTTGGATCACTAGACCTCTACGACTACTACTTCGAGCACAAGGTTCAACAGGTGGAGGCGATGAAAGCCGTCCCACAGGTTGTAAGAGAAGTTAACGAGGAATGGTACAGGCTGACAGGTAGGAGATATGGTGATGGAGTGCTGCGGGCACACTGGGTTGACGACGCAGACATAGTGGTGGTGGCAATGGGCAGCGGGGCCGGCACTGTTAGAAGCGTTGTGAGGAAGCTGAGGGAGAAAGGGGAGAGAATAGGCCTCCTCCAGCTAAGGATGTTCAGGCCCTTCCCCTACAGTGAGGTAGCGGAGAAGCTCTCAGGCGCAAAGCTTGTAGTGGTGATGGATAAGGCGATAGGTCCCGGCGCCTTCGGCGCCCTCTACGAGGACGTGGCGGTGAGCCTCTATGATTCAGGTGAGAGACCCATGCTCGTCGACTACATCTATGGTCTAGGCGGCAGGGATCTACAGCCCTCACTGGTCTACAAGATGATAGAGGAGGCTAAGAGGGATCTCGAGGCTAAGCGCGTCGAGAGGAAGATAAGGTACTTAGGGGTGAGGGAGTAGCCATGACCGTTAAGACTCTCCCCGAGTTCCCGGTTAAGAAGGGTGAGCCAGCCTACAAGCTATGGATATTCGACCCGGGCTGGAAGGGCGAGATACCGTTAACCTTCAACCTTAGACAGCTGGCTGAGCAGAAGAGGTCGGTTTTGCTGCCGGGCCACAGGCTGTGTGCTGGTTGTGCAGCCCCAATAGTTGTCAAGCTAGCGAGCTTCGCGTTCAGGGGTCCCACAATAGTGGTCAATGCAACTGGCTGCCTAGAAGTGGCTTCAACAATATTCCCATACACTAGCTGGGCGGTCCCATGGATCCACGTTGCCTTCGAAAACGCTGCAGCGGTTGCAGGAGGCGTTGAGTCAGCGATAAAAGCCTTGAAGAAGACCGGTAGACTACCCTACGACCACGTTGACGTAGTGGTGTTCGCCGGCGACGGAGGGACATTCGACATAGGTTTCCAGGCCCTCAGCGGTATGGCTGAGAGAGGCCACGATGTACTCTACATACTGTACGATAACGAAGCATACATGAACACCGGTATACAGAGATCCGGTGGCACACCCCAGTTCGCTGCGACAACTACTTCACCAGCCGGCGAAGTAGTGCCCGGGAAGACCCAGCCCAAGAAACCCATAGCAGACATAATGGTCGCCCACAGGATACCCTATGTCGCAACAGGTACACCGGCACACTGGATGGACTTCATGAAGAAGGTGAGGAGAGGCATAGAGGTCAACGGGCCAGCGTTCATACACGCCTTAAGCGACTGCAACCGTGGATGGAGGCATGAGACAGATATCTCAGTGGAGATCATGAGGAGGGCTGTTGACACATGCTACTTCCCGCTATGGGAGTGGACGCCCGAGCAGGGATACGTGTTGACTGATAGAAGCCTCACTATAGCTAGGAACCCCTCCCTGAAGCAGCCCATAGAGAAGTACATAGAGGTGCAGGGGAGGTTCAGGCATCTATTGAAGCCTGAGAACAGGGAGCTATTGAAGCAGTTCCAAGAGTACGTTGACAAAGTATGGGAAGACCTGTTGAGAAGGGCCAGCAATGCCCCCAGGTAGCGATACACGTGTTTTTTCGAAAAGGGAACTCATAGAGGTGTTAGCCAACCTTATAGGGGAGGATACAGTAATAGCGGGCGTTGGCTCCCCGCTGAGAATGGATGACAGAGCTGGATTAGTGTTCTGCGACAAGCTACTCGCCAAGGGGTTTAAATGCATTAAATGCGAATACGGATTAGAGAACTGCATCAATGAGATAAGGGAGTCGGGAGCAGTGAGACTCGTGGTCGTCGACGCCGTCCTCTACGAGGGTGCTGAGCCAGGCGAAATAGTGGTAGCCAGCGGGGACGCCTTGGCCGAGAAGTATAGTCTTGCAACAACCCACACGCTACCCGTGAAAACCGTTCTCAGAATACTCGGTGAAACCGGGGTCAGAGAGGTATACGTGGTCGGCATCGCCCCGAAGCAACTCGGCTACGGGCTAGAGGTCTCGGATAAGGTGGCTGAAAGCGTTGAAAAGCTCGTGGAGGCATTCACATCAGTGCTCGCCGGGAAGCAGGGCCGGAGCAGTGGGGAGCGAGGGGATGACGCATGAAGGGCTTCATAGGCGTCGACGAGAAACTCCTAGCTGAGTGCAGGAATAGGTATCAATGCATATGGGTTGAAACAGCACTCGTGAAACCAGTCAACTCCAATATATTCTACTGCGTCGACTGCTTCTTCCACAAGTACTCTGCAACCAGCGCACCAGAGCACAGGCTCCTCTTATCATACAGCTCGAGGACGAGTCTCCACGCAGTTAAACCCGGCGTCAGCGGGGGCCTCAGGGTTGTCGAAGCCGACGGAGAGGTCTGCAGCAGGAGCGGTATCGAGGCATACTTTTCCAGCCTCAGCAGTACCCTAACCCAGGAGATGAAGCAGTTGAGCGAGGAGCGTGAGAAAAACCCGGGGAAGCTCTCATTCCGAAGCATGCTGCTCGGCCTCATCCTTCCCAGGCAGCGTGACGCACTCCAGGAGGAGGGATGGTACTGGGGTAGACTCACACGCTACAGGATCGGGCACGAGTTAATGGGGATGCTGGGCTTCGAGAACGGGGTTTTAAACGCTGAGGTGGATACAGCATTCATCCTCTACAGGTTTGACGCGAAGGGAAGGGTGGCAGCCCTCATAGGTGGTAGAGCCATAGATCTACCCAGCTACAGTAAGATCCTTGATAAAGGGAGACTAATGGCAGACCTCGCACTTGGCTGACCAGCCTTCAAGCTCGCATTTATTTACCTGAACCATTATTCCACACATCGTGGTGGAGCCGCTTGAGCTGGAGGAACGAATACCTTGAACTAGTGAGAAAGCTAACTAGTCTACATGGAACCAGTGGGAGAGAGGACTCGGTGAGAGACCTCGTAGTAGACCTCATGAAGCCCCATGTGGATAAGCTCTGGGTCGATGTATGGGGCAACGTGGTCGGCTACAGGAAGGGGTCTAAGGGCGCTGGTAGAATAATGCTTGCAGCCCACATGGATGAAATAGGCTTATTCATCTCCCACATAGAGGACGACGGCTTCCTAAGGGTTATACCCGTGGGCGGGGTACTTGAGAGGACGCTCCTATACCAGAGGGTAGTGGTTAAGACTAGGGATGGAAGACTATACAGGGGCGTAATAGGCTTGAAGCCGCCTCACGTAATCAAGCCTGAGGAAGCTCAGAAGGTGCCCGAGATAAGGGAGCTATTCATAGATGTAGGAGCATCCTCCAGGGAGGAGGTTGAGAAGATGGGTATAAGGGTCGGCGACATAGCCGTGTTCGACAGGGATGTAGCGGAGCTCAGCGGCGACAGGATTACTGGTAAAGCCTTCGATGACAGGGTGGGAGTCGCCGTGATGCTGAAGGCTTTGGAGTCGCTTGGAGAACACCAGGTAGACGTATACTTTGTTGCAACAGTCCAGGAGGAGGTGGGTTTGAAAGGCGCCAGGACCTCGTCCTACGGTATCTCACCCGATGTGGCTTTAGCGATAGATGTAACCATAGCGAGCGATGTACCAGGCGTGGCTAAAAGCGAGTGGTTTACACGCCTAGGCTACGGCCCAGCGATAAAAGTAGTCGACGGCAGGAACGCCAGCGGGCTCATAGCTCATCCAAAGGTAGTGGACTTCCTGGTAAGCGTCGCTGAGAAGAGGAAGATACCCTACCAGCTGGACGTGATCTCAGGCGGTACCACTGATGCCTCGATAATAGCGTTGAATAAGGAGGGGGTTGCAGCTGGAACAATATCGATACCTTCGAGATACATACACAGCCCGGTTGAAGTAGTCGACCTCAAAGACCTCTACAATGCATCGCTCCTAGCCAAGGCCTTCCTCGAGGAGGCAACACCTGAATGGGTGCAGAGCGTTAAAGGGTTGATCGTAAAGTAGCCGGTCAAGATTTTTAAACCCGGCTACGGTGCCCAGCATCCCTAGCCCTTGCAGCGTCTCCCAAGCAGTCTGAAACCGTATCCCCCTAGTGTAAGCTTTACTCCTCCACCTACATAGACCTCCTCCCCGGAGACCAGGTCCACGTATACTCCCTCAGGTATCCCGGGTTCAACAGTCTTCTCCCCCCTAGACAAGTTGGCTAGCACGTAGACTTCCTCACCCTTAATCCACCTCTTGATGAGAACCACGTCATCATCAATCCCTGTTGCACTGTAGAATCCCAGCCTAAGGCTCGCCCACGCCTTGTAAAGGGAGATCATCTTTTTCACATGCATGTAGACCTCCATGTTCCATGCGGCTTCATCCCATGTCATCGGCCTCCTGTTATCCGGGTCCCCGCCGCCCTCCATGCCTACTTCATCACCATAGTAGATCGCCGGGGAGCCGGGCAGCGTGAAGAGTAGTGTGAACAGTAACTTGACTTTACCGGTGTCTCCCCCAGCATAGGTCATGACCCGGGGAGTGTCATGTGTGCCGAGCGAGTGGTATAGTGAAATAGCCTTGTAGTGCGGTATCTCACTGTACTCCCTGTTCAACTCTCCGATGAAGTCCTCCATGGATAAGCCTTCGTCTATGATCTTGGAGAACACTATTTTCCTCCAGTAGTAGTCCATGACGGAGTCAAAGTACCCGGTGTAGTAGGCCGGGTAGTCGTTGAGCTCGCCGAGCAGTAGGAAGTCGCTGCGCATATCCTTAACCAGCTTATAGTAGAGCATGAGCCATGTGTAAGGGATGCCTAGCGCTACATCTATCCTGAAGCCGTCTACCCCTTTCTCAGCCCAGTAGCGTGTAACCTCCATGAAGTAGTCGAGCACCTCCGGGTTCTCATGGTTGAGCTTCGGCATACTCCACAGGTTGAAGAAGGACTCGTAGAATGGTTCAAGCCCCCTGCTCCTCATAGCCTTCTCAAGCTCCCTTGAACGGCACTCCCCCTCCAGGTAGCCTAGTACCTCGTGCAGTAGCCCTCTGGGAGGCTCCTCCTTGAAGAGATACCAGTCCCAGTAAGGGGACCCCGGGCCCTCCCTTAACGCCTTAACGAACGCGTGGAAGCAGGGGCTTGTATGGTGTAGCGTTACATCGAGCACCAGCTTAACCCCCCTCTTATGCAGCTCATCGACAAGCCTCTTGAAGTCGTCCATGGAGCCGAGATACCTGTCTACACTGGTGAAATCATATATGTCATACCTGTGATACGTGGCGGCCTGGAATATCGGGGTCAAGTAGAGTGCGTCCACGCCTAAGCCCACGATGTGGTTCAACCTTCTAATTATCCCCTGTATGTCGCCGCCATAGTAGCCCGGCTCCCTTGGCGCTACACGCGTTACCTTAACAGGGGGGTCGTTCCCTGGATCACCGTTATCAAAGCTATCCGGGAACACCTGGTAGTACACGGCGCCCATATACCACTCGGCCTCACTGATCCCCGGTATCCTCTCAGACTCAACTACTATGGGGCTGGGATCCATGGCTATGCCTTCATCACCATAGTAGAGGTCTACGCCTTGATGCCTGATGAGAAACCTGTACTTGTACACATGGCTCCCAATGTACTGTAAGTGATACTCGTAGACGGCTGCATCCCTGAACACGTATTCAACGGCGGGCTTATACTCTCCTTCACCCTCAACGATGAGCCTAGGTTTATCTAGGCCCCTGGGCACCCTAATCCTCACGACAAGGGTGTCGAGGAACCTGTGGAGGAATGCCTCCTCGTCCTCAGCGTGGACAACATCGTCAACCGGGTTCTCGGATGCTTTAACAATGGATCTTGAGAGCCTGAAGGGCACGCGCCAATCATAGAAGGGCCTTGACTCAACGATATCCGGGTTCTCGGGGTCCGGGACGGGTGCACCACTGTTCACTGAGAAGCCATAGTGGTATTCACCCGGCCACAGCTTCAACACGATTCTACCACGGTCGCCCACCCTCCTGAGTCTCAGATGCCCTGGAAACCAGCCTGAGAACACGCCTATCAAGTAAACCCTTCTAGCTCCACTAGGCCAGGGAACACTGTATTCGACGAGGTACCTGCCGAAGCGGCCTCTCCCAATGGTTTCACGCCCTAGAACCCTGTACACGGCTCCACACCGTTCACCATGCATCAATGCTCGTCATAAAACTGCACCGGGCACGCTTTCCATGCCCGTGTAATCGTGTAGGATATGTAGTGGATAGGCTAATAAGGGTGTTCCCACATATACCACCATGTTAATGCTTAGGGTTGGCCCATATGGGTTTCTACAGTGCTGTAAGGAAGATCCTTGTTGATGGAGAGCTCCTCATAGAGAGGGAGAGAGAACTCAGGGTAATTGTTGCAGCGATGCTGGCTAAGGGACATGTGATAATGGAGGGGGTTCCAGGAGTCGCGAAGACCTACACGGCTAAAGCTGTGGCAAGGCTCCTTGACTTGGAGTTCAAGAGGGTTCAGATGACGCCGGACCTCCTTCCCTCAGACATAGTTGGCTACAGTATCTTCGACCCGAAGACAGGGGGCTTCACGGTGAGGAGAGGCCCTATATTCACGAACATACTCTTAGCCGACGAGATCAACAGGGCTTCCCCTAGGACTCAGTCAGCCCTCCTGGAGGCCATGCAGGAGAGACAGGTGACGATAGAGGGTGAAACACACAGGCTCCCAGAGCCCTTCATGGTGATAGCCACCATGAACCCTGTTGAAATGGAAGGGGTTTTCCCTCTCCCCGAGGCACAGCTCGACAGGTTCCTAGTGAGGGTTGAAGCAGGGTACACGTCGCATGAGGGCTTAGTGAAGATACTTAAACGGGCGGAGGAGATAGAGAGGGCGATCGAGGGATTGAAGCCTGTTGCATCCCGAAGCGAGCTACTGGAGGAGATAAGTAGGGCGGCTGAGGTAAGGGTGGATGACTCAATCTACGACTACGCTGCGTCAATAATCGAGGAGACACGTAGGCACCCGGCTGTCAGGCTAGGGGGATCGCCCAGGGCCGGCATAGCACTGGTGAGGGTTGCGAAATCCCTCGCCTACATGGAGGGCAGGGGCTACGTTATACCTGACGACGTCAAAGAGGCGTGTAAGCCAGTCCTCTCCCACAGGCTCATCCTCAAGCCCGAGTACGAGGTGCAGGGGTTGAGTGTTAGCAGGGTTATAGAGGACGTCTTATCAAGGGTCAAGGTGCCTGCTCCTTGAGGGCAACCATGGCACTGCTCCTCGCAGTGCTTCTTGCAGCAGCACTCCCAGTGGCGTCAGCTCAGGACAGGCACACAGCCGGGTTCCCCAGTCAACTAGACGCCCCGCTCACCATGGACGAGTTGCTCCGTGAACTATACAACATGTCCCTGGTAGAATTGGATCCACGCTCCCTTAACGAGTCAACGCTCCTAGGCCTCCTGGACAAGCTGGCTGGGAGCGGAGCGCTGAATGAGACATATAAGGGTAGGCTGCAACAGTTGTTGACGGCTCCATCAGAGTCACTGGTAGCCAATGTAAGCGACCCGGAGCTGCGTGCACTGCTACAGGGCCTCCTTGACAAAGGAAGCCTCTCCCCTGACGAGGTCTCATCAATCCTCAAGTACATAGATGCATTGAAGGCTGCCGGCAGGCTCAGCCCGGAGGACGAGTTAATAGCTTACAGGGTTCTCTCAAAGCTGGCTTCAACCAGCACGGGGGCTGGCTCCGAGCTATCTTCAAGGGTTCTCTCAACGCTTCTCAACATTGCCGGCTTACAGAGGCCGTTGCCGGAGGCCCCGGTCAACGCCTCCATCGGGGTCCCATTGACTGGTTCAAGCGGCTTAGCCCTACCGGGGCCGCCGAGTATACAGGGGATCCCTGGACTACCCTCCTCCCCGGTGATCCCTCAGCTACCCCTCCTCATAGGCGTGGTGGCAGCGGTCTTCCTCACGGCTCTAACCGTTACTCTTAAAGGCAGCCTGGTTAAGGATGCCTTATCCGGGGCTTTCTCGACTATGGCGTCAACGCTCCGGGGCCACCGCTTCACCGGGGCCGAGCCAGGTGACTGTGTCTCAGCGTACTGGGCGAGCGTGGCCCTAGTGGGTTGGAGGTATAGGGCTGCGAAGATGCTTCACGAGACCCCGAGAGAATACTTGTCCAGGGTGAAGGGGGCCCTGCCACCGGATGTCGCCGGCTTACTCAGGGAGGTTACAGTGCTCTACGAGGAGTGCAGGTTCGGGCATGCCAGCGTGGACAAGGAGTCTATTGGCAAGTACAGGGAGCTGGTGAGGAGGCTTGGAGAAGGGTAGGGTGCTCCTCGCTGTAGGCGTGAGGCTGACCGCCCTCCTCCTACTGTACGATGCAGGAGTCTTCACCGGCAGCATGGTTTCAGCCGTCTACGCCGGCGGGCTACCCGTTAAAGGGCTCGGCGCAGCCGCCTCCCTGCTCACACTACTGCTCGCCGGCCTCGTCCTCGCAACGGGGAGCCTCAAGGCGTATGTGGCGGCTCTCTCAGCGATAACGCTTCTATCCATAGCTGTCCACAGTGTCCCAGTAGCCTCGATCACGGGCCTCCCATTGATCCTCGTGCTCGACACGCTTTCAAACATCTATAGGGGAGGCGAGGTCTCACAGCTGGGTCTGAGCCGTCGCGACATCGCCCGTACACTCGTAGCATTCACCGCGGTGCAAGCCGTGATGCTCACAATAGCTTTAACGCTTGCATTCTTCTCCGGGGCATTCGTCAACGGCTTCGAGAAAGCCCTTTCAAGTGCAGCGGCTTCGAAGCCGTTGCTCACGCCGATACTTTCATCGAGAATCCTCGCCGTCGCGTTGACGAGTATTCTCGCAGTCTACTTCTACGGGGTTTTCAGGGCCGGGGCGGAGGCAACAGTGGTTTTCCTAGCTCCCTCAAGAAGCTATGCTTTAAGCAGGCTTGCACGGGACCCCGGTTTAGACGTGGTTTTCAAAGTACCCCTCACATGGCTCCTAGGGTTACCCATGGCTTTCCTCGTATACCCAGCCTTCTACACGATACTCCACGATGTCTACTTACCCTACGTGGCACCATGGCTGTCTAAGGCAACTGCGTCAAGCTGGTACATGGGGCTGCTCGTAGACTTCCTCACAGGGTCACTGGCCTTCGCCATCTCAGCGGCAGCAGTAGGAGACTTCCTGAACTGGAGCCTCCTAGGCGGCGTGGATGACCCTGGTAAAGGAAGCTCCCTCATCATCAAGCCACTCCTGGTTCTAGCATTCATCTACGCAACCTCGGTAGTGCTCTCCACGGGTAAAGGCATCCCTCTCCAGGACTCATTGTTGAACCCGGCTTTCCCCGAGCTGGCGGGTTTAATTAGCTCCCACTACATTGATTACAGTGCAACAGTGGTGTCCCTCATGAGCGACGTGTCAAGGCTCCTAGGGGTGGTTCCATGAGTCAACGCCTCCACGGCTTCAAAGCAAGGGGGATAGCGTTCCCATTGCTCCTGGCACTCGGGGTGGCAGTGCTCTCAGCATCCATAGTGATCCTCATCTTATCCCTGGGCTACATGGGGAGCGCCATGGTGGGGCTCTCCCTGCTAGCGGCCTTAATAGGGTTCTCCCTGTTATCGGCATCACTATACATATTGAGGCTGGCGGCTTATGTCTACGCAGCAGAAAGGAAAGGAGAAGGCGAGGAGAAAGGGTTGGAGAAGAAGTAGCCTGGTCGCCGCTTTCACAGCGGCGGCCCTAGTCTTCATAGGGCTTGTCGCACTAGTGGAGAAGGGGCCGGTGGCACCAGGCCTCCCCCAGGGGGCGTCACCACTCAACCCGTTGTCACTGGGCACCATGAGGCTGCTAAAGGAGCTCGAAGCCCGCTACCCGGTCAGGGTTGCCAGCTCACTCCAGGATCTCGACGGGATAAGCGGGGCTAAATGCATCTATATCGTCGTGTCACCTGAGAAGCCTTTCACAAGCAGTGAAGCCGGGTACATTATTAAAGCATTGAAGGAGAGGTGTGGCAGTGCATCAGTACTGGTCGCCGATGAATCAACGTATTCAAACCCGCTTCTCGAAGCCTTGAACACGAGTATCAGGATTACAGGCGGCAGGATATACGTGGAGAGACATGTAAACGGCTCCACAGCCTACACACCCTACCCGTCTGCAAGGCTCTCAACCGGTGGCGACACATATGAGCTCATCCTCGACAAGGCATCCAACATAGTGGGCAGGGGGGTTTTAAGAGGATACGTGGCGGAGCCGTGTTTAATCGCTTTGCCCGGTGCAGGCGGTTTCACATGCAACGGCTCCACCGGCTTACAGCTCGGGGAGATGGTTGAAGCCGGCCAGGTGAGCCCGGTGGTGGCGTTGGAGGATTCAGGCTCCCCCATACCGGTCTACGTGATCGGCGACGGCTCGATCTTCCTCAACCAGGTGGTCGCATCCGGTAACGGCACCGAGTACAAGGCTTACGCGCTCAACCTGGTAAGCCACCTCTGCGGTGGAAGCGGGTGCACAGTGGTATTCGACAACATGCATTACGGGGCAGTAGACCCGTTGAGCCTGCTCGAGAACCCTGGCAGGCTGGCTTCAAGCGGTGCCGGGTTAGCGGACCTCGCATACATGGTCACACTCATACTAGCCGTCGTACTGCACCCCTCCTTCTGGATGCCAATGGGCTTCAAGTACGTGGATGAGGCACTAGCCCCCCTACTGTTGAACCCGGCTGCAGCGACAGCAGCCTCGCTGATAGCGGCCCTCGCAGTCTACAAGCATCTCTCTGGGAGGGAGGTCTTCGCCCCGGATGAAGCGTTGAGAGAGCAGGTTGAGAGAGACATATCGGTCTTCGAGTCGACGAGGGGGAAGATTATTAGGGGGAAGGAGAGGCTGGGTAAAAGGGACTTCTTAAACGTCTACTGGCTCGCCGACCAGGTTTCCTCAATAGTGCTCGGAGTCAAGCTGTCGGATCCAGGCTTCGTCGAGAGGGCTGCAGGCTTCATGGGGAGGGATGAGGCAGCCTCGTACTGGGACTACATGAATAAACTATACCGTAAGGCGGCGGGGGTGTCCCGGAGACCCCTCATAGTGAGGTGGCATAGGGAGACTAGTAGGGCGTACGGTATGACTGAGAAGATGATCACGGCTTTATCGAAGAGTCTCCAGATAGAGGACTACCAGAGGCTCCTAGCGGGGTCCTAGAGATGCCTGTCTCAGCAACACCCAGGCTG